>PBWG01000060.1 GCA_002729115.1 Crocinitomicaceae bacterium | reverse complement strand
GGACCGAGCGCACGCCAGTCGTCGAGCAGTTCGCTGGGGCTGCCGAAGCACGTGAATCCCGCGTTCCGGGTGGACCCACCGCCGCCAAGGGGCAAGGCGTCGACAACGGCGATGCGCCACTCGGGCTTGCGAGACACCAGTGCCAGGGCGGCGTTCATGCCCACGATGCCACCTCCGACCACCAAGGCATCCAGGGGGGCTGACGGAGAAGCCTGAAGCATTTGAGATTCCCAAATGCTCGGTCCCATCTCTGGCCATGGGCCTTTTGCTTGGAAACCTGTATTTTTAGGCTGACCTGGCACGATGCAAACCTACACGACACCCACCATGAACGGCACACCCTTTTCTGCGCACGCGCTGCGCGTCTCGGTTCTTTGGTTGCTCTTGGGATGTGGGGTGTCGGTGGGGACGTGGGGCCAGTCGTTGGTCATCAGCGGCACCGTGAGGAACGAGGACACCCGCGACAAGATGGACAACGTCACGGTGACGGTGCTCCAAAATGGGGAGGCCTTTGACCAAATCGACGTGGACCGCAACGGCAAGTATTTCCTCGATGTGCCTTTGCGCAGCGANTACATCATTGAATTCAGCGCGCCCGACATGGTGACCAAGCGGGTTCAAATCGACGGCGCGGCGGTGCCTCCGAGCGAGTTGAACGANGGATTCACNTTCGATTTGGACATGTCNCTCTTCNCGTACGTCGAGGGTTTCGACGANTCGCTTCTGGACACGCCAATCGGCATCGCCACNTTCAACGAGCGCAGCGCGAGGATTGAGTTTGACCTGAGCCACACCAACGACATGCGCCGCAAAGTGGCCAANGAATTGGACCGGGTGGCCAACCTGGAAGAGGATTTGGCGCGTGCCCGGATGCGGTACGACAACGCCATGGAAGACGGAGAGCGTGCCGAGGCCCGTGGCCGATGGGAAGACGCGTACGACGAGTACGAGAAAGCCTTGTCTTTCATCCCGGGCGACGAGGCGGCCACCGCTGGCATGGGCCGTGCTGAAGCGGCGTTGAACGCCGACGCAGAGGCTGAAGCAGCTGCGCTGGCGGAAGAACAAGCCGCGGCCCAAGCGGCGGAACAAGCCGAAGCCGACGCCCGTGCCGCGGAAGAGCAGGCCGCACGGGAAGCTGAGGCGGCCTCAAGAGCTGCGGAGGAAGAAGCGGCGCGCGCCGCGGACGCCGCCGCACGTGCAGAAGAAGCAGCGGCCCGGGCCGAGGAATCTCGCCGACAGGCCGAGGCCGANCGGGAGGCCCTCGCGGCCGAGGAAGCCGCCGCCGCGAGAGAAGCCAAGGAGGCCCGCGCACAAGCCCGTGCCGAGGACGCGGCCGCACAGGAAGCGGCGCAGCAGGAGATGGCTNCGGACGTGGAGGCTGCAGAGGATGCGCGCAAAGCNCGCGAACGCGCCTGGGAAGAAGAGCAAGCGGCACGGGAGGCGGAGCGCCTTGCACGACAGCAAGAAGCCAAGTCGCGTGCCCAGAATTGGTCGCAACGCACCAGCAAGACTGAGGATGAAGCAGAGGCGTATTACCGGCAAGCCCTTCAGTCCGAGCGGCAGGCTGCGGCGGCAGAAGTCCAAGGCCAAAAGGACGAAGTGACGTCCCAAAACGACCGCTGGCGCGCCGAGGCCGAAGGCCGGGCGGCTCAAGCCCGTCGTCAATCGTCGACCCTGGACAACGGTGTACGTCAGATCAATCCCAAGGATGTTCAAGACGCCTACCCCGGTCGCGAGCCGGAGCATCGCCAAGAACGCGCGGCGGTNTTGGAGGAAATTGAAGCGCTGAAGCGTGCGAACAACGCCTTGAAATCGATGCGNGCCGAAGGCNGACGCAACCGCGNGTTGGACGCCATGCTGGACTTGGACATGCAAGTGGCGGTGTCGCAGGAGCAGGGGCAGGATTTGGCCTTGTCAAGCGAAGACCGAGACATTCCGCAAGGGGTTCAGGAAACCAGCTACGACATCCAGAACGGCCTTGTCATCCAACGCACCGTGCGCATTGGCGACGTGGTGGAGCGGTACCGGAAGGTGGTGACCAAGACGGGGACGTATTACTTCCGCGGGGACAAGAGCATCACCAAGGACCTGTGGGAGATGAACACCAACCTCAGCTACGACTGATTGATGGGCTTGGCTCGACAAGCCATCTTGTACACGCTTGTGCTGCACGTGGTTGTGCTCGGCGCCATGGTGGCGGTGCCTGTCAGCGAGGGCGTGCCTCCGAGCGAGACGTACGCGGCGGTGGATTTCTTGGATGCCGAGGATGTGGTGGAGCCGGCGCAGTCGTTTGAAGCGTCGTTTCAAGCGAAGCTGGCCCAGCAGGTGGCCAACCTCCGGGCCAACGCTCAATCCGAGCTCAGTTCGGAGCGACAAAGCTCAGCTTCAGACGTGTCTCAAGCCGAGCTGGAAGCCCAAGTGGAGGCCGAGCTGAGGGCCATGGAGGCCGCGGAATTTGAGCGCTTGGGCGCCCATGAAAAGGACTTCGACACCGCAGGTGAGGCGGACGTGAAGCGACAAGATGTGGGCCAAACCTTCGACGCTTGGGACGCCCAGTACGACGGGCTCGTCACGGTGCGGTACAATTTGGAAGGCCGATCTGGCCGTGACTTGGATGTCCCGGGATACTTGTGCGAGGGGGCGGCCATGGTCGAGGTGGACATCGAAGTGTCCTCGTCAGGCGACGTGGTGGATGCATCCTTGCGTCAGGGCAGTGTGGAGGATTGCTTCGGTCAGGCCGCGTTGCGCAGCGCCATGCTCGCCAAATTCAGCGCCTCCTCCGACGCCCCGCGCCGTCAGCGAGGCACGCTCACGTACGTCTTTGTGGCGCAGTAAACCCGGCGCCATCTCCGCGCCCAGCAATCAGGCTTGGTCGATGTAGTTCTGGAGGTACTGGAACTTGGGGGCCAGGGCGCCATCCAACGTGGTTTCCGTGGCGTTGGTGAGCATCTGGTCCCGGTCTCCTCCCACAAGCAATGGGATCACGTGGGCCATCATTTCCTTGCCAAACCCGTGGCTCGCGTCGCGCGGCAACTCGCAGGGGAGGTTGTCCACCGCCATGACGGTGACGCCGTTGGGGTCGTGGAAGGCGCACTCGGACTCGGTGGCAGGGTCGTATCCGTAAAGCGGGTCGGCAATGGTGCTGGGCCGCAGGGTGCACGCCACAGGTCCGTCGATGTCGCAGCTGACGTCGGCCACCACCTTGACGGCCCAATCCTCTGCTTTCATGTCGTCCCGCGTGAACAAGAACGGCGAACCTTCCGCCCAGTAATGCCCAGCGATGTACATGTCGGCCACGCGGGCGTATGGGGCGAAGGTGCTTTTGAACCCGGTGGGGTCGGAGATAAACTCGTCCATGGAGAATGCCTCGCCGTCGTTGCGCGCGTTGTAATCCTCCACGTCAAGGCGGGTGAACACAGCCTCGTGAAAGTCNTCGTTCAAGAAGGCGTTGGCATGCACTTCACGCAACCCCAGGGCCGTCAACAACTCGTGCGCCCCCATGCCCACTCGGCCGCCTCCAGTGAGGACGATTTTCATGTTGGAGGGCAGGTCTGCGGATTTGGCGTGGGCAATCATGTCCTTCATGTCGCTGCAATCGATGGCGCGGGGCAGGGCGAAGGAGCCGTGTCGCAACCCCCATGCGCGGATGCCGTTGAACGCCCCGACGATGCCTGCCCAACGTCCAAATCCGATGACGCGCCGTCCGTTCGCGCGTTTGATCAATTCGTAGTCGATGAGTTTGACGCGCTTGTCGACGATGGCCTTGAGGAGTTTGGCGTTGTAAGGCTGCAGCTTGTAGGTGTGGCTGAAGAAGAGGTAGGTGGTGTCCTCGATCAACTCGTCGGTGGGCACCTCTTTCACGCCGAGCAGCACGTCGCAACCTTCTTCTTGAAGGGAGTTGACCACGTCAATGCCGGCCTCGCGGTACTCTTCGTCTTTGATTCGGCGCACGTCGCTGGACTCCACNACGAGCTCCACCTCGGGGTAGAGTCGCTTCAATTCAGCGCATTGCTCTGGGGTCAGGGGCACGCGTTGGTCTGGCGGCACTTTGCCTTCNCGGACGATTCCAATCTTCATGACTCAAATGTACCGCAGGAGGGCCTCAGCGCGCGAGCATCAAGGTGCCTCTCTCGATGTGNGGATAGTCGATTTGGTCGAGGTAGGTCACTTCCCACAGGTAGATGCCGTCAGGGGCAAAATGGGTCCCNCCTTGGNNTTGACCCAACCAGGGTTCCTCCGCGTCTTGGCTGGACCACACCAGCTCGCCCCATCGGTTCCAAATGCGCGCTTGGTAGCGGGCCACGCCNCGNGCCACGGGCAGCCACACGTCGTTNAGNCCGTCTCCGTCGGGTGTGAANGCNGTGGGGGCGTAGAAGAGGGTGCCGTTGACCACGACTTCTCCAATNGCGGTGGACACACAACCNTCAGGGCTGACCACNGTNTGNATCAATTGNAAGGTNCCCCCNTTGTCGAACACGTANTGGCCATTTGCNGCGTTGAGGCTCCCGCCGTCGCTGCCGAAGTAGGTCACTGTGTTCACGCTGTCCACCAAGGATTCCAAGGTGACGACGGGGTTGGTGATGTCCACNATTTGAGGCGTGGCCANGAACCCCACCGGCGGNTTGGGGTGCACCACCACCAAGCTGTCGACGGCAAAGTCGATGGAGGCAGGACAGTTGCCCGTCGACACTGCGGTGACCTCGACCCCGTAGGTTCCTGGCGTCTCGAACACGTGCACGGGGGCGTCGGCGTCGCTGCTTTCTCCGTCGCTGAACGTCCACCCTTGGGCCACTTCGTCGGGGTTGGCTTCGCTGGAAAACAGCACCGTCAACGGGGCACACCCGCTCGAGGGGTAAACACTGACGTCGAAAGCCCACAAGTCCGGAGGTGTCTCAATAAACACCGAGTCGGTGACCGTGCCGGTGCATCCAATTTCATCCAAAGTGAGGGTCACGTCGTGCCAGCCACCTGCGTTGAATTGGATGCCGGTGACGGCCAAGCCTGAAGCCGTGGTGGGGTTGGCGCTTTCAAACGTCCAACTGTATTCAGCTCCAGCGTAGACGGCACCTCCCGCCACGAAGTCGAACGCGTTGTCGTCCAAACATTGGGACGCGGGTGGGTCGAAGTTGGGCACGGCTTCGTGCACGTCGAGGGTGTAATCGGCCGAGCTCAANAGGCACTCGAGTCCNTCGAAGGTCACNTCCATCAAATANGTCCCGGCGTCCTCGAAGTCCGCACCNGGGATGNACGCCGTGGGNCCGTCCATCGCAAAGCCGTTGGGGCCAGACCAAGTGTAGTTGGCCAGAGACTGCGCCAGGGGGTTGTTGGCGAATTGCGGCACTTCAAGCGCCACGTCGTCGCCCAGGCACGTCGTTCCTGTGGGCTCGATGGACACAGGGGGGCACACGCCGGTTTGGACTTCCAACACCGTGACCTCCTCCACAGGACAGCCGTTCTCGTCCACCAAGGCGCTGGCGCCGTCGTTCGTCTGGTCGTTGCCCGAGATGTTGCCCGCGCCGTAGATGTCGGCTTCTGCAGTGAGCGTCCCGTCGCATTGCAGNAGCATGCAGTCGTCGGTNAGNGCGACNTTGTATTTGTAGGCGACGCTGTCCATGCCCAANGGNTCGTTGTNCAACNGACCACCTTGNGTGCCGTTGGCNCCNGACCCCATNCGGACGCGCACCATTTGGTCTGCCTCGATGAACTCGCCCGGATCGTCCCCGACGGCGTCGGTCATGTCCNCCACCGCGTTGGGGGTCACCCACTCNAGNCTGCCTTCCACAAAGGTGGTGCGGATNTCCAGGGTGGTGGTGGCGTAGACNTCCACGGCGGCGTCGCTGCCCAGGTTTTNGCCNACGACGGTGTATTCCAAGATGTCGCCAGGCTCGGCCACNCCGCCGTTGAGNTCNTCNATGTAGACGGTNGCCCGGAGGTCGGGCTCGTACACGTCGATGACNGAGGTGATGACCTGCACGGTGATGGATTCGCCNCCNGTGGTCACCCTGATTTCNGCCTCGGTGGCGTTGTTGGGCAAGAAGTCGTAGCCGCTGTTGTCGGGGACAAACACGCTGGCGTCGTGGCCCAACGTGTTGTTGAATGCCGGCATGCGCCAAGGTGTCATGGTGCCGTCGTTCGAGTGGGTGCTGTTGAACGCGTTGGATTCGTCGTGGGTAGCGTCCGAGATGTATTCAAACCCGCTGCCGCCGTTGAATCCCAACCGATCGCCGCTTTCACCTCGGTCGCCGTCGTACGCCACCACGCCGAGCTCCAGGTCGACGGGTCCAAGGGGAGGGGTGAGGAAGCCCGAAATGGGCACGTCCACGGTAGAGTTGTTTCCGCCGCCGCCCATTGTGATCATGGCAAGGCCGTCGAACACCGTCAAGTTGCGCATGGATTCCAACGCATCCTCGTACACCACGACCAACACCCAGCCGCCCCACGACCCGTAGTCTTGGGTGGCCACGACGTTGGCGACGGTGTACCGTGCGTTGACGGGATTGTTCTCCACCCACGGCGTTACGTCGGCGAAGCAGCAATAGTTGTCGACGCCAGAAGCGTCAAACTCCCATTCCTGGTCGGCCACGACGTCGAGATAAGGCTCGTTGTCGCTGGCCTTGATCTTCACCTGGTCGCGCAGGTTTTCGTTGGGCACACTGCCGTTGCCCAACCGGCCCGCCCAGTACAACCCAGCCCAGCTCACCTTGGCACACACGCCCAGGGCCAAGCTGTCGGACGACGCGCACCACGTGTCGGGGTCGTTGTCCCCATTGTAGTACTGCATGTCGTGGCTGTTGTTGTTGTCGGCGGGCCATCCGAAGGGCGTCGCGCTTTGGGCCGACACGCANGACGANCCNGTGCCGCANAACATGGTGGTGTTGGCCNAAAACTGAATCCCTCCATTTTGCTGGGCTTGGAAGCGGATGTCGAAGTCGTCCACCACCTGNGCATGCCCCAGCGACGCGAGTGCCGCGCCGGCGCAGACCAAGGCACAACGAAGCCAGGACAACAAAGGGTTGGTGATGCGAGGCGCCAACATGTCCCAAAGGTCGGGCAANAGGCATGCCGGGATGGGAAACGGATGTACTTTCGTTACNCGCCCTTTTGTGGGCGGTTCTTTGAAAAATGGGGCCGATTTTGGATTTGACAGCAAGATGACCAGATCGGGGAAGCATGTCGAGCTCTTGNAGATGTCGCTCGTTAATCTCAAATCTTCAGTCAGAAATGACAACACTTCCTACGCGCTCGCGGCCTAATCGACCAAGTCGNTTNGCCTAATTCCAGCCANNAGNTGGCGGAACGANCTNTCCAGTGGCGACGTACGGACCCTTTCGTCGTCACAACGGGNATCAGGTAAATGGGACTAGCTAACGGTGGGTCCGACACCCGGCGCGAATTTCACTGGACTACGCTGTGTGGTGGGCTGCTCGTGGTCAGCCCTCAGCCGACAATCAATCGCGAGATAAACATGTAGAAACTTCGGTGTGGCCTTGTTTGGACGGGGGTTCGACTCCCCCCGGCTCCACAAGTAAAGTGGACTTCTTTTATTCCTCTACAATCCGAAAGCGTCCTTCCTCTTCACAGTCTGCATCAGGCTCGCAGATGTAATCATCTGGTAAATCTAAAGGGCAACCCTTGAGGCAGGTCAACTTGGCATCAAAGAGATTGGTGTTGGTGAGGCTGGCCCCTTCAAGGTTAGCGCTACGAAGGTTTGAATCGAAAAGGTCGGCGCTACGCAGGTCGGTGCCTGAAAGGTCTGCATTGGTCAGGTTGACCTGCATCAGGTTGGCGTACGATAGGCTAGAGTTCAAGAATTTGACTCCACTAAGGTTGGCACCGATGAAGCTGGCATCGATAAGTTGAGCATTGGAGAGATTGGCCCCCTCTAGGTTAGCCCCTTCGAGATTGGCCCCCTCCATCATGGCACCTTCCAAGTTTGCAACATGGAGAAGAGTTCCACTCAGGTTGGCACGGACAAGATTGCAAAAAGACAGATTTAGATTTGACAGGTCTTCGCCGCTTAAGTCGGCACCTTCAAGGTTGGTGTGCGGCTCAATGGTGTAGGTCTTGGTAATGGTCTGCTGTGCATTGACGGAGCAGGTGACCGCAAAGAGTAACGCGGTAATCGTTCGGTTCATAGAGACAATAGTAAAGTACACTTTACAAATTCACCTGAGATGTAAAGCCTACTTGACCAAATCGGGGTTGAGGGTGTTCGGCTTCTGTCCTGCTGGGTCCACATGTAAAGTGGACTTGACGTTTGGGAAGAGGGGAGTGGTCTTGGAATATGTATCTTGTGGTCTCTAAACCAACCAGATGAGACACTTCTTCGCCCTTCTGTCTTTTGCCTTGATGTCAAGTAGCCTCGCTCAGGTGCCAGACTACGTCCCAAGTGATGGATTGGTGGCGTGGTATAGCATGAATGGTGATGCCGAAGATGCATTCGGCGATTTCGATGGAGTACCCTCTGGCCTAGAGTCATCGATTGATCGCTTTGGGAATTCTGGAAGTTGCTTTCACTTCTCGGGAGGAAATAGCCATGTCGATTTAGGAGTTGATGGGGCTCTTGTTCCAGCTACCGCTTTGACTTATGCGGTTTGGATGAAGCCATCTTGGGATGCTACCTACTCTCAAAACACTATAGTTGGAAGAAACACCAATGGTAGCAGTGATTATGGGGTGAATTGGGGCATCCATGGTTTGCCTAACAATCGCATTTTGCGCTTCGGAATTGGGGACGCGCAGGGCAATGGGGTTGTGGATGACATGGATGTACCCTATTCGATTGAAGAAGATGCATGGGTACACTACGCAGTAGCATATGATGCCGTTGCCAGCTCTGTCAAGTTTTTTATTGACGGTCAGGAAGTGGCAGAGGAAATGACTTCAGTTCAGCAAATCAACGACAACGGTCAAACGACATTTATCGGGAAATACCGCCAAAGCGGCGGGGGGTGCACATGTCAATGGTTTACAGGAGCTCTCGACGACCTTGGCATTTGGAATAGGGCACTTGCCCCTGAGGAGTTGTGGACGATTTATCAAAATTCTAGGCCGGTAACAGGGTGCACCGATGTGGTTGCTTGCAATTACGTCGAGGAGGCAAACGTGGAGGACGGTTCATGTGAGTATGGCGGATGCCATTGCTTGGAAGGGACCATTTGGAACGATGATCTAGGAGGCTGCGTGGTTGCCAACCCGTCTGATACCGATTTCGACGGATGTGTTGGGATGATAGACTTGTTGGACTTGCTCTCTGTCTTTGGCACTTGCGTCGAAGTGCCTTGGGCATGCGGTGACCCGCTTGAGTACCAGGGTTACGATTACGAGACTGTTCAGATTGGTGAGCAGTGTTGGTTTGCTGAAAACCTTCGCAGCGAGAACTACAAGAATGGCGATGCGATCGAGGCCACACTCAGCAACGGAGATTGGGCTAGTATATCCTTCGGGGCTGTGGCTGTATATCAAGAGACTACCTCCAGTCTGGAAGCTTACGGTCGCTTATACAATTGGTATGCTGTGGGCGATTCACGGGGGTTGTGTCCAACGGGTTGGCACGTTCCTGCGGACGGCGAATGGATGGCCATGGAAATGTCACTTGGGATGAGCGAGTCAGAAGCAAACGATACGGGGTGGCGAGGAACAAACCAAGGCAGTCAGTTGAAGTTGGATTTCGGTTGGAACATCGGTGGTAACGGAACAGATTCAAGTGGATTTTCAGGGTTGCCAGGCGGATACCGAGAATCCAACGGGAACTTCAGTGGTGCTGGTTACGACGGAAATTGGTGGAGTTCTTCGTCCGATGGCGCAAATGCATGGCATCGATTCCTCTTTTACGATGCCGAGGATGTCAATCGCAACGTCCACGATTACCGACGTGGTGTTTCCGTCCGCTGCATCCAAGACGCCGAGTAATTCGGTCAAGTCAACTTGACATTTGGTCCCGTGAGGTCAAGCCTACTTGACCAAATCGGGGTTGATGGTGTTCGGCTTCTGTCCTGCTGGGTCCACCTAACGGAATGTGAAAAAGTAGCCTGCAGCCCCAGTGGTTGCGGGCTTTTTT
>PBWG01000059.1 GCA_002729115.1 Crocinitomicaceae bacterium | reverse complement strand
GTGGCTTTGATTCACGTCAGCACGGATTACGTGTTCGGGGAAGTGGATCGGATTCCTTTGGGTCCTACGGAGCCCACCGGCCCATTGGGGGTCTATGGCGCCAGCAAACTCGAAGGGGAGGAGGCGTTCTTGGCGAGCGGCGTCAACGGTGCAGTGGTCCGGGTCGCGTGGTTGTACGACGCACGAGGAAGCAACTTTCTGACGACCATGCTGCGGTTGGCCAACCAACACGGCAGGTTGAAGGTGGTGAACGACCAGCATGGAGTCCCCACTTCCGCCCCGGCCTTGGCGGAGGCGTTGCTNGACATGGCCGAGCGNAGNCAAGACATGCCGCAGGGCATCCGTCATTNCGCNCACGCCGGNCACACCACNTGGCACGGATTCGCTTCGGCCATCGTGGGNCATGCCGGNTTGNACGTNCCTGTNGAGGCNGTNACCTCNGACGCGTTNCCCACCGCGGCCACCCGGCCGGCNTGGAGTGTGTTGGACGGCGCGCCCCTGCACCAGGAGATGGGATGGACCTTTGAGCCCTGGCAGAATGCCCTGGCGGCGTGCTGGAAATTGCGGGAGGAATGCTGACCTTTGGGGTTCATGAACGACCAGGATCTCTTGAAGGAGGTCAAGGCCAAAGCGCAGGCCTGGACCCAAGCTCCACACGACGAACACACGCAGCGCACGGTGCGCACTTGGTTGGACACCTGCGACCAGGACGACGACGCCCGTGAGGCGTTGATTGACGCTTTTTACACCGACTTGTCATTCGGGACGGGCGGTTTGCGAGGCAAAATGGGCCCTGGCACCAACCGCATCAACGCCACCACGATCGCTTTGGCCACACAAGGTTTGGCGAACCATCTGTTGAAGATGCACGGCGCACCCACGGCCGAGCAACCGCTTCGCGTGGCCATCGCGTGCGACAGCCGCCACCAGAGCCAGGAATTTGCGCAGATCACCGCCGAGGTGCTCGCCGCGAGTGGGTTGGAGCCATGGTTGTACCCCGAATTGCGTCCCACGCCACAACTGTCTTGGACNGTGCGCGAGCTGGGTGCCGTGGCCGGTGTCGTGGTGACTGCGAGCCACAACCCGTCCATTTACAACGGGTACAAGGTCTACGCCGCTGACGGTGGGCAGGTGGTCGCTCCGGAAGATGCCCAGCTTGTGGCGGAAGTGCGTGCGTTGTCCACAGACCAGCCGGTGGCCCGAACCCAAGACGGCATTCACGTGTTGGACGCCACGTGGGACGACCGTTACCGCGACGTGTTGGCCTCGTTCCGGTTGTCGCCAGACTTGGTGGCGAACGGGTCGGATTTGACCATCGCGTACACGGGTTTGCACGGCACGGGNGCACTCGCCGTACCTGCAGCCTTGAAGGCCTTTGGATTCAGAAACGTCCATGAAGTGCCCTCCCAGGCGATTCCGGACGGGGCGTTTCCTACCGTGCACAGCCCCAACCCCGAGGAAGGGGCGGCGCTTGCCGAGGCCGTGGCCCTGGCCAAGCAGGTGGGGGCGTCCATCGTGATGGGCACCGACCCCGATTCTGACCGCGTGGGCATCGCGGTGCCGGACGGCGACGGATTCCGTTTGCTGAATGGCAACGAGACGGCGGCGCTTTTGGTGGACCACGTGTTGGCCAAATGGCAAGCCGCCGGCAAACTCGACCGCCCCTCGTTCGTGGCCAAAACGGTGGTGACCACAGACCTGTTGGCTGAATTGGCTGAGGGGTACGGCGTGGAGGTTCGCGAGACGTTGACGGGGTTCAAGTTCATCGCCGAAGCCATTCGTCAAGAGGAAGGCAAGCTGCAGTACGTGGCCGGAGGAGAGGAGAGCTACGGCTACCTCGTCGGGGACGCCGTGCGCGATAAGGATGCAGTCCAGAGTTGCTGCTTGTTGGCGGAGCTTGCCCACGAGTTGAACCGGGCAGGCGAGACCATGTTGGGCCGTTTGGCCTCGATCCACAAGCGCCACAAGGCGTACAAAGAAGGGTTGGTGAGCCTTGTCAAGGAGGGCCGAAACGGAAAGGCGGAAATCGACGCCATGATGAAGGGGTTCCGCACATCGCCCCCACAGGAATTGGCGGGGGAGACCGTGGTCGAAATCTTGGACTTCCAAACCCGCGAAGCCCGCAATCCGCAAGGGGAAGTGCTCCGCGCGTTGCCCCAAGCGGCGTCCAACGTCATGCAATTTGTGACGGAAGAAGGGTCCCGCGTGACGGTGCGGCCGTCCGGCACCGAGCCCAAGATCAAGTGTTACGCGAGCGTTTCTTCTTCTTGGACCGACGACGTTTCTCACGACGAGATGATGAATCGTCTTCAGCGCCGGGTGGAGGCTCTCTTTCAAGCCCTGGGCGTCCGTTGAGGTCCGGCACCTGAAGGTCCCTCACGTCGAGGTTGGGCGCCAGCATGGGCGCCACCGCTTCCACAGGTCCGAGCAAAACACTTTCCCCGCTTTGGTTGGGAATCCAACTTCGTGATCCAGTCACACTCGTGACGAGCAGGATGACGAAGGAGAGGATGAGCCACATTTTGGCCAGCCCAAACACCGCCCCGGCCAGCTTGTTGACGAACCCCATGGCCACAAGGTCCAAGGCCTTTTCAATGAGCTTGGCCACGAGTTGGACCACCACGACCACCGCCAAAAAGGTGATGGCGAGGGACGCCATGTGGATGGAATTGGCCGACCAGGACACGTGCGGGGCGAGTTGCTCTGCGGCGAGGTGAGAACCGTGGGCGGCAGCGGCGATGCCACCGGCCAAGCCGACCAGGGACGCCACGGAGAAGACCAGCCCTTTTGTGAACCCGCGCACGGCGCCGACCAACAGGGTCAGAAAAATCACAATGTCCAGGGGGGCCAGGGGCAGGTTTTCCATGTGCAGGCAGGCGTGCCGCCAAGGTAGGGGGTAACTTCGCCTGGACGCCATGGCCCGTTCTGAAGATTCACCACGAGTTGTTGTTCGTTCCTGCGCCCCGTCGGAGGTGGCCGCGGTGCATGGCCTCATCGTGGAATTGGCCCGGTACGAGCGCGCCGAGCAAGAAGTCGCCCTGTCTGTGGAGACCTTGCAGTCGGACATGGTCCAAGGCCGTTTCGAGTGTTTTGTGGCTGAGGCTGCAGGCCAAATCGTGGGCATGGCTCTTCACCACGCGCGGTACAGCACCTGGAAGGGCTTGACCTGGTACCTCGAGGATTTGGTCGTCACGGAGGCCTGGCGCGGCCGGGGTGTCGGCCGTTCTCTTTTCCTCGCCGTGGCCGCCCACGCGAGGTCGGTGAACGCCAAGCGCCTGGAGTGGCAAGTGTTGGATTGGAACGAACCGGCGATCGGCTTCTACAAAACGTTGGGCGCTTCGTTGACGGACACCTGGCTCAACGGCCGATTGACCGACGAAGATTTGGCGACGTTACCCTCGCCGTCCAACTTTGCAGCGCATGGCTGAGCAAGTTCCACGTTCCACCCACAAGTTTGGCGGCGCCTCGGTGAAGGACGCCGCGGCCATCCGCCGGGTGGGTCAGCTATTGTCGAACCACCTGCGCCCTGAAGAACAGGCCGTGGTGGTGGTTTCTGCGATGGGGAAAACCACGAACGCCCTGGAGGAGGTGTGGCGCAGTCCTGGCCCCGAGCAGGAAGGCCGTTGGGGCGATATCGTGCAGGCGCACCTCGATGTGGCCACGGAACTCGGCCTCGACGTGGCCGACCGACTTCAGAGCGCGTTCGAGGCGTCGTGGCAGGAAGCCCAATCGGCCCAACGCGAAGGCCTCGCGGAAGCGGCGTACGACGCCTTTGTGTCGGCCGGGGAATTGGCCAGCACCACCTTGGTGGCGTTTTGGTGTGCGGCCCTGGGGCTGGACGCGGTGTGGTGGGACGTGCGCGAGACCGTGCGCACCTCAGGACCACATCGGCACGCCAGGGTAGATGAAGCGGCCTTGTGGGACGCCGGGGCGTCGCTTCGCGAGGCGTTGGCGGCGTCTCAAGTGGTCGTCACCCAAGGGTTCATTGGACGGCACGACTGCGGCCGGACGTCGACCCTCGGACGCGAAGGGTCGGACTACAGCGCGGCCCTCTTGGCTGTGGCGGTCGGGGCCGAGTCGGTGACCATTTGGAAGGATGTGCCCGGCATGATGAACGCCGACCCCAAGTGGCACCCTGAAGCCCAAACCGTGCCCAAGGTGGACCACGCGGAAGCCCTTGAGTTGAGTTACTACGGGGCGAGCGTCATCCACCCTCGGACCGTCAAGCCCTTGCAGCAGCGAGGCCTTCCACTTTGGATCCGTTCGTTTTTGGCGCCTGAAGGCCCGGCGACCCTCATCGACGACTTTCCGGATTTGGTGCCGGATCAGCCCATGTTCATTTGGCGCGACGACCAAGTGTGGGTGGAGGTGGCGACCTCCGACCAGAGTTTCTTGGCGGAAGACCACCTCAAGGACCTTTTTTCTGCCTTGGACAGCGCCGGGGTGCACGTGCGCATGATGCAGCAGCACGCGACGCACTTTGGGCTTGTGACCGACCGCGACGACATCCGCCTTCAGACCCTGGAAGAGCTGCTGGGTCAGGCCTTTCAGGTCCGCCGAGAAGACGGGTTGTTGTTGCTCACTGTGCGCCACGGAGACGCCGCAGTGGTGCACCAATTGACAGCAAATCGAGAGGTTGTGGTGGAGCAGGTGGCGGGGGTCACCACGCGCCGCTTGATGAGGAATTGATTCCCCATCGCTTGTTTTTCCCAAACATTTGATTCACATTGCCTGAGACAAGGGATTGGTCTCCTTTGGCGCGGTAGGATGAACGCAAGTTCTTCCTAGTTCAATGTCAAGTGGGGCGGGACGCAAGTCCCGCCTTTTCTTTTGCCCTGAAATGCAGGCAATCGGGACGGTTCAGTACTCGTCCTCGTTGAAGAAAAAGTCCTCCTTGGAAGGGTANTCNGGCCANATGTCCTCAATNGTGTCNAANGACTCGCCGTCGTCTTCCANTTGNTGNAGGTTNTCNACNACTTCCANGGGCGCNCCNGTGCGCATCGANAAGTCGATGAGCTCGTCTTTGGTGGCGGGCCAAGGGGCGTCTTCCAAGTAGGAAGCCAATTCGAGTGTCCAATACATGGCGTCTTGCTTCTGCGCGCAAAAATAACCGAATCTCAATGCGAGTCAAGCCCTAGGGCAACCAAGGCACATCGCCTTCGCCGTCCTCGTGGGCCAGCCATCGTCCCAGCATGAACAGCGCGTCGGACAGTCTGTTCAATTGCCGNAGCATCAAAGGGTCGATGGGTTCCGCCCGGTTCAAGGCCACGCAACGCCGCTCAGCGCGGCGGCACACGGTGCGGGCGACGTGGGCGTCCACCGCCGANGCAGGTCCGCTGGGCAAAACGAACGTGGTCAAGGCCGGCAAGCTGGCCTCCATCTCGTCCATCCAGGCTTCCAACTTGGCGGCCCCGTCGGGNTCCAACGCGGGNANCTTGTCCGNAAANGCAGGGTCGGTGGTGGCCAAGTGGCTGCCCATGGCAAACAGGTCGCCCTGGATGCGGGTGAGGTGCGCCGACCACGGCGCCACNGAGGGGTGGGTGCCCACGCGACCGAGGACGGCGTTGAGTTCATCNAAGGTGCCGTAGGCNTCGATGCGGAGGTCGTCTTTNCCGATGCGGCTTCCGCCAAACAGACCCGTGGTGCCGTCGTCGCCGGTGCGTGTGTAAATGCGCATGCCGCAAGCTACGACGGGGCGTACCTTTGGCNTTCATGGANGAGAAGCAACTGCGATACGACCAAGCGTACATGCGGATGGCCCACGAATGGGCTAAGCTGTCCCATTGCGAGCGAAAGCAGGTNGGNGCNTTGATCGTCAAAGACCAAATGATCATCGCCGACGGCTACAACGGCACNCCGAGCGGCTTNCCCAACGTCTGCGAAAACGACGAGGGAGAAACCCANTGGTACGTGCTCCACGCCGAGGCNAACGCNATCACGAAGCTGGCCAAGAGCAGCAACAGCGCCCAAGGCGCCACCTTGTACATCACGCTGTCGCCATGCAGGGAGTGCGCCAAGCTCATCCACCAAGCGGGCATCGTNCGCGTGGTGTATGCAAGTGCCTACAAGGACNCGAGTGGGTTGGAGTTTTTGAACCAAGCGGGGGTCCAAATCGTTGCTCTTCCTGAATGAAGAACTGGCAACCGTTGGGATTGGCGTTGGCCCTCGTGGTCGGACTTTGGTTGGGCCGGGGCTGNGGNGCCTGGGAATCGGGCCACGACTTGTCCCGCGGCCGGTCGTTCCATGANCACATGGGCGGATCTGGCGACCAAGCCCGGCTCATGAACGTCTTGCACCGNATCGAAGATTTGTACGTCGACACNTTCGACCGAACCCGACTTGTCGACGTGGCCATCGAGGCCATGCTGGACGAGTTGGACCCCCACACGGTGTACTTCTCGGGCGAAGAGCTTGCCTCGATGTCGGAAAACATGGAGGGGAANTTNGAAGGCATCGGGGTCGAGTTCTTGATTCAGCAAGACACCCTGATGGTNGTGNCNGCCATTCCTGGTGGGCCNTCNGACAAGGCTGGCATCCGCGCCGGCGACCGCATTGTGGCTGTCGAGGGCGAGGCCATTTCAGGCCCCGAGCTTGACAACAGCCGGGTCATGAAACTGCTCAAGGGGCCGCGCGGCACCGAGGTCAACCTCGGCATCGACCGCCGGGGCGAACCCTTNCAGGTCCACCTGATCCGCGACCGAATCCCCATCCAAAGNGTTGTTGCGTCCTTCATGCTGGAAGAAGAGGTGGGCTACGTCAAGGCCATTCGGTTTGCCGCCAACACCGCCCAAGAGTTCGAGGGCGCGTTGTTCAGCCTGGCCGCCCAAGGCGCCACGTCGCTGGTGGTGGACCTCCGGGGCAACGGCGGGGGTTACTTGAACGCGGTGGTGGACATGCTGGACTTGTTCCTCGACGAAGGCCAAACCATGGTCTACACNGANGGCAAATCGTCCCCCCGNAGGAACTACATCTCGCGCCGCCGNGGATNNTATGCAGACTGGCCTGTNGTGGTGTTGGTGGACGAGGGCTCNGCCTCGGCCAGNGAAATCTTCGCNGGAGCCNTNCAGGACAACGACCGCGGCTTGGTCGTGGGCCGCCGAACGTTCGGAAANGGCCTGGTGCAAGANGAATTCCCGGTGCCTGGNTCAGGCGCCCTNCGGTTGACGGTNGCCCGTTTCTACACGCCNACCGGCCGCGCCATCCAAAANCCCTACGACGCNTACGAGGANGACTTCGACGTGCGCTTGGCGTCNGGCGANTTGTACCACGCGGACAGCATGCCGNTGGTCGANTCGNTGANNTACACCACNCCNATGGGCCGNGANGTCTTNGGCGGAGGGGGCATCNCNCCNGACGTNTTCGTGGCCTGGGANAGCACGGGCACCAGCGGNTGGGTGAGCGAGTGGATTTGGACNGGGGTCNTGCGNGACGCGGTGTTCTCTTGGATGGACCGCCATCGCGNNGACCTCGAANCGTGCAACGCGGTNCGNGACATCGAGTCNCTCGACGCNTGGACCNANGACGTNGTCNNTGTGGTTCGNGAGGAGGCCGAGCGNGGCGGTTGGTCTTGGCGAAACCCCGACGGGGAGGAGGAGGCCAAGTTGCGCCANCGCTTCCTGGCCCAAGTGGTGCGCACGTTGTGGGGNGAGTCGGCGTCGTACGAGGTCTTGATGGACGGCGACGAGGCCGTGGCCCGTGCGCTTCATGCCCTGACTGAGGAATCCAACTTCACCCAGGCGAACGGCGCAGTATCTTTGAATTCGACAACCTTTGAATCCAACCAAAACAACGAGTCTCATGGCTTTTGAACTTCCACAACTCCCTTACGCTTACGACGCCTTGGAGCCGCACATCGACGCGCGCACCATGGAAATCCACCACAGCAAGCACCACGCTGGATACACCAGTAAGTTGAACGCTGCCGTGGAAGGCACGGAGCTCGAAGGAAAGGACATCGAAACCTTGCTCCGTGACCACAGCGACAACGGCGCCGTGCGCAACAACGGGGGCGGTTTTTGGAACCACAACTTGTTCTGGGCTTGCATGTCCCCCAACGGCGGCGGTCAGCCCGGCGGCGCGCTCGGAGAAGCCATCGACCGCGATTTCGGCAGCTTCGACGCGTTCAAGGACGCCTTCGCCAAGGCGGCCGCAACCCGCTTCGGTTCAGGGTGGGCTTGGCTTTGCGTGAACGACGGGAAGTTGGAGGTGTGCAGCAGCGCCAACCAGGACAACCCCTTGATGCCAGGCGTCGGATGTGGTGGACACCCCATCTTGGGCTTGGACGTGTGGGAGCACGCCTACTACCTCAACTACCAGAACCGCCGCCCAGATTACATCAATGCCTTCTTTGAAGTCGTCGATTGGAACGCGGTGGGTGCGCGCTTCAACGGATGAAGCAGTACGTCGTCATGGTCGCCGGGGGCACCGGCACTCGGATGCGCCGGACGACGGCCAAACAGTTTTTAAACGTCAAGGGTCTGCCACTCATGTGGTGGACCCTTCGTCGTTTTCGGGAGGCCCTCCCGGCCGCTGAAGTGGTGCTGGTGCTGCACGAGAGCTTGTTTGAAGAGTTTGCTGCGTTGGAACAAGCGCACGGCCCCGCAGGAGTCCACAAGGTGGTCGCAGGGGGTGCAGAACGTTTCCACTCCGTGGCCCATGGGCTGGCCCAATTGCCCGACACGGGGATTGTGGGGGTGCACGACGCCGTTCGGCCGTTTCCCTCGGTGGACACCATCCGCACGTGTTTTGAGACGGCCGCCGAGCATGGCAGTGCGGTGCCTGTGGTGCCCGTGAAGGACAGCCTGCGACAGGTCCGGTCCGAGCAAGCCAGCGTGGCGGTGGACCGCAGCGTGATGCGCGCGGTGCAAACCCCGCAGTGCTTCGATTTGGCCTTGCTCAAAGCGGCCTTCAACACGCCGTATCAGGACCAATTCACCGACGACGCCAGTGTGGTGGAAGCCGCCGGCCACGTGGTGACGTTGTGCGAAGGCGACCCTTGGAACGTGAAGGTGACCACCCCGGAGGATTTGGTCATCGCAGAGGCCTTCGTGGAGGCGTCCTGGGGTCAGGCTTCAGAAGGCGCAAGCGACGCAGTGTAAGCGGAGCTGTCCCCGCGCCGCGCGAATGTGCGCAAGGCCCACGCCAACAAGACCAAACACCCGGCAGCCTGCGCCCAGTCGGTGGCTTCCCATGCCGACCAGGCCTGGGGCTCCAACCCTTGCTCGAGCCACTCGGGCCCCATCCATGCGGCCACCAGGACCACCCCGGCGTTGTTGATCAAGTGTCCCACCACGGCGGGCCAAATGCTCCCGCTGTACGCCACCAAATACCCAAAGAGGGCGCCCAAAAGCAACCGCGGCACGAAGCCAAAGAACTGCATGTGGATTGCGCTGAACAGCGCGGCCGACACCCAGATGGCCACGTGAAGGTTGCCCGTGCCGCGGGCCAGGATGGGTTGAAGCGTGCCGCGGAACAGCCACTCTTCGCACAGGGCAGGCAACACGGCCACCGAGACCAGCACAGCGACCAAACCTGGTCCTTCATCCAAGTCCAAAATGGACTGCGTCATGGCCATGGCTTGGGCCTCCAACGCGCCAGCCCACGTGTGGAGGGCCGACCCCGGCACGAGCGCCCATTCGTTGAGCCGGTACGTCAAGTCCAGCACAGGGCTCATCCCCACGGCCAGGGCAGCTGCCAGCCCCACCATGCCCCACGACGGGGCCCCGGTGAAGAACCGTCCGAGGTGGCTTCGACCCACCAGGGCGGCGAAGGCCCAGGAGGCGCCGAAGAAGGCCAGGATTTGGTTCAGGTTGTTCATGGCCAGCACGTCCGACCGGTCCAGGGCGTCCATGCCAGAGGTCACCAACGACTGCATCGCGGCCACATCGCCGCCGGCAGCCCACAGCATGCCTGCAAACGCGGCCACAGCCATGAGGGTCAACACCAGGCATGCGAGGAACACCACTTGGGCGGCGGGATGCATGGTTTGGAAGGCGCGCTGGATGAAGCTCATGGGCAAGGATTGAAGGCGGCTTCATGCCGCGCTGTAAATTTGCGGAAACTTCGACGAACGTGGCCCGCATCGGAAACATCGACTTGGGAGGCTTCCCCCTCTTGCTCGCCCCCATGGAGGACGTGAGCGACCCGCCGTTTCGCGCCTTGTGCAAGGAATACGGGGCCGACATGATGTACACGGAGTTCATTTCTTCGGAGGGCCTCATCCGTGACGCGGCCAAGAGCGTGGCCAAACTGGACATCTTCGATTACGAACGGCCGATTGGCATTCAGATTTTTGGGGCGGAGATCGAGTCCATGCGGGAAGCGGCGGCGATTTCGGAGGCCGCGGGCCCTGACTTGGTGGACATCAACTACGGGTGCCCCGTGAAGAAAGTGGCGTGTCGAGGCGCAGGTGCGGGCATTCTGCAGGACATCCCCAAGATGGTGGCCATGACGAAGGAAATCGTGGACACGTGCTCCTTGCCTGTGACGGTGAAGACGCGCTTGGGCTGGGACGACAACTCGAAGCACATCGTGGAGGTGGCGGAGCGGCTCCAGGACGTCGGCATCCAAGCCATCAGCATCCACGGCCGAACACGGGCCCAGATGTACAAGGGAGAAGCCGACTGGTCGCTGATTGCCGCGGTGAAAGAGAATCCGCGCATGACGATTCCGGTGTTTGGCAATGGGGACATCGACAGCCCTGAGAAGGCCCTTCGCTACAAGACCAAGTACGGCGTCGACGGCGTGATGATCGGGCGTGCGGCAATTGGTGCGCCTTGGTTCTTCCGTCAGGTGAAGCAATACCTCGCCACGGGCGATTCAGGTCCAGCCCCCGACATGGCGGAGCGCATCAAGGCGGTGCGCACCCACCTCAAGCACAGTTTGGAATGGAAAGGGGAGCGGTTGGGCATCGTGGAGATGCGCCGGCATTACGCGAACTACTTCCGTGGGTTGCCCCATTTCAAGGAGCACCGCTTGGCGTTGGTGACGTTGGACAAACCCGACCAGATTTTCGAGAAGTTGGACCACATCGCCGAGGCGTTTGGCGACCACGTGTTTGCCTGAGGGTCAAGGCTGGGTGTGGAGTCGCCGCAACAGCAGGCGCACCATGGAGGCTGAGCCCAGCCCGCCGACAAGCACCACCACGGCCAGCGTGCCCAACACATCTGTCCAGGCCAACCGCACGGGGTAGGCAGGCACCACAGATCCTTCCAATGTCAGCCATCCGTAGGTCGCCTGCCCCAGGATGAGCAGTGAGCCGAGCGCGACACCGGCCAGGCCGCCGATCACGTTGATGGCCAGGCCTTGCAACGCGAACGTGGATTCCATTTGCGCTTGCGGCAACCCCATGGCCCGGAGCACCTGCAGGTCTTCTTTCTTGTCCAGGAGCAACATGGTCAAGGACGCCATGATGTTGAAGGCGGCCACGACCAGGATGAAGCTCAAAATGGCGAACGTCGCCCACTTTTCAGCTTGGTTCGTCTGGGTGATGAACTTGTGTTTTTCATCGCGTGTCCGGACCCTGAAGCCGCTGGCATCGCTGNCCGACAACTGNGCCTTGAGGTGGGATTCNACATGGNGGGCCAGGTCGTCCTGGCNCCAGCCTGGCGCGGCCTTCACTTCAAATCGCGACACCTCACCTTCCCTGGCAAGGAGGGATTGCGCATCCTTGAGGGGCACCATCAGGTAGCGGGTGTCCAGATCGGCGTTGATGGAGAACGTCCCGCAGGCGTGCATGGGGATGGTTCGGAACGCCCGTTCGCGGTAGGTGGACAACCGCCGTCCGCGAATCGGGGCGGACAAGGAGAACACCGGCGGTTCCTGTTCGTTGCTGGAGATGCCCAGCTCCGACCGAACGCCCAACCCCAAGCATGCACACGACACACCAAAGTCGTTGCCGCCAACCATGTACTCGCCCTCCACCACGGCTTGGTCGATCGGGGCCACGGAGGGGTAGTCTGCGCGGACGCCCAACAGCGAAGCCACCCGGACGGTCTCACCGTCCCGGGCCACGCACTCGTCTTCCAGCACCGCGGTCCATGCCGCCACGCCTTCCAAGCTGTCGAGGTGGGTGCCCCAGCCTTCGGGCAGCACTTGACCCGTGACGGGCACGACCGCGAGGTCGGCGTCCAAGGTCCCGAACAGGGTTTTGACCAAATCCTCAATCCCATTGAAGGCCGACAAAATGCAAACCATCGCNGTCGTGACGGCGGCAATGACAAGGACGGAAATGCCAGAAATGAGGTGCACCATCGTGCTGGACCGGCGCTTGACCAGGTACCGCAGGGCGAGGCGCAGGGGCAACCGCATGCCCAATCAGCTGTTCAAGGCGCGCTGGACCTCGTCCACAAAGTCCAGGCTGTCGTCGAGGTAGAAATTCAGCTCTGGAACGCGACGAAGTTGCTTGCCGACTTTGCCTCCAAGGGCTTTGCGGACGCGCCAGTTTTCTTCTTCAACGCTTTTCAGNGCCTTCTCTTTGTCCGACACCGCCATGAAGCTGAGGTAGACTTTCGCAAGCCCCAAGTCAGGCCCGATTCGGACCTGGGTGACGGTGATGAACAGGCCGCCAAACCAGGTGTTGGCTTCCCGCTGGAAGATCATGCTCAACTCGCGCTTGAGGAGCTCGGCCACGCGTTCTTGTCGGATGGATGCCATGCGTCGAAGGTAATCAGTACAAGAATTGGTTGTAGGGGTAGCGCTTGACGTGAAGCTCCTTGACCCGCTCATACATCACGCGGCGAAAGGCGTCGTAACCTTCTTTGGTTTTGGCCGACAAAAACATCACGTCGTGGCCCAAGGCCTCGAAGCGCTCCTGGATNCCGCGNTGCAAGTCTTCGCGGCTGCGCTCCCCCTCAGGATCCTCCAGCTGGTCGACCTTGTTGAAGAGCACCATGGTCGGCTTGCTGTCGCTGCCGATGTCGGCCAAGGTGCGTTCCACCACCGCCATGTGGTCTTCGAATTGAGGGTGGCTCACGTCGATCACGTGCACCAAGAAGTCGCTTTCGCGCGTTTCATCCAGCGTGCTCTTGAAGCTCTCGATGAGTTGGGTGGGCAGCTTGCGGATGAACCCGACCGTGTCGCTGAGCAAGAACGGAAGGTTGTCGATCACGACTTTGCGCACCGTGGTGTCGAGGGTCGCAAACAGCTTGTTCTCGGCAAAGACGTCGCTCTTGGACATCAGCGTCATCAGCGTGCTTTTGCCCACGTTGGTGTACCCGACNAGGGCCACCCGAATCATGGCGCCGCGGTTTTTGCGTTGGGTGGCCATCTGCTTGTCGATGCCCGCCAAGTGCTTCCTCAACAACGCGATGCGNTCGCGGATGACACGACGGTCGGTCTCGATTTCTTTCTCCCCAGGCCCTTTCATCCCGATGCCCCCCTTTTGCTTCTGCAAGTGCGTCCACATGTTGGTCAAACGCGGAAGCAGGTACTGGTACTGCGCNAGCTCAACTTGNGTCTTNGCGTGGGCCGTGGCGGCGCGTTGGGCGAAGATGTCCAAGATCAAATTGGTCCGNTCCAGGATTTTCCGCTCGGGAATTTCCTTTTCGATGTTGCGCAATTGGATGGGGCTGAGCTCGTCGTCGAAGACGATCATGTCGATCTCCTCCTCCNCCACGTATTCTTTGATTTCCTGCAGCTTGCCTGACCCCACAAAAGTTCGAACGTCGGGCTTGTCCATGCTCTGGATGAACACGCGTTGGGTGTCGGCCTTCGCGGTTTCCGCGAGGAAGGCGAGCTCCTCCAGGTACTCTTCCAATTGCTCCCGCCTTTGGTGCCTTGTGGCCAGGCCGATGAGCACGCACGTTTCGGCNGGTTTGGCGGTGGAAAGGGGCTTGCGCTTGGCCATGCGTCAGGGTCTAAATGCTTCGATGTACAACGCCAAATCTCGGATTTCCGCCTTGCTCAGCATGGCTTGATGAGGTGGCATGGTTCCCTTGCCGTAGGCAATGATGGCCACGCGCTCCTCCAGGCCCAGGGTGCTGGTTCGGAGATCCGGGGCCGTCAGCAAGACGGGCGCGCCGTCGGGTCCGTGGCACACCGAGCACTTCATGATGTAGTTGCGCGAGGCCTGNGCGAGGTTGGGCTCGNCNTCNANGNGNACNTCNGTGNCGTCCGAGGGNCCACCCCCNCANGACGNCACCAAGNACAACAAGGTGCCAAACCACAACGTGAGGGGCCGCATGGAAACGGGGTCAGCCGCGTGCTTTCCGAGCGTCGATGAAGCTCTTCACGAAGGTGGCCATGGCGTAGACGCCCAAAGCCAACATCACGGCCACACGTCCCACGGCCGCGCTGTCTTCGCGACCCATCGCNCCTGTCAAGGGCTTGATCAGCCCGACGACGACCAGCAGGGTCAACAACACTGCGACGTGCGCAATGACCTTGTTTTCGTTCTTCACGCCCCGGTTCATGGCGAGGAGAAGAACTCCAAACACCACGGGAATCAGAGCCGTGACGGAAGGGGTGTCGGAAGAGAGGTAACCGTACCCGCCCAGGCCAATCAGGGCCAAGGCGTGAATCAAACTTGCAGTGTGCGCTTTCAACATGTGGCGAAGTTACACCACACCTTGGTCGAGCATGGCATCGGCGACCTTGACAAACCCAGCGATGTTCGCGCCGCGCACGTAATCCACGCTGCCGTCGTCGTTGGTCCCGTAGGAGACGCACTGCTGNTGGATGTCCTTCATGATGCGGTGGAGCTTGGCGTCCACTTCCTCGCGGGTCCAGTTGTATCGGAGGCTGTTCTGGGACATCTCCAAGCCCGAGGTGGCCACCCCGCCTGCGTTGGACGCCTTGCCTGGGGCAAACAAAATGCCCGCTTCGCCAAACGCCTCGATGGCCTCCGGGGTGCTGGGCATGTTGGCGCCTTCAGCCACGCAGATGCAGCCGTGGGCGAGCAACGTCGCCGCTTCTTCGCCGTTCAATTCGTTTTGGGTCGCGCAAGGCAACGCCACGTCCACNTCCACGCCCCACGGACGCTGCCCTTCCAGGAAGCTGGCCGAGCTGAACGCCGCGGCGTATTCCTTGATGCGGCCGCGTTGGACATTCTTGAGGTCCTTGATGTACGCCAGCTTGTCGGCGTCGATGCCTTCAGGGTCGTAGATCGTGCCTTTCGAGTCCGACATGGTCACCACCTTGGCCCCCAACTGCAGGCATTTTTCTGCCGCGAATTGGGCCACGTTGCCAGAGCCAGAAATGGCCACTGTCTTTCCCTTCATGCTGTCCCCTTTGTGGTTCAGCATTTCTTCTGCGAAGTACACGCAACCGTAGCCCGTGGCTTCCGGACGGATGAGGGATCCGCCCCAGTTCAATCCTTTGCCCGTCAGGACGCCTGTGAACTCGTTGCGNATGCGCTTGTACTGGCCAAACATGTAGCCAATCTCCCTGCCGCCCACGCCGATGTCGCCCGCGGGCACGTCGGTGTTGGCGCCGATGTGGCGGGCCAATTCGGTCATGAAGCTTTGGCAAAAGCGCATCACTTCGTTGTCGCTTTTTCCCTTGGGNTCGAAGTCGGANCCTCCCTTGCCGCCGCCCATGGGCAGGGTGGTCAAGGAGTTCTTGAAGATTTGTTCAAAGCCCAAAAACTTGAGGATGCTTAAGTTCACGGTGGGGTGGAAGCGCAAGCCGCCTTTGTAGGGGCCAATGGCGCTGTTGAACTCCACGCGGAACCCGCGGTTGACATGCACCTTTCCGGCGTCGTCCGTCCATGGGACGCGGAACATCAAGACCCGCTCGGGCTCGACGATGCGCTCGAGGATGCGGGCGACTTTGTACTTGGGGTGGGCTTCCATGAAGGGCACGATGGTCTCGGCGACCTCCTCCACGGCTTGCAAAAATTCGGGTTCGTTGGGGTTGCGCTCGGCAACTTGATCCATGAACGCCTTGATGGCGTTGTGGTGATCTGTGTTCATCGACGTATAGATTGACGTTCGAGCGACGAATGTAAGTCAGAGGCAGGGTGTTCGACCTCCGTCGACCGGCAAATTGATGCCGGAGATATACCCAGCGGCTGGTGAACAAAGGAAGGCGATGGCGTGTGCGACCTCCTCGGGTTGCCCCACCCNTCCGGCGGGCACCTTGGCGGCCATGCCGGCGAGGATGTCCTCAGGGGTTTGTCCTGTGGCGGCGGCCTTGGCCTCCGCCAAACCCGTCAGGCGGGCGGTGTGGGTGGCGCCAGGCAGCACGTTGTTGACGGTNATGCCNTNGGGCGCGACCTCGGTGGCCCAGGTCTTGGCCCAGTTTGCCACGGCGCCTCGCACGGTGTTGGACACCCCCAACCCCACGAGCGGGGCTTTCACCGAGGTGCTGATGACGTTCACAATGCGGCCCCAACCCGCGGCTTTCATGCCGGGGAAGACGGCTTGTGCCAAGAGTTGGTTGTTCACCAAATGCTGGCGGTACGTGTCTTCAAAGGCGTCCACACCGGCCTCGGTGATGGGCCCTCCTGCCGGTCCTCCCGTGTTGTTCACCAGGATGTGCACGGGGTGCGCCTGGACCACGGCGTCGACCGCGCCACGCACAGCCTTGTTGTCCGTGAAATCGGCCACCGCGATCCTGTGCCCCTCGCCNGGCANNGTGGTCAAGGCGTCCTTCAAGCGCGATTCATTCCGGGCGAGCAGCGTCACGGTGGCTCCGAGGCCAGCGAGTTGTTGGGCCGCGGCCAATCCAATGCCTTGGGAGGCGCCGCACACCAACGCGTGCTTGCCTGTCAAATCAAGCGGGAGAACAGTGGGGTCGTACATGCAGCCAAAGGTAGCTCAGGCCTAATTTGGCGGCATGAAGCGACTCGAACACCTGGGCATTGCCGTGGCCGATTTGGCCTCNGCAGAGAAAATCTTTGAGGATGTCTTGAACGTCAAGCCCTACAAGCGAGAAGAAGTCGCGGACGAAGGGGTGATCACCTCGTTCTTCCAAACCGGCGACAGCAAGGTTGAGTTGCTTGAATCGACCACCGAGGACGGGCCCATCGCCCGGCACATCGCCAAGCGCGGACCTGGGCTGCACCATGTGGCGTTCTTGGTGGACAACCTCGAGGCGGAAATGGCGCGCCTGGAAAAGGAAGGCTACCAGGTCATTTCAGGACCCAAGAATGGGGCGGACAACAAGCGCATTGCCTTTTTGCATCCCTCCGACACGGCCAAGGTGTTGGTGGAGTTGTGCGAGGAACGCAGCTGATCAATCCAGCCAATCCTCTCGCTCTTCCAAGGCTTTTTTGAAGCCTTTGGACTTGGCTTTTTTGCCGCCCTTCATCTTCTTGGGGTCAAACAGCGTCTTGGAGGCCTCGCTCCGTGTGGGGTTGGCGCAGCTTTCCGNCGGCTTTCTCCGAAACAGGTCGTGCGTGAGGGTCACACGCCAGGGCCGGTAGCCTCCTTGCAGCCAATTCAGCCCGCGCACGTCGGCGTCCACCACCCGAATCACATCGNGGGTGCGTGCCTGCGCCAACTGCAGCCAGTCGGCTTCCACGTGCAGGCGAAGCATGCGCCCGCGGTACACCTTGAACCCGACGCCCACGCCGGCGGTCCAAGCGACGTGCCAGGCCGGCAAGGGGGCCGACTCAAAGAAGATGGGGGCCAACGTGTCGGACTGTTGCTGGAAGACCCAGGCTCCGCGCACGCCCGTGCTCCATTCCACAAAAGCGTCCGGTCCGGTGACCGCGGCGCTGAGCAAGTGGATTTGGCCATCCAAGGCCCAGGATTCTCCCTCATTCAAGAGGAGTTCATCCACCATGACAAGGGCGGAATCGGTGCCGTTGACCTCCTTGATTCTGCCGAGGAATTGCTCTTGCTTCACCATGCGGGAGACGCCCACATCCACGTGGAGGCGGTCCGCCCACAACCGGTCTTCGAGCAACCACAGGTGGCCGAGGCCCACACGCCACTGGGTGGAGGGCAACGACGTCCAAAGCCCGTCGTGCAAGGTGTCCAATTTGGGCGCTGCGGCNGNGCCGTGGTTGAGCACCCAACTGGAATTCCAAGAGGANGGCACCGCATCGAAGTGGTGGGTGCCTGCNGACAGNGTCCANGCCTTGGTGTCGTGCGTCCTGCGCGTGCTTTCAAACGGGTCNTCCCAGATGCCTTGACCCCACCCGGTCAGCATGCAGGCGTACGAGAGGAGGACAAGTGAAAGCGCCTTCACGTCTGCCGGGCTTGGGTCAATGTGTCAAGCGTCTCCAGGACGGGGGCCATCCAACGGTCGTCCTCAAAATGCCCCCACGCCTCAGGCGCGTCCAGGACCGTCTCCATGGCCTGCTGTTGAAGGCGTCCACGNTGCAGGGCTTCGTGGTACGGGGTGTGGCTGAAGGTGACCAAGGAATACAGGGGCAACCACGCATCGGGGTGCGCCTTTTGAAGGCGTGCCTCGAGTTTCTTCTGGAGCAAGAACCTGGGGTCGCCGGTGAGGTCACGCATTTCGATGTAATTCTGAAGCGCGAGCTCCATGATGCCGTCGCCGGCGGGTTTCCGAAGGCGTGTGTATTCGGACAGGATGTCGTCCCAGTTCTCGTGCGCGTCGAGGAGCCCGTCGAGCACCGTGCAATCTTCCATGCCGCTGTTCATGCCTTGCCCGTAAAACGGCACAATGGCGTGGGACGCGTCNCCCANCAAGGCCACNTGNTCGCCGTCGTTCCAGGGGTTGCATCGGATCATCACCAACGACGACGTCGGGTGGGTTTTCCAGTCCTCGGTGAGGTTGGGCAGCAAGGGCACCACGTCCGGGAAATGCGTGTTAAAGAACCGCTGCACGCTGTCGTCGTCCGTCAGGGAGTCCAGCCCATCGGGGCCTTCGTANGGGCCAAANAACGTGCACGTGAACGTCTTGTCNGGGTTNGGCANGGCCATCAGCATGAAGTGGCCNCGCGGCCAGATGTGCAANCCGTCGGCCTCCATTTGGAAGTCGCCNTCGTCGCCCGGCAACATGGGCACCTCTTTGTAGCCGTGGGGCANGTATCGCTGCTCAAAGTCAAAGCGGTCGTTTCGCGCCATGCGNCCGCGGACGGCGCTGAAAGCCCCGTCCGTTCCAAACAGGCGATCCACCGTCACGTCCAAGGGCGCGCCTTGGCGTTCCAAGTGCAACGTCACGCCGGCGTCGC
>PBWG01000058.1 GCA_002729115.1 Crocinitomicaceae bacterium | reverse complement strand
CATCTCCGCAAGGTCCATGTCCGCAAGGTTCTTTCCGTCCTCGGAAACCGCTTGCTCCAGGTGCTGGAAACGGGCGATGAAGCGACGTGTGGTGCGTTCCAAGGCTTCGTCAGGATTGACGTCCAGGAACCGAGCGTAGTTGATCATGGCGAACATCACGTCCCCGAATTCGTCTGCGACCCGGTCGGGGTTGACTTGGGGCGCGTTCAATTCGTCTTGGAGTTCGTTGAGCTCTTCTTGCACCTTCTCCCACACCTGTCCCACGTGGTCCCAATCGAAGCCCACGCCGCGAACCTTGTCTTGCACCCGGTACGCTTTCACCAAACTCGGCAGCGATCGAGGCACCCCTTCCAGGACAGACTTCTTGCCTTCCTTGAGCTTCAGTTTCTCCCAATTCGCCTTGACCGTTTCCTCGTCGTTGGCCTCGACGTCCCCGTAGATGTGGGGGTGCCGCTCCACCAGCTTGTCGCAAATGCTGTGAAGGGCGTCGGCGATGTCGTACCCGCCTTGCTCCTTGGGCAATTCAGAGCCCAACTTGGCGTAGAACACCATGTGCAATAAGAGGTCGCCGGTCTCTCTTTTGATTTCCTCGACGTCGGCGTCCAAAATCGCGTCGGCCAACTCGTACGTCTCCTCAATCGTCAGGTGCCGCAGCGACTCGAAGGTCTGTTTCCGATCCCACGGGCACTTCTCCCGCAGGTCGTCCATGATGTCCAACAGTCGGCCAAATGCCTCGAGGTGTTGTGCGCGCGTGTTCATGCCTCAAAGGTAGGCGCCGTGTGTGCCTCAGGTTGCACGTTTGGCAGGCGGGACGAACCAATTTTTCATCCGTTTGTTGCACCTTCGAATTTGAAATCCGAAGCCGCTTTCTCATGAACCTTCAAGACCTCGTGGGACAAATCAAGTCCCAGCCCCGACTCCTCATCCGCTTCCACGCCTCGTGGTGCGGCGTTTGCAAATTGTTGGCCCCACACGTGGAATCCCTGAAGCAAAACGACGCGTACGCCGATGTCACGTTTGTCGACGTGGACGTGGAAGAAAACTTGGACGTGAAGGAGGCGTTCAAAATCAACGACCTCCCCTATTTCGCAGGGTTCAAGGATGGCAAATTGCTGGAGGAATTTGCCACTGCGAAGAAGGACCGCGTGACGGAACTCACCGACGCCGTCGCCTCATGAACGCCGCCGAAATCCGGAAGCTCATCGCCGAACACGACATGGCGGGACTTGACAAGCTCGAGCAAGAAGTCTACGCCTCCATGGACGACGAGGCCAACGACGTGTCCGTGTTGGGCGACACCCTGACCAACATCCTGGGTGCCAAGCGCGTGTTGGAAGAAGCCGAGAAACAAGGGGTGGAGCCCAAAGTGGCGCTGCGCACCTTTTTCAAGGACGTCCGCGGCATCATCGGCTGACGGCTCGTTCAGCAGGGCTCGCCGTACACCGACAACAGCATCAGGAGGTCGACCGACGTCACCTCCCCGTCTTCATTGAGGTCCGCGGGACACACATCCTCAACCGCGCCCATCAGACAGGTCCCATCGTCCAAGGTGGCTTCCGGGTCGTAATTCTCCGCGCCCGTCCACGTGCACCCTGAGCATCCCTCTGTGGTGCACGACCCGTCGTCCAGAAGCGCCTCCGGATTGTAGTTGCAGGCGAGTTGAAAGGTGCACCCGGCGCAAGACTCGCGCTCACAGCTGCCGTCGTCCACCTGGGCCAAGGGATCGTAATTGCAGGCAAAATCGTACGTGCATCCTTCCGTCAAGACCACCTCGCCAGAGAACAGCCCCATGCCATCCAAGGTGGTCCACCCCGCAAACCAGGGCTCAAGGACGGGATGAAACGCCCCGTGGTAGGACGTCACTTCGAGCCTGTCGTCCAGGTCCATGTAGTGCGGCGTGACCGTTTGGCCCGCAGAAGGCCTCGGATCCAACCCTTCAACAAGAATCCCCTCTTCGAGCGAGAAGTCGCCATCCTGGAGCACCTCCAACACCACGTTGCCGCTGTCGGCGAGCCAGCCTGAAAGTTCCTCCTGGGCCCCGTAATTCCCGTTGTACCGACCCGGGATGACCTCGTCTTCGCCGCAGACCCGCCAATTGCGGAGGGTCAGAATGCCATATTGGCTCGGCATGATGGCGTTGAACCCGTCGCAAGACAAATAGTGTTGGATTTCGATCCCCGCGTCGCTCACCCCGTGCACAATGCTGTTGGTCCAATCGCCTCCCGGAAGGCTGTGGTAACACGCCGCGTAATCCGCCCCGTTGGTCACCAAAGTGAGGTTGCTCATGGCCGGTGTGCAATACGGTTCCGCCGAAGGGTCCATGTTGCTCTCCTCGAAGTCGTCCCCTTCCGCGTCGTAGACAAAGCTCCGGCCTGGCGGGTTGCTCGCTTGGGCCAACGCGGTGTCTTGAAGGCCAAACCAATGCTGCCCCACACCCTGCCATCCCTGGTCACTTTCGAAGGCATCCTCCGCGTGAAACGCCGACATGATCCGCCTCACCTCCACCAAGCCTCCGAAGATGTGCAGGCCATCGTCGGCCGAAGCCAGCAACTCGATGTACTCCACCACTGTGCCAGAACCGCAAGCGCCAAGCTGGAGCAAGTCTGTCTCGTGGCCGTTGCCGCTCATGTTCCAACCGAGGTTGGTGCTGCCGTGACGGATCGACAAATGCCTTAGGATGCCAGACGCCCCGTGCGGATCGGTGTTTCCGCCGTACACGTGACGCTGTTGTCCAGTCACGTCCACCACGCCTTCCAGAAGGTCTTCTCCAGAACCGACACCTCCTGTGAAAGATGGCGCGTTGGCGAAGGAGAGGTCGAGGTTCAAGGTGTTGGTCTGTGCGGCGCCACATAACGCCAAACCGCCCCACATCCCTCGGACATCAAGCCCCACAGATCCATCCAAAGGGTCGCCCAAAAAGGAAAATTGAATCGGACAGGTTGCCGTGCCTTGGGCGTCCAAAAACGCGCCCCTCGACACGATCAATGCCCCAGGCATGGTGCTGTAGCTCACCGTGCTGATGGAACCGAAGGCGAACGGAATCTCCACCAGGCTTTCGCTTCGCCCCTGCCCTTCCGCGCCCAAAACCACCGTGCCTGGCTCGATGCGAAGGGTGTCTCCGGCGTTGACGAAAACTTCCTCTTGNAGNACGTAATGGTGGTCGCATGTCCACACTTGGCTGCCCACCCCTGCACCGGCGTTGTCCGTCACCCACACCGTGTCTCGCACGTTCACAGACGGGCAGCTGCATGCCTGCGCCACCCCCTTGTGAGGGAGCACACAAAGCCCTGTCAACAGGACCCAACACGACAAGAACAACAACCGGGACAATGTGATTCGATTTGCCACATAAACGTAGCCGAAAATGGAACCGTCCACTACCTTTGAACNATGGGAGTTGTTGAGATTTTATTGACAATCGGCCTCCTCGGNNTGGGGGTGGCCGGCATCGCCATCAAAATCNTGGTGAAGCCAGGGGGAGAATTCAGCGGAACATGCGCCAGCAACAACCCCATGCTGCGCAGCGACGACGGAGGATGCAGCGTGTGCGGCGCCCGTCCTCAGGACGCCTGTCAAGCAGAAAACCCAGCTTGACTCAAGGCCTGAATCGCCTCAGCGACTCACCTCAGGCAGCTCCGACAACCAAGTCAACTGCCCGCGCATCTTGGGTGTCGCCCAGAAACTGTACGCGTCGGTCGAATCGGCCATGATGAACAAGGCTTCCACTGGCTTGCCAGCTCGCTGCAAGCTGTCGATCCAAGCCGCGCCATCCTCAGGTCCCAGCACCATGCACACGGTGGCGTAGGCGTCCGCGTAAGCCGCGCTGGGCGNNACCACTGTGGCGCTCAAGAGGCCGTGCTCCACAGGACGACCTGTGCGGGGGTCCAAGGTGTGCGAGACGCGTTGGCCGTTCACCACCGTCGTTTTTCGGTAGTTCCCACTCGTGCACACCGAGGTGTTTTCCACGGGGTAAATGGCCTGCAAAGAGCGACCGACAGCTTGAGGCCGGTCCACCGCAATGCGCCAAGACTGGCCCTGCGGATTGCTTCCCCAACACTTGACCTCGCCGCCCAACTCCACCATGGCATGCGCCACACCTTCCATTTGGAGCACTTCAGCCAACCCGTCCACGGTGTAACCTTGGGCCACTGCGTTGAAATCCAACGACACCCTGGGGTCGCCTTTGGAGAGGTGGCCAGCGGTCTTTTGGCCCTCGTCATCGAGCACCTCGTTGAAATCCACAACGTCGGTACGGAACCTGGCGAAGGCATGCACGCTGTCCACCATGGATTGGGTCACCACGTCGCGATGCTCGGTGCGGAATCCCCACAGCTTCATCAACGGCGCCATGGCCACGTCGAACGCGCCCCTGGACTCGGCATGCACGTCGGAGGAAATGTCCCAGAGCAACCCCCAGACATCGGCCACATCGCGCACTTCAAACACCGTGTCGGTCCGGGCGAATGCATTGAACCGGGACAAGGCCGACTCAGGCCGCCACGCGTTCATTTCCACATCCACCCGCTCNAGCTCNTCGTCGATGGCTTGCTGNGGCACGGAGTCTTGGGCCACGTACTTGATGGTGTACGTCGTGCCTTGGGCCTCGCCTTGGTGAACCCAAAGCTTGCCGCCCATGGCTGGCGCCTCGGCGTCGCCACCCGGGCCTTGACAACCGAAAACGACAAAGGCCCCTGCCAAAGCAAGGACCTTTGTGATTCGGGGCGCGATGAAATCAGCCACCGAAGTCGTCGAAACTGACGTTTTCAGGAGGCACACCCCAATCGTCGCACATCTTCAGCACCGCCTGGTTCATCATGGGCGGGCCGCAGAAGTAGAACTCGATGTCCTCAGGCGCCTCGTGGTCCTTGAGGTGGTGGTCGATGACCGCGTTGTGGACAAAGCCAAGGAAGCCGTCGCCTTCGTCGTTGACGTCCTTCTTCTCGTTCCAGTTGTCCCCTTCAGCAGGCTCCGACAACACCAAGTGGAACTTGAAGTTGGGAAATTCCTTCTCAATGGCCCTGAAATCGTCCACGTAGAACAACTCACGCTTGGAGCGTCCGCCGTAGAAGAACGTGACCTTGCGGCCGGTCTTCAAGGTGTGGAAGAGGTGGAACAAGTGGGAGCGCATGGGCGCCATGCCCGCTCCACCGCCGATGTACACCATCTCTGCCTCGGTCTCCTTGATGAAGAACTCTCCATACGGACCAGAAATGGTGACTTTGTCGCCTGGCTTTTGGGCGAAGACGAACGAAGAACAAATGCCTGGGTTCACCTGCATCCAACCGTTCCGTGCGCGGTCCCATGGCGGGGTCGCGATCCGGATGTTCAACATCACAATGTTGCCCTCTGCAGGATGGTTGGCCATGGAGTACGCCCGAACAATCGGCTCGTCGTTGACCATCTTGAGGTCCCACAACCCAAACTTGTCCCACTCCGATTGGAAGGTCTTGGGGTCGGGGTGATGCTCAGGGTGGGCCGTGATGTCGATGTCCTTGTAATCTACAGTGATCGTCGGCACGTCCACTTGGATGTATCCGCCAGCTTCGAAGTCCAAAGTCTCGCCCTCTGGAAGGCGCACCACGAACTCCTTGATGAAGGAAGCCACGTTGTAGTTGGACACCACTTCGCATTCCCACTTCTTGATGCCGAAGACTTCCTCAGGCACTTGGATGTCCATGTCTTCCTTCACCTTCACCTGGCAACCGAGGCGCCAGTTGTCGGCGACCTCCTTGCGTGAAAAGTGAGGGGTCTCGGTGGGCAGGATGGAGCCTCCCCCGGTGTTGACTTGGCATTTGCACTGAACGCAGGTACCACCACCTCCACAAGCAGATGGCAGGAACACCCCNTTGTTGCCCAACGTGGTCAGCAAGGTTGAGCCGCCTTCCACCTCGAGGGTTTGCTCCCCGTTGATGGTGATTTTGAGTTTGCCCGCGGGCGAGAGTTTGGCCTTCACAAANAGNAGNAGGCTCACGAGCATCAAGATGACCGTGAGGAAGAAGGCGATGGTCAGAATCAGCGTGGTCGTCATGTCTGATCAGATTTCAATGCCCATGAAGCTCATGAANGCGATGCCCATGAGTCCGGTGATGATGAATGTGATGCCCAACCCGCGGAGCGGCGCAGGGACGTGAGAATAGCGAATCTTTTCGCGGATGGCGGCGATGGCCACGATGGCCAACCACCAGCCCACCCCGCTGCCGAGGCCAAAGACNGTGGCTTCCCCGATGCTGGGGTANTGNCGGTCCTGCATGAACAGGGCGCCACCNAGGATGGAACAGTTCACNGCGATGAGGGGCAGGAAGATGCCCAGTGCGCCGTACAGCGCGGGGGCGAACTTCTCGACAATCATCTCGACGAGCTGCACCATGGACGCGATGACCGCGATGAACATGATGAAGCTGAGGAAGCTCAAGTCGACGTTGGCGTACTCCGGGTTCAACCAGGCCAGAGCCCCTTCCTTGAGCACGTAGTTCTCGAGGAGGTAGTTGATCGGCACGGTGATGCCGAGGACAAAAATCACCGCAAGGCCCAGGCCGTTGGCGGTTTTGACAGTCTTGGACACCGCGAGGTAAGAACACATGCCCAAGAAGTAGGCGAAAATCATGTTCTCGATGAAGATGCCCTTCACGAATATGCTGAGGTATTCCATGGCTTAGTTTTCTTCGATAAGTGCCTCGTTGCGGCTGCGTTGAATCCAAATGATGAGGCCCACCGTGATCAGAGCCATCGGAGGGAGAATCATCAGGTTGTTGTTCTCGTAGAACCCACCTTCAGAAATGAACCAGCTTGTGGGCAAGAACTTGACCTGGCCCATGCCAGGGAGCGAAATGGCCCCGCTGCCGAAGATTTCACGGACGATGGAGACCACGAGGAGGATCCACGCGTAGCCCATCGCGTTGCCGATGGCGTCGAGGAGCGCTGGCCCAGGCTTGTTGCCCAAGGCGAACGCCTCGAGGCGTCCCATGATGATGCAGTTGGTGATGATCAAGCCCACAAAGACCGACAGCTTCTCGCTGATGTCTGGCTGGAACGCTTTCAGCACCTGGTCCACGATGATCACCAAAGAGGCGACAACCACGAGCTGCACGATGATGCGGATTCGGTCTGGCACCATGTTGCGAAGCAAGGAAATGATGACGTTGCCGCCGATCATCACGAAGAGCACAGACAGGCTCATGATCACAGCCTGCTGAAGTTGCACGGTGATCGCCAAGGCCGAGCAGATGCCAAGCACCTGCACGGTGATGGGGTTGCTGTCGTCCAGGGGATCCTTGAGGAGTTTGCGGTTCTTTTTGCTGAACAAGCTCTCGCGCTTGGTCTCGACCGTGGTGTTGGTGTCGGTGCTCATCGTTGGGCGCGTTGGGTTGCGTTGTTGAAGTACTTGAGGTAAATGCCCATGGTGCGGTTGAGCATTTCATCCACGCCCTTGGACGTGATGGTGCCGCCGGTGATGCCGTCGACACTGTGCACGTCGGTCAACGCGCCGCCCTTCAGGACCGAGAAGTAGGTGGGCCCCACTTCCGCCAGGGTCTTGCCTTCGAACTTTTCTGTGAAGAAGGACTCCTTGATTTCGGCACCCAAACCAGGGGTCTCGGTCTTGTGGTCAAACTTGGCGCCATAGATGGTCTGCATGTCGCCCTCCAGCGCCACGTAGCCCCAAATCGGTCCCCACAGCCCGGAGCCCACCATGGGCACCACGAAGTAGGTCTCGCCTTCTTTTTGGCATTCGAAGACCGGGAAGGTCAAGTCGCCGGCGTTGGCCCAAGACAAGTCGCCTTTGGCGGGCTTGTGCGAGCGGTAGTCCTTCTTGATGTCGATGTTGAAAGGGTCGGTTGCGTCGGTGGCGTTGACTTCGCCTTGCTTCACAGACACCTGCGCGCCAGAAGCGTCGATGGACACGCGTGAGGTGACGTATTCAGCGAAGAGCTCCTTCGCGTTGTCGCGCTGGGAGTCCACCTTGATGGCCCCGAGGATGTCCATCATCTTCTTGTCGGCCGCGTTGGCCTACTGGAGGGGCTTCAGCGAAATGGCTGTGGCTGCAAGGGCCGCCCCCACCACCACCACCATCACAATGGCAAAGCCAAAGGTGTAGCCAGTTCCGTTTTTGTTGATCGCCATGGTTGTGCGTTTCGTTCGTTCGTAAGGTTAGGCTGCAGCCACAGTCAACCGCTTCTCACGGCGCTTGATGTTGGCTTCAATCACGTAGTGGTCGATGAGTGGGGCCATGACGTTCATGAACAGGATGGCCATCATCACCCCCTCCGGGTAGGCGGGGTTGAAGACGCGAATCATGATGCTGAACAAGCCGCCGAAAAATCCATACCAGAGCTTGCCTGTGTTCGTTTGGGCTGCACTCACAGGGTCGGTGGCCATGAAGACCATGCCAAACATGAACCCTCCCATCACCACTTGGTGCACGGGGTTGATGGTCATGTAAGCGTTGGCGCCGATGAGGTTGAACAACACCCCCATCACCAAGCCGCCGGCCAAGAAGGAGGCGATCACGCGCCAGCTCCCGATGCCGGTCCAAATGAGGATGGCAGCTCCGATCAAACACGCCAACGCAGACGTTTCTCCCACCGAACCTGGGATCAATCCCAAGAAGCAGTTGCTCAACGAGAACATGCCGCCGTCCGCGAAGAGCGACATCGTGGCAGCGCTCGCTTCCGACGCCGCGGTGCCCACCGTGCCCGCGAGGTGACCCAAGGCCGTGGCCCCAGTGTACCCGTCCACAAGCATGCCTCCAGCCTTGCTGGTCGCCACGTCGTGGATCCAGATTTCTCCGCTCAGTTGCTTGGGGTAGGCGAAGAACAAGAACGCCCGTGCCGTGAGGGCCACGTTCAAAATGTTCATGCCGGTGCCTCCGAAGACTTCCTTCGCCACCACCACGGCAAACGCCACGGCCAAGGCGACCATCCACAGGGGCACGTCCACAGGCATGATGAGTGGGATGAGCATGCCAGAGACCAGGTAGCCCTCGTTGATGCTGTGCCCGCGCATGCCCGCGAACAAGAACTCAATGCCCAAGCCCACGCCGTAGCTGACGACGATGAGTGGGATGACTTTCCATGCGCCCACAAGGACGTTGGCGAGGAGGTCGGAAGATTGACCCAAGCTCAAGTGGTACTGGTGTCCGATGTTCCACATGCCAAACAACAGGCAAGGAATCATGGCCACAATCACCAAGAACATGGTGCGCTTCAAATCGATGCTGTCACGGACGTGCGCCCCTGAAGAGGTCACGTGACCTGGGGTGAATGCGAACGTCTCGAGGGAGTCGAACACCACCCAGAAGCGCGACAGCTTGCCGCCCTCTTCGAAGTGAGGCTTGACCGATTGGATGAGGTTGTGAATGGCTTTCATGTCGTCAGACTTTATCCAAGTTCCACTTTCAAAGCGTCCAGCCCCTCACGGACGAGCGACTGCACGGGAATTTTCGAGGTGCACACGAATTCGCACAAGGCAAAATCCTCGGGCGCGACTTCGTAGATGCCCAGCTTCTCCATCGCATCGATGTCGTTCACCATGATGCTCTTGACGAGGTGCACTGGGTAGATATCAAACGGGAACACGGCCTCGTATTGGCCGGAGACCACAAAGGCGCGGTCTTCCCCGTTCTGGTTGGTGTCCAAGGTGTAGGTCTTCCCCTTGGGCATGAGCCACGTGGGGTAAGCGCGGCTGGCCGAGAACTTGTTCAACCCTGGGCTCAGCCAACCTTCGGTCAACATGAACTTGGGGTCGTGCCCTTCTGGCAACGCCACCACTTGCGTGGCGAACGCACCCAAGTGGCCGTCCATTCCGGCGTTGGTGCCGGTCAACACGCTGCCGCTGATGACGCGGGCGCCGTCGTGGACTTTCAGTCCGAGGTCGGCGAGCTTGGCGCCAACGACGGTTTCCAAGTGACGAGGGTTGTCCATCTCAGAACCACACGCAGCCACCACACGACGGGCGCTGTACTTGCCTGTGTTCAAAAGAGCGCCGAGGTTGATGGCGTCCTGCAAGCCCAACGTCCACAACACTTCCCCTTTGTTGATGGGGGCCGTGTGGTGAATCTGCACGCCCACGTTGCCCGCGGGGTGAGGTCCTTGGAACGCAGTCGTCTTGCAATTCTTGAGTCCGGCGAGGGCGTTGTCGCCCGCCTGTAGGCCGACGTGCACCCCACCTGCTCCTGCGAGCTCGGCCAGGGCGTCAATGCCGCGTTGGAGGTGGTCCATTTGGCCTTCCACCACCACAGAAGTCGATGCCGCCATAGGCGAGGAATCGAATCCACTCACGTAAATCGCACGGGGGGTGTCGGCCGGGTTGGCCAACACGTCGAAGGGGCGCTGGCGGAATGCCGCGAACAAGCCTGCCTCGGCCAAGTGGGCCACGAGGGCGTCGCGGTCCCCGCCATTCCACACCCCAAAGTCGCGGTGCTTCTGGTCGCCGGAAGCCTCCACCACGATGGCCATGATCCGGCGCTTGGCGCCACGAACCACTTCCTTCACGGTGCCAGCCACTGGGCTTGTGACCTTCACGTTGGTGAACGTCTTGTCGAACACAAGCGCGTCACCAGCGCTCACAGCGTCGCCAGCTTTGACAGCAAGTTTGGGGGTCAATCCCGGGTAATCGGGAGGTTGAATGGCCACCACCTTGGGTACCGGCGCTGCAGCACATTCGGTGGAAGGAGCTCCGGCCAAGCGGATGTCAACTCCTTTTTTGATTCGCAAGGTCTTGGACATGTCCAATCGGTTTTCGGGGCGCAAAGGTAGCCCTCACAAGTCAAAAGAAAGGACCAAGACAACACGCGATTTATCCATGGTCGCAAGGGCAATTCTTGAAAGGATTTGCGACGAACTTTGGGGCATGACTTTCAGCTGGCAAGTTCCCCGAGCAAATTTAAGGTTGTGGGCCCTGGCTTTTGCCTGGTTCAGCACGACCGTGGCCAGCGCGCAACCTTCCACGTTCCCTTCCCTCCCCATCGACGACGCACGGATTCAGGCGGTGACGTTCCACCCTGTGGGCCAACCCATCGCGCCGCCTGTGGTGTCGCTGGCACAATCCCAGGAACAAGGCGTGTTGGAATTGCGCTTTGACGACATGACGGGGGACTACACGCCTTGGGAAGTTCAAATCGTCCACTGCGACCGCCACTGGCAACCCTCCGACCTTCACCCCAGCGAATACCTGCAAGGGTTCTACTCCACCCCCACCTCCGACGACGAGGCGAGCTTCGGAACGAAGGTGGACTTCACCCACCATGTGTTGCGGTTGCCGAACGACGACTTGAGGTGGACCCGAAGCGGCAATTACTTGCTCCAAATTGTCGACCCCTACGAGCCTGAACGGCCACTGGTGCAACGGCGGTTCGTGGTGTTTGAGGAATTGTGCGACGTGGACGCCAAGGTGGGCGAGCCTTCGGATTTGGCCCTGGTGCGCAGCCACCAAGAAGTGCACTTCACCGTGAAAGAGCGGAACTACAGTTTGTCCGACCCGTACGACCGGCTGACCGTCACCGTGGTGCCCAACTGGACGTGGTCCCGGGCCATCACAGGCAGAGAGCCGCGGTTCGTCAAGGGCGCGGAGATCGACTTCGCCCGGTCCGGACACGTGTTTGAAGGCGGCAACACGTATCGGTTTGTGGACCTCAAAGGCCTCGAATTCAGCGCACGCGGCGTCGAGCGGCTGGAAGAGCATCCTGACGCGTGGCACTTCTGGCTGGAGACGGACGAGCGGCGCACCTACGACTACTTCGGCGGGGGGCAAGACATCCACGGCGCGTCCGTCACCCACAACGACCGCCTCGACCCCTTCACCGGGAGCGACCACGTGTGGGTGCATTGGTCTTTGGACACCCGCCACCCGCTGGCTGGAAGGGACATCTATGTGGTGGGGGCGCTGAGTCAGCACGAATGCAGGTCCGATTTCAAAATGACCTACAACGCCGACCGCGGCCTCTACACCTTGGATCAAACCCTAAAGCAGGGCTACCACAACTACCACTACGTGGTGCGGGAACAAGGCGACCGCGACTCCGCGGGACAACTGCTGGACGTGGAAGGGAGCCACGCCCAAACCAACAACCTCTACACCTTGGTGGTGCATTACGAAGACTGGGAAGGCTACGACCGCGTCGTGGGCCTTTCACAATGGGAATCGAATCCATGAAGCAACTGAACATGTGGATCACCGGCGCCTCCAGCGGCATCGGCAGGGCTTGTGCCCTGACCTTGGCTGGCGCCGGCCACCACGTCCTCGCCTCTGCGAGGTCTCAAGACACCCTGGCTGAACTGGCTGATGAAGCCCAAGGCCTTGACGGCTCGGTGTCCACCCTCCTCTGCGACGTCACGGGCGTGGCGTCTGTGGCCCGCTGCGTGGAGTGGATCTCCGACCGCTGGACGGGACTGGACGTGGTCATCCCCAACGCCGGCATCGGCTACTTCGACCCGCTGGAAAACGCAAAAATCGAGGAGTGGCACGCCATGGTGGACGTCAACGTCACCGGGGTGCTGAACACCTTGCACGCCACGCTGCCTCTCTTGTTGGCGTCCAAAGGGCATGTGGTGAACATCGGCTCCTTGGCCGCCCGGCAGGTGTTCCCCAACAGCGGCATTTATTGCGCCACCAAGCACGCCGTCCTGGCCATTTCTGAGTCGCTCCGAACCGAGTTCAAGGGCCAGCTGGCCGTCACCACGCTCAACCCAGGCGCGGTCAACACCCCCTTCATCGATCGCACCACCAACGACGAACTTCGTGCCAATTACCGCCCCCAATTCGACGTGGGCATGACCCCGGAATACGTGGCGGAGGCGGCGCTGTTTGCCGTGGAAAGCAGAGGCAGAGGCATCGTGAGCGAGCTCACCATACGTCCCGACACAAGACGCTGATGACGTACAAGTTGAGACTTATCACCTCGTCCATCGGTTGGGGAGGATTGGAGCGCAACCTGTTGGTCATGGCCCAATGGATGGCCCAGGCCGGCCACGAGGTGTCGTACGCCGCGGTGGAAGGTTCCCCAAGCTGGGAACATGCCCCGTCGTTTGGCGTCAATCCAGAAGCCATCCCCCACCATCCCCGTCGCGCCACCGTGTTGGATGTGAGACGGTGGAAGCAACTGGCACGGGAGGCCGATTTGGTGTGGATTCGGGCCCCACGAGATTTGGACGTGGCCAGCCGCGCATGCCGCCAGACCGGCACGCCATTGTTGGTGCAACAGGCCATGCAAATCTCCAAGCCCAAAACGCTGTGGTGGCACAAGCGCAGGTACAGGGCAGTGGGCACGTGGGTCAGCGGATTGCAGTCGTTGCGAGCTGAGGCCCTTGAGAACACCCCCCTTCATGCCCCCCAAACCCACGTTCTCCCCCTGCCTTTGGCGCCTCGGTGGTTTGAAACCAGACGCACGGATGCGCAGGCCGCCCGCCGAAACCTCGGCTTGGCCTTGCCTGACGGCGTCAAGCTGTTGGGCACGGTGGGACGGTTGGATCCCGGCAAAGGCCAGCGAGATGCCCTTCGCGCATTGGCCGGGCTCCCCAACCACATTCACTGGCTGTTTGTCGGGGACAACACCGTCAACAACGGCGTGGACGAAGCGAGTCACTTGAAGCACCTGGCCATTGAATTGGGTGTGAATGACCGCGCCCATTGGCTAGAAGGCCGCGACGACGTGCTGCCGGTGTACGACGCCCTGGACGCGTTTGCGATGACCAGCCACGCGGAGACAATCGGGACCGTCACGCTGGAAGCCATGGCCCGCCGCGTGCCTGTCGTGGGCTCGTTGGCCGGCGGGACCAAGGAATTGCTGGCCGGAGGGCGTGGCATCGGGTTTGAATCCCGCAACGACCGCGACCTCGCCCGTGCCATCCATGACGTCCTGGAGATGGACACCGACGCGACGGCTCGGATGTGCGACTTGGCCCTGAACCAAGCGCTGAAATCGCACCCCGACGCCTTGATTCCCGCTTGGAACGACTTGCTCCGCCAGACCATTCAGTCGGCACGGACGACGTAAGTTTGCAGCCACCATGAGCGCTGCCATCCAAGACCAAATCCAACGCCGTCGCACCTTCGCGATCATCTCGCACCCGGACGCCGGCAAAACCACGTTGACGGAGAAATTCCTCCTTTTCGGAGGCGCCATCCAAACGGCCGGCGCGGTCAAAAACAACAAGATCACCAAGTCCGCGGCGTCGGACTTCATGGACATTGAACGTCAACGTGGCATCTCGGTGGCCACGTCGGTCATGGCGTTCCACTACAGGGACATCCTGGTCAACCTGCTCGACACCCCGGGTCACAAGGATTTCGCGGAGGACACTTACCGGACGTTGACGGCGGTGGACAGCGTCATTTTGGTCATCGACTGCGTGAAAGGCGTGGAGCCCCAGACCGAGCGCCTCATGGAAGTCTGCCGGATGCGCAACACGCCTGTGATTGTCTTCATCAACAAAATGGACCTTGAGGGCCGCGACCCCACCGACCTGCTCGACGAGGTGGAAGCCAAGCTGAACATTCAAGTGCGGCCGTTGTCTTGGCCCATTTCTCAAGGACACACTTTCCAAGGGGTTTACAACCTGTACAACAAGAGCTTGCGCCTGTTCCAAGCGGACAAAACGAAGGTGGTCAAAGACGTGGTCGCCATCGAATCCCTCAACGACAGCGCCCTCGATGACCTCGTGGGAGAACACGCCGACACACTCCGCGAGGACGTGGAGTTGGTGGAAGGGGTCTACGACGCCTGGGACCCAGCGCCTTACCTCGAGGGCAAATTGGCGCCGGTCTTCTTTGGCAGCGCGGTGAACAACTTCGGCGTGCAAGAGATGCTGGACACCTTCATCGACATTGCACCCAACCCCAAGCCCCGTGAGACATCCAGCCGCGAAGTGGCGCCCGACGAGTCCAAATTCACCGGATTCATCTTCAAGATCCACGCGAACATCGACCCCAAGCACCGCGACCGCATCGCCTTCCTCCGCGTGTGCTCCGGGAGCTTCAAGCGCAACACGTTCTACCAGCACACGCGCCTCACCAAAAAGCTGAAGTTCGCCAACCCCGCCACGTTCTTGGCCCAAGAGAAGAGCGTCGTGGACGAGGCTTGGCCTGGCGACGTGGTGGGCTTGTACGACACGGGCAACTTCAAAATTGGCGACACACTCACCGAGGGGGAAGACCTGCAATTCCGAGGCATCCCCAGCTTCTCGCCCGAGATCTTCAAGGAATTGGTCAACAAGGACCCCATGAAGAGCAAACAGCTGGAGAAAGGCATCCAACAGCTGACCGACGAGGGGGTGGCCCAGTTGTTCATCCGCGAAGCGGGCAACCGCAAAATCGTGGGCACCGTGGGCGAGCTCCAATTCGAGGTCATCCAATACCGGCTGGAGCACGAATACGGCGCCAAGTGCGAATTTCAAGCCAAACCCTACTCCAAGGCCTGCTGGATCGAATCCGAAAACGAAGACAAGCTCGCCGAATTCCGACGGATCAAAGCCCAGGACATTGTGCGCGACAAAGACGGCCTCGAAGTGTACCTGGCGCCGTCCCAGTTCATGCTGAACATGGAGATTCAGAATTTTCCTGAAATCACCTTCCATTTCACCAGTGAATTCAAGACGGCACAAGAAGAGCGCGCTTGATGCGTTGTACCTTCCACTCCGCATGAATTCCGCGCCCTTCCGCCTTGCATTTGTGAGCGCATTCACCCTGTGGATGGGCCTTGCCGCGTCAAGCCAAACCGACAGCCTGCCCGCACAAGTGGTTCAGGTCAGCGGCTTGGTCGTCACGGGCGATTCGCTGTCGCCCCTGCCCTACTGCACGGTGTTCAGGTCGCGGGACCGACGAGGCACCATGACCGACGCCCGCGGGTTTTTCAGCTTGCCGGCGCTGACTGGAGACACCTTGGAATTCTCGAGCGTGGGGTACGTGAGCCAACAAGCTGTCATTCCTGAAGGGGGTGAGTTGGCTCGGGTGAACCTCGTCCAACCGATGGGCCGAGACACCGTGGCCATGAAAGATGCATTCGTCTATCCTTGGCCCAGCCGCGAGCGCTTCCGTCAAGACTTCTTGGCCCTTGGCCTGCCCAACCAGGGACTCGACCCAGCTTGGGACTCCCCCATGGACCCCATGGACGTGTACGACCGCCTGAGTGAGGTGGGCCGGGACGGGCAGTCCACGTCGTCGGAGGTGCTGGCCGCCCAAGCCCAACAAGCCGGCTACGCAGGTCAGGCGCCGCCCGTGAATTTGCTGAATCCGGTGGCTTGGGCCCAATTCCTGCAAGCCTTGAAATCCGGCGATTTGCGAAGACAATGAAATCGCGCAGCTGTCGAATTCTCCTCGCGTGTTGCCTGGGCATGATGTCCGCCGCCGGCGTATGGGCCCAGGGCTTTTTGCTCACCGGCGACGTGCAGGACACCCAAGGGACACCCCTCCCAGGCGCGGCCGTTTTGGTGAAGGACCACCTCCGGCTCGGCGTGACCACCGACGCAGAAGGCCGGTACAGCATTGAGTTTCCCCACGCCGGACCCTGGACCGTGCAAGCGTCGTTCGTGGGGCACGGATCAGAATCGTGGTCGTGGACGTTTGAGCGTGAACGCGTGCAGCACCGATTCAGGCTCAAGCCCGGGACCAACCTGCAAGAAGCGGAGGTGGTCGGAGACGGCCGCCAAGACGTGACGGTGCAGCGCATCGACCCCAAGCTTGCGGGCAAAGTACCCACGCCTCGGGGCACGATCGAGGACGCCTTGCTGCAAGCACCGGTGAACTTCACCTCCGAAATGAGCAGCGCCTACAACGTGCGTGGCGGGTCGTTCGACGAGAATTTGGTCTACGTCAACGACATCGAAGTGTACCGCCCCTTCTTGGTGAGGAGCGGACAACAAGAAGGGCTGTCGTTCGCCAACCCCGACATGGTGGACCGCATCGAATTCAGCGCGGGCGGGTTTGAAGCCAAATACGGGGACAAACTGAGCTCGGTGCTGGACATCCATTACCGCAAGCCCACCGAAGCGAAGACCCGGGCGACGGCCAGCGCGCTCGGCGCCCAACTGCAGCACGACAACGTGCTGGGGCCGGTACGCATGAACTTGGGCCTTCGCTACCGCAACAACAGCTACATCCTGTCCACGTTGGACGAGCGCGGCGAATACGCCCCCACCTACCTCGACGGCCAATGCTACCTGACGTGGGACCCCGACGGGTACGGGCCTTGGGAATTGCAAGCCCTCGGCGTGTACGGCCGAAACGACTACAGCTTCTTACCAGCCACCAGAGAAACCAACATCGGCACAGTGAACCAAGCCGCCCGCTTGACGGTGTACTACGACGGACGCGAGGAGTCGGGCTACGCGACGGGGTTCGGCGCCTTGGCCGCAGAACGGCGCACTGAGCAATCGCGCATCCGGTTCATCCAGTCGGTTTTCCAAACGGCCGAGCGCGAGTCCTTCGACGTCCTTGGCCAGTACTTCCTCAGCGAATTGGAGCGCGATCCAGGCGGAGACACCTTCGACGAAGGCCAAACATTCGGCGTGGGCGGCTTCCTGCAACACGGCCGCAACCAACTCTGGGCACGTGTGGTCAGCTCCGCGCTCAAAGGCAGCCACATCCTGGACCAGCACCACGTGGAATGGGGGGTCAAGCACCGGATTGAAACGTTCGACGACGTGGTGTCTGAGTGGAACGTGGTGGATTCGGCGGGGTTCTTCGCCCCGCACCCCGCAGACAATTTGGGCTACCTCGACCCCGCAGACCGCCCCAACCAGATCATCGCCCTGCCCTATTACGTGTCCGAACACAACTTGGTGTCGGCCCACCGAAGCACCGCCTTCGTGCAGGACACGTGGGCGCGGGAATCCGCACGGGGCGACTTGAGGGTTCATGTCGGCGCCCGGCTTCATCGGTGGTCGGTGTTGACGCACCCCCAAGCCAGCACACGCAATACCCACGTGGTGGGCGGGCCGCGGGCCAACGTGTCCTTTGTTCCGGCCAGCATGGCCCAGACGGTGCTCCGCGTGTCCGGGGGGTACTATTACCAGCCGCCCTTTTACCGGGAGATGCGCGGCCTCGATGGGCGCGTCCGCGACGACGTGGCGCCTCAGCGCGCCATCCACGCGGTGGCGGGGATCGACCACGAATTCACGTCCAAAGGCCGTCCCTTCAAGTTTGTGGGGGAGCTCTTTTGGAAAAACCTCGACAAACTCATCCCCTACGAGATCGAGAACGTTCGACAGCGCTACTACGCGACCAACAACGCTTCAGGCTACGCCACCGGCGTGGACATGATGCTCAACGGGGAATTCATCCCTGGTGTCCAGAGTTGGTTGCGCATGTCCGCGCTCAAAACGGAAGAGGACCTCGTGGACGACAGCTACGAGGAGTACTTCAATGCCGACGGACTTCAGGTCGTGCCCGGCTACCACAGCGGCCCGTATGCCAACATCACCGACACCGTGGTGGTGCTCCCGGGCATGATTCCCCGCCCTGCGGACCAGCGTTTCAGTTTCAGCCTGCTGTTTCAAGACGAGATGCCGCGCAACCCGGACTACAAAGTGTTGCTCAGCCTCTTCTACGGCAGCGGGTTGCCTTATGGACCGCCGTCATTCAACAGGTACCAAGACGTCCTCCGCACCCCGGCCTACCGACGCGTCGACGTGGGCTTCTCCAGGGCTTTGTTCAGCGATGAAGCCGAGCGCGACGGGCTTGTGTCCATCGAAGTCTTCAACCTGTTGGGCATCAACAACACCATCAACCACAATTGGATCCAGGACGTGAATGGACGCTACTACGCCGTGCCCAACTTCCTGACCGGCCGGAGGCTGAACTTGAAATTCACCGTCTCGTTCTGACGGCTGACAAACCGCAGGTCAGGCTTGAATTCTGGCCAGGAAGGAGTCTTCGTCCACGATCGGCACCCCAAGTTTTTCTGCCTTCGCCAACTTGCTGGGTCCCATGTTGTCGCCGGCCAGGACCATGGTCGTCTTGGAACTGATGCTGCCCACCAACCGTCCTCCGTGTGCGGTCACCGCAGCCTTGGCCTCGTCGCGAGACATGGTGGTGAACACGCCGCTGACCACCACGACTTCACCCTCAAGGGCATTTCCCACAGGCGATTGCACCACGACTTCGGTTTGAATCCCTGCGGCCACGAGCCGCGCCACCACCTGTTGAAACGCGGGGTCTGCAAACTGGGACACGACACTCTCCGCGATGACAGGGCCAATGCCCTCCAACGCCACCACCTCTTCCACACTGGCTTGGGAAAGCTTCTCAAGCGAGCCCAAGCTCTGGGCCAACAGCTTCGCCACCGTCTCCCCCACATGGCGGATGCCCAGCGCAAACAAGACACGCTCAAACGAAACGGCCTTGCTCTCGGTCAAGCTGTTCAAAAGGTTGTCCACCGATTTTTGGGCCATGCGCTCCAGCGGAAGCAATTGATCTGCAGTCAAGGCGTACAAGTCCGCCACATCCCGAAGGAGGCCGGCGTCCACCAACTGCGCCACGGTCTCTTTCCCGAGCCCATCCACGTTCATGGCCTTCCTCGCGATGAAATGCTCGATGCGGCCGCGCACCTGGGCGGGACAATCCGCGGAGTTCACGCAATAGTGCTGGGCTTCTCCCTCCACGCGTTCCAAGGTGGATCCGCATTCTGGGCAGGCCGACGGAAACACCAACGCCGGCGGCGCAAACAGCCCTTCTTCATGGGCGGCTTCACGGTCCACCCCCACGATTTTGGGGATGATCTCCCCGCCCTTCTCCACAAAGACCATGTCGCCGATGCNCAAGTCCAACTTGGCGATTTGGTCGGCGTTGTGCAAGCTGGCNTGTTGCACNGNCGTCCCACCGAGTTGCACCGGGTCGAGGTCGGCCACAGGNGTCACCGCCCCGGTCCGTCCNACTTGGTATTTCACGTCCACCAATTCGGTGCGGNCCCGCTCGGTTTCAAACTTGTACGCCAACGCCCANCGNGGGCTCTTGGCCGTGTTCCCAAGTCGCTTCTGGTGGTCGTAACGGTTGACCTTGATGACGATGCCGTCGATGGCGAAGTTGAGGTCGTGGCGGGCCTTGTCCCAATGCGCGACAAAGGCCATGATGCCGTCCACCGACGTGGTGACTTCCAAACTCCTTCCTTGGGGCGGCTTGAACCCCCACGTCGCGGTGCGCTCGACCGCTTCGCTGTGCCGCGACACGCCAAGCGCCTGCATGGCGCCGCCGTCAACATTGTAAAGCATGCAGTCCAGCGGACGGTCCGCCACGAGGCGGCTGTCCTGCAGTTTGAGGGTGCCGGCCGCGGTGTTGCGGGGGTTGGCAAACTCTTGCTCACCGGACTCCCTGCGCGACGCGTTGAGCGCGTTGAAGGCATCCCATGGGAAAAAAATCTCTCCCCGGATTTCGAGTTCAGAAGGGGCGCCAGGAAGAAGTTTCAAGGGAACCGTCCGAATGGTGGCCACGTTGGAGCGCACGTCTTCGCCCACAGCGCCGTCGCCCCGGGTGAGGGCGCGCACCAGGGCACCCTCCTCGTACCAAAGGCTGATGGCCACCCCGTCGTACTTGAGTTCCATGGCGAATTCCACCTCCTCTCCCGGCAACGACGTTTGCACACGCTCCGCCCATTGGGCCACCTCCTCGGCGTTGTAGCTGTTGCTCAACGACAACATGGCGTACCTGTGCGGCACCTTTTCAAACTTGTCGGTGAGGTCGCCGCCCACACGTTGGGTCGGAGAATTTGGATCGTAGGCCTCCGGGTGCGCCGCCTCCAGTTGGGTCAGCTCTTCCAACAACGCGTCAAATTCCCGGTCGGAAATTGACGGCTCGGCAAGCACGTAATACTTGTGGTTGTGGGCGTGCAGTTCAGCCCGAAGTGCGTCAATTCTTTGGAGGGCGTCCATGCAATGAAGGTACCTCAAGTCGGGCCACAACATGCCTCGGCTTGCCCTGCAAGTCTTCCAGGATTTCCACGTGTTTCCAACGGCCTGAATCCGCCAACAGTGCAGCCACATCGCCTGCAAACGCGTGGTGGCATTCCATGCCAAGCCATCCCTCCTCCGAAAGCCCTCCGGTTTCGCACCACCTCACCAGGGCGCGGTAAAACAAGAGCGGATCCGCGTCGGGAACAAACAACGCCAACGCCGGCTCATGGTCCACCACCCTGACGTGCATGTCCTTGCGTTCCGCTGCAGGGATGTAAGGCGGGTTGGACACCACAAGGTGAAAAGGTGCGCTTGGGCGCGGCGCAGAAAGCAAGTCGGACTCCCCAGTGGTCATGTCCAACCCGAAGGCCTCGGCGTTGGCCTGGGCCACATCCAAGGCAGCTCGGCTGACGTCCCATGCGTGCACTTCCGCGCGTGGCACCCGCTTTTTCAAGGACAACGCAATGCACCCTGAACCGGTGCACCAATCCAGCGCCTGTGGGGCAGCATGGGTTACCTCCGAAAGCTTCACAGCCATCCACGCGGCGAGCTCTTCCGTCTCGGGACGCGGGATGAGGACGTTCGGGGTGACGCGCAGCGCCATGCCGTCGAACCAGGCTTGGCCCAAGACGTGTTGCAAAGGCTCGCCTTCCGACAACCTGGCGGCCCACACAGCCAAACGGTCCAACTCCGATTCTGACCAACGCCTCCCTTCGGACAACCTTGCACCTCGGGACTGGCCCGATTCATGCTCCATCAAGCGAAGCGCCATGCCCTCGCGTTCCTCGACCTTGACGGAACCCAACCGACCGAGGAGCCAACGTCGGACTTCCGGCTCGACGTTGGAGTACGGCCAAGGGCCTGTGCCCCGCCGAACGGCACCGCTCACCCCTGTGCGGGGTTGGCCGCTTGCACCAGCAATTCGGCTGTGGCCCGGTTGGTGGCCAACGCCACGTTGTGCACATCGCACTGTCGCAACAGCATGTTCACGTCCGGTTCATGGGGGTGCTTTCCCATCGGGTCGCGGAAGAAGACCACCGCGTCCAACAAGCCTTCGGTGATGAGGGCTGCGATTTGGGCGTCGCCCCCGAGGGGACCTGAAGCCAACCGTCGCACAGACAACCCCAACTCAGCCACGCGGCCGCCCGTGGTTCCTGTGCCCACCAATTCAAGCGTCTTAAACCACGCCAGATGGGCCTTCACAAAGTCCACCAAGTCGTCCTTTTTGCCGTCGTGGGCAATCAACGCGACACGCTTCAATTCCATGTCCCAAACTTACACCGCAACCTCAAGCAGGTGCGGGGCCTCAGCTCAAGATGCGGTGGCCAGGACCGCGAAGCTGTAAGGGGCCATTTCTTGGCCTGCCTCCCAGCCGGTGACGTCAAAGCCGCCCATCGCAGGAGTCAACTCAGCTTCAGGCAAGTCGAGCTTCACGGTTTGGGC
>PBWG01000057.1 GCA_002729115.1 Crocinitomicaceae bacterium | reverse complement strand
TCATCAACCACGCGTCCAAGATGCTCCAGATGAGCGGTGGCCAGTTCTCTGTGCCCATCGTCTTCCGCGGCCCCAACGGAACGGCAGGCCAGCTCGCCGCCACGCACAGCCAGAGCTATGAAAGCCTCTACGCATCCATGCCTGGCTTGAAGGTGGTGACGCCCTTCACGCCTTACGAAGGCAAGGGCTTGTTGAAGTCTGCCATCCGGGACAACGACCCCGTGCTCATCATGGAGTCTGAAAAGATGTACGGCGACAAGGGCATGATTCCGGACGGAGAGTTCCTAGTGCCCATCGGAAAAGCCAACATCCGGCGCAAAGGGGACGACGTCACCATCGTCTCGTTTGGCAAGATTCTGAAGGACGTCCACGCCGCAGCCGACGAACTGGCCAAGGAGGGCATCGAAGCGGAGATCATCGATTTGGTCACCATCCGCCCGCTTGACCTGGACACCATCGTCGAGAGCATCAAGAAGACCAACCGTTTGGTCATCGTGGAAGAAAGCTTCCCCGTAGCGTCCATCGCCACCGAAATCACGTACCGCGTGCAGCGTCATGCGTTCGACCACTTGGACGCGCCGATTCGTCGGTTGTGCCAAAGCGACACGCCATTCGCCTTCTCCACGAGCCTGATTGAAGAGGCCCTTCCACAAGTCAAAGACATCGTCGAAGCCGTCAAGGACGTCGCCTACGTGGCGTGATCCCGTCGGTNGAATTCAACCTTAAGATCAACCGGAGCCTCGCTCCCNAACCAACTACCTATGCAGCAATCTCTGCTCTACCTCGTACCTGGCTTNGCCGTCCTCGGACTGGTCGTCATGGCCATTCAAGCCGCTTGGGTTCGCAAGCAAAGCACCGGCGAATCGCGCATGAGCGAAATCGCCCAGCACATTCACGAAGGCGCCCTCGCCTTCTTGAGCGCGGAATACCGCATNCTGGCNGTGTTCGTCGTCATCGCCGGCGCACTCCTCGGCCTCGTCTCNTCCATGGTGGAAACCACACACTGGTTCATCGTGGTGGCTTTCGTGATCGGTGCCGTGTTCTCCGCACTTGCCGGAAACATCGGCATGCGCATCGCCACACAAGCCAACGTCCGCACCACACAAGCCGCACGCACCAGCCTCAGTGAGGGATTGAAGGTGTCGTTCACCGGCGGCATGGTCATGGGCCTNGGNGTGGCCGGCTTGGCGGTCTTCGGGTTGAGTGCCCTNTTCATCCTTCTTTTGAACTGGATGGGCGGTGGCGCAGAAGGCACCTCCGTGGACCAAATGACCATCATCCTTGAAGCCCTCGCCGGGTTCTCACTCGGTGCCGAAAGCATCGCTTTGTTCGCCCGTGTGGGCGGTGGCATCTACACGAAGGCGGCCGACGTCGGCGCTGACCTCGTGGGCAAGGTGGAAGCAGGCATTCCTGAAGACGATCCCCGAAACCCTGCCACCATCGCCGACAACGTCGGCGACAACGTGGGNGACGTGGCCGGCATGGGTGCCGACTTGTTTGGCTCTTACGTGGCCACGGTGTTGGCGGCCATGGTGCTCGGCAACTACGTCATCAGCGACATGGGTGGATCCATCGTCGACAACTTCGGCGGCATGTCCACCATCTTGTTGCCCCTCGTCATCTCTGCCCTCGGCATCGTGTTCTCCATCCTCGGAGCGCAGGTCATCCGCGTGGGCGACGACGCCAAGGAAGCCCAAGTCCAATCCGCATTGAACCGCGGAAACTGGGGCTCCATCGTGTTGACTGCCGTGGCGTGTTACTTCCTCGTGGATGTGATGNTNCCCGCCGAGTTGAGCATGGACTTCTTCGGTGAAGGCCTGCGCACGTTCAGCTCCATGAACGTGTTCTACTCTGTGGTGGTTGGCCTCATTGTGGGCGGCGCCATCAGCTACATGACCGAGTACTACACTGGGTTGGGCAAGAAGCCTGTCTTGGACATCGTNCAACAGTCNTCCACCGGTGCAGCCACCAACATCATCGCNGGNTTGGCGACAGGCATGATTTCCACGTTTGGTCCCATCTTGTTGTTNGCGGCGGCCATTTACACCGCGTACGAGTTCGCCGGATTCTACGGCGTGGCCATCGCGGCATGCTCCATGATGGCGACCACCGCCATGCAGTTGGCCATCGACGCCTTCGGCCCCATTGCCGACAACGCTGGTGGCATCGCTGAGATGAGTGAGCTTCCTGANGAAGTGCGCGAGCGCACCGACATTTTGGACTCTGTGGGCAACACCACCGCCGCNATTGGAAAGGGTTTTGCCATCGCTTCTGCCGCGTTGACCGCCCTCGCCCTTTTCGCAGCTTACGTGGAGTTCACCGGCATCGAAGGCATCAACATTTTCAAAGCCAACGTGCTCGCCGCACTCTTCATCGGAGGCATGGTTCCCGTGGTGTTCTCGGCCTTGGCCATGAACAGCGTCGGCAAGGCCGCCATGGAAATGGTGCAAGAAGTCCGTCGTCAGTTCAAAGAGATTCCTGGAATCTTGGAAGGCACAGGCACCCCGGAATACGGCAAGTGCGTGGACATCTCCACCCAAGCTGCACTGAAAGAAATGATGTTGCCTGGCGCCATGACCATCCTCTTCCCCTTGGTCATTGGCTTGTTGCCCCTGATGTTGGGCGCTGAAGCGGCCTGGGCGGCAGAAACCCTCGGTGGCTACATGGCGGGTGTGACCGTGAGCGGTGTGCTCTGGGCCATCTTCCAAAACAACGCTGGAGGAGCTTGGGACAACGCCAAGAAGTCNTTCGAGGCCGGCGTGGAAATCAACGGTGAGATGACCTACAAAGGGTCCGATGCCCACAAAGCCGCCGTCACAGGCGACACGGTTGGCGATCCTTTCAAGGACACCTCCGGTCCTTCCATGAACATCCTGATCAAGTTGACTTGCCTTGTGGGCTTGGTGATCGCCCCCATCTTGGGTGGCGGGCACGGCGAAGGCCATGCCGACGCTGTGAACCAGGACCGCACCGAGGTTGTTGCTCAGGCAACGGAAACCCTTTCTGAATGAACAAGTTCTTCTCCATCCTCCTCGGGGCCTCTTTGCTCGCCGCATGCGGCACATCTGCCCCTGAATCTGGNCACGACCACAACCACGGNTCTGAAGCNTCTGCCAACTTGGCGGACGGCCTCTACGCCATCACCAAAGTGGCTCCGAANGTCACGTGGTCTGCCGAAAAACTCACCGGCGACGGGCANCAAGGCACGTTGGCTGTGTCGGGCGGCAAATTCAAAGTGGCCAACGGTCAAATCCAAGACGGCGTCGTCAACTTCGACATGACGCAAATCGCAGTCACCGACTTGACTGGAGAAGAAAAATCCAGCCTGGAGGGTCACCTCCGCTCTGGGGACTTCTTCAACGTGGAGACGCACCCGAACGCCGTCTTGACCGTGAACAGCATCGAGGGCAACACCTTGTCCGCGAGCTTGGACATGAACGGGGTGAAAGTGGATTACTCCATTCCCGTGAATGTCAGCCAAACCGACGTTCCTGGAGACCAGCAAGGCATCACCGTGACTGGCAAATTCGATTTGGACCGCACCAAGCACGACATCACCTACCGCTCCCAAACGTTCGACGACAAGTTGGACTGGTTCATCAAGGACGACGTGGCTGTGGCCTTCGCCGTGATGGGCGTGCCCGTGCAGTGATCTTCAACGACTTTCATGAAAAAGGCCTGCTCCTTGAGCAGGCCTTTTTTGTGTCGTGAATTTGGGAAGATGGGGACCTCAGCTGAAGAGGTTGTTCAGCTTGCCGTCAATGCTTGTGATGATCTTGCCCAAGTCTTCCTTGTTTTCGTGGAAGTTGCTGTCGTCGACGTCCACGATCAACAGCTCGCCTTTGGTGTAGGTGCTGATCCAGGCCTCATAACGCTCATTCAAACGGTTGAGGTAGTCGAGTCGGATGGCCTCCTCGTAGTCCCGGCCGCGCTTTTGGATTTGGGCCACCAAGGTGGGCACGGATGCGCGCAGGTACACAAGCAAATCGGGGGGCGTCACAAACTCCTCCATCAATTCGAACAGCGAGAGGTAGTTCTCGAAATCCCGGGTCGCCATCAACCCCATGGCCTGCAAGTTGGGCGCGAAGATGTTGGCGTCCTCGTAGATGGTTCGGTCTTGGATGATGGGCTTTCCCTTCTTCTTCATCTCAATCAACTGAGAGAAGCGGCTCCGAAGAAAGTACACCTGCAAGTTGAAGGACCATCGGGTCATGTCCTTGTAGAAATCGTTGAGGTAGGGGTTGTTGTCCACCTCTTCAAAGTGCGGGGTGTAGCGGTAGTGCTTGGCCAGCAACGTGGTCAACGTGGTCTTTCCTGAGCCAATGTTTCCTGCGACGGCGAGATGCATGGGGAAGGTTCGAAATGAAACGAAAATTGAACGACCAAAGTAGGTCGGACTCCACGCCCGTCCAAGGCCCGTCAACAGGTTGGGGATAACTCTTAGGCAGACGCTCTGGCGCACGCCAGAACCCCTTCCAAAATCGAGCCCGATGCGTCCAACCGAGGCACCTTGTGCTGCCCACCAAGGCGCCCATGTTCTGCCAGCCATCTGTCAAAGGTCCCTTCAGGCACCACGTCCACCTGAGGCGCCTGCAGAATGAGGTCGTCGGTCCGCTTGGCTTGGTAATCGCCATTGAAAGCCTTCAACCATCGGTCCAGCTCTGCTCCCAGCTTGGCTGAAGACGGCGCCGGTCGGCCCGGTTGAAATTCCACCACCCACCTGTGTGCCACGGGCTTGCCAGCGTCGTCAAATCGCGGAGCCCCGGTGTAGTTGTACACCTCCGTCTCCAGTGACTGGGCCACCTCAGCCCAAGCGCGGTCGGCGTTTTGCGCCATCAACTCCTCCCCCACCACGTTGAGGTGCGAGGTCACCCTGCCCACCACTTGAATGCGCAAAGGAATCTTGGACGTGATGGTGACCAAATCCCCGACCATCAGGCGCCACACGCCAGCGTTGGTGGACACCACCAGTGCGTAGGTCTGTCCCACCTCCACTTCTCGGAACTCCAGCGCTTCGGGCTGAGGGTTGTCCAATTCGGACATGGGCACAAACTCGTAGAAAATCCCGTGGTCCATCAACAGGGCCATGTCGTCCCGTCCGAGGTCGTCCTGAAACGCAAAAAAGCCTTCCGACGCGTTGTACGTTTCCACGTAATGGATGCTTCGCCTTCCCTCTCGAGGAGGAAGCAGGGACTCAAACGTTCTGCGATACGGCGCGAAGCCCACGCCGCCATGCATATACAGCCACAAATTGGGCCACACCTCCCACAAGTCGGACTTTCCGCTCTTCTCAAGCACCCGCTGACAGACCAAGGCCATCCAACTGGGCACCCCTGCCAAAATCCGCACATCTTCTGCCATCGTGGCTTCAGCGATGGCATCCACCTTGGACGTCCAATCGTCCATCAACGCGATGGCCTTGTCAGGGGTTCTTCTGGCCTCGCACCAAGGCGGGAGATGGTTGACAATGATCGCGCTCAGGTCCCCCTTCACAGCATGGTGGCCGTCGTGCACCAACGCACTGGATCCGCCGAGGATCAAGTGTTTGCCTTGGTAAAGCTGGGCCTCTGGAACCTGGGCACAATACTGGGCCAGTAAATCCTTGCCCCCACGATAGTGTCCGCGTTGGAGCGCGTCCCGGGTGACAGGCAACCACTTGAACTGGTCGGTGGTGGTGCCCGAGCTTTGGGCAAACCACTTGGTCTCCCCAGGCCAAAGGACGTCTTCCTCTCCGGTCATGGCCCGCTCGATCCAAGGTTTCAATTCGTCGTACCTGACCACCGGCAACGCCCGGACAAAGTCCTTGCGACGGGAAACGTCGGACAGGTGATGGATGCCGTGGGCCCTGCCGTAATCGGTCGAGGCCAACCCGTGAATCAACCCCAGAAACACCCCACGCTGAGCATCCGCTGGGCGGTGTTGTGCCCAAAGCAACCGAGGCAATCGAACCCCAATCAGCCGATGAAAAATGTGGTTGCCCAGCATGGCCCGAAGGTACAGGGTCGATCAACCCTCCACGAGGACAGGCGCAAAGACTTTGTCCACGGCCTCCAAGGCTTTGTCAATGTCTGCCGACGTCGTGTACCTCGAGAATGAAAACCGAACACTGGCGCGCTGGGGATCTTGGCACCCAAGAGCACGCAGCACGTGCGAGCCCTGGGTTGCGCCGCTGGAACACGCGCTTCCGCCCGAACAAGCCACCCCTTCCAAATCGAGCAGGAAGGTGGCCATTCCGCTGTTGGGGTGTGGAGGGAATTTCACGTTGAGCACCGTGTACAAGCGATCTTCTTGGTCCGAGTGGCCATTGAACACCACTTCGGGGAGGCGCGCACGAAGTCCATCCACCATCAACTGCTTGACGCCACGCACATGCGACTCGTGCTCCACCATGTGGACGAACGCGAGTTCAAATGCCTTGGCCAGACCGACGATGCCCGCCACATTCTCAGTGCCTCCGCGCATGGCGCGCTCTTGGCCTCCGCCAACAATCATTCCGTCAATGCGCAGGTCAGGGTTCGTGTACAAGAAACCTGAGCCCTTGGGGCCGTGAAATTTGTGGGCGCTGCACGCCAGGAAATCAATGTCCACCTCGGAAAGGTCCATGGGATAGTGTCCCATCGTTTGGACGGTGTCGCTGTGGAACAACGCGCCGTGCTCCCGGCACAATTGCCCCACAGCTTGCAGGTCGATCATCACGCCGACCTCGTTGTTGGCGTGCATCAGAGACACCAGTGTCTTGGATGCCCGATCAGAGAGCAACTCGCGCAGATGGGCCATGTCCACCTCCCCACAAGGCAGGTGACGCACATGAACCACTTCTACACCCTTGGCTTCCATGGATGCCGACGCCTTGACCACAGCGCTGTGCTCAGCCGCGGAGGTGACAATGCGGGTGACGCCCAAGCAGCCCACTGCTGCGGAGATCGCGTGGTTGTCCGCTTCCGTCCCGCCAGAGGTGAAGCAAATGGAGCGTGGTGTGCACTTGAGCCGGGCTGCGATGGCCCGACGGCTGGTTTCCACAAGTGCCTTCGCCTTGCGTCCCACGGCGTGGGACGACGACGGGTTCCCGAATGCATGTTGGTACACCTCCAGCATGGCCTCGGCCACCTCAGGGGCGACCGGGGTCGTGGCGGCGTTGTCCAAATAGGCGGCACTCATGCCGACAAATTTACGCTTGAGGCCCCTCCAACGATGCCAAGTGACGCTTCAAGTCTCCTTTGAACCTGTCCACAAGCGCCTGGGCCTCCTCTGGCGACGGGCCTTCGGCGTAAATCCGAATGATGGGCTCGGTGTTGCTTTTGCGCAAATGCACCCATCCGTGCTCCAGGTCAAACTTCACCCCGTCCACGTCGTTCACCTCGGCATCCTTGACCTCGGCCTGGAGGGCGGCCAGCGCTTTGTCCACATCCACAGGGGGCAGGTCCATCTTGTCCTTGACCATGCTGAAATCCGGGTAGGTGGCCCGCAACGCACTGCATGTCATGCCCTTCGACACCAACAAAGTCAAAAACAAGCCGATGCCCACCAACGCGTCCCGACCGGCATGCGACGTGGGGTAAATCACCCCGCCGTTTCCTTCGCCGCCAAGAATGGCGCCGACCTCCCGCATTTGGGCCACGACGTTGACTTCCCCTACAGCCGCGGCGGTGTAGGTGCAGCCGTGACGGGCGCTCACTTCACGAAGCGCTCGGGTGCTGCTCAAATTGCTGACCGTCGGACCTGGAGTGTGGGCAAGCACGTGGTCGGCCATCGCCACGAGGGTGTATTCTTCCCCGAAGAAGCTCCCATCCTCGCTCACAAAACACAACCTGTCCACATCTGGATCCACGCTGATGCCGAGGTCGCAAGATTGGGCGGTGACCGCTTCGGTCAAGTCGACGAGGTGCTTGGGCAGGGGTTCTGGGTTGTGGGCAAAGTGTCCCGTAGGGTCGCAATGCACAGGCACCACTTCCACATGGAGCGCCTTCAAAAGCAGGGGCACCGCCAAACCGCCCGACGAATTCACCGCATCCACAGCCACCTTCAACCCGGCGGACCGGATGGCGTCAGGGTCGACAAGTTCCAAATCCAACACGTGGTCCACGTGCTTTTGCAACCACGAGTCGTCGTGGGTGGTCCTTCCTGTGTCGTCCACGTCTGCAAACGTCAGGGTCGACTTGGCCAAAGCCAACACGCGTTCCCCCGCATCCTTGGACAAGAACTCC
>PBWG01000056.1 GCA_002729115.1 Crocinitomicaceae bacterium | reverse complement strand
TGAAGCTGCCAGAGCCTGACACCTGCTCCCAAGACGCACCTGCGTCTGTGGAACGCCAGATGCCCTCGCCGCGGAATCCGGAATCGCCCTCACCTGAAGCGCCTTCCCACGCGGTGCCTGTGCCCACGTAGAGGTCGCCGTTGCCCGCCAACGCGATGGATCCCACCATCAAGCTGGGGAAGGTGGTGATTTGGGTCCAGTTGTCGCCACGGTTCATGGATTTCCACAATCCGCCGGACACCGAACCTGCGTAGAGGCCGTTGGCGCCAAAGGGCTCAATGGCACGTGTGCGTCCACCGATGTTGTCTGGTCCAAGCTCGTGCCATGAGAGGCTTGAAGCTTTGGCGGCCAAATCGCGCTTGGCCTTCTTTTCCACCTTCTGGCGGAGCTCTGCAAGGCCGGCGTAGTCGACCACACCGTTCTCGTCGCCGAGCAAGGCTTGGCGAATTTCGAGCGCGCCGTTGGGTTCGGCGGCTTTCTCTTCGAGGCGTGGGCTGTACGCTTCAGACTCTTGGTTGGACAGGGTGAACCATCCCATCACGGACAGGCCGAAGATGGCGGTTCCAGCAGCAACGCTGCGCAAGGTTGAATTCAACATCATGGATTCGGTCTAGATTCAGGCAAAAAGACGCCCGGAAGTTACAACAGAAGAACCTCCCGGATTCTCCAAAAGTCGCCTCGTGTGGAAGGAGTGAACGGCTTAAGGGCGAGAGTCTCGCTTCCTCGAGCATGGGATGCAGTTCAGACCACGTGCTTTTCCGCGTGGTATGAGGAGCGAACGAGGGGCCCGCTTTCCACGTGGCGGAAGCCTTTTTCTTTGCCGATGACCTCCAATTCGGCGAACACGTCGGGGTGGATGAACTCCACCACAGGAAGGTGCTTGGGGGTTGGCTGCAGGTACTGTCCCAGGGTGATGACTTGACAACCCACGCTGCGCAGGTCGTCCATGGTTTCCACCACCTCGTCGAAGGTCTCGCCCAAGCCAAGCATCACGCCGCTTTTGGTGCGAAGGCCGGCGTCAGAAAGGCGCTTGATCACTTCAAGGCTGCGGTCGTATTTGGCTTGAATCCGCACCGACCTGGTCAGGCGCCGCACCGTTTCCAAGTTGTGCGACACAACTTCGGGCGCCACTTGGATGATGTGCTGAAGGTTGGCCCACTTGCCCGCGAAGTCAGGGATGAGCGTTTCCAGGGTCGTGCCGGGGCTCTGGTGGCGGATGGCGCGCACCGTTTGGGCCCAAATTTCCGCGCCGCCGTCGGGCAAATCGTCTCGGTCCACCGAAGTGATGACGGCGTGCTTGACCCCCATGAGCTTGACCGAGTTCGCCACGCGTCCAGGCTCAAACACGTCGACCTCCTCAGGCTTGCCGGTGACCACGTTGCAAAAACCGCAGCTGCGGGTGCAGATGTTCCCCAGAATCATGAACGTGGCCGTGCCCTCACCCCAGCACTCTCCCATGTTGGGGCAGTGTCCGCTCTCGCAAATCGTGTGAAGCTTGTGCTCCGACACAATGTTGCGCACTTCGCGGTAAGCCTCTCCAGTGGGCAGTTTGACCCTAAGCCACTTGGGCTTGGGCACTCGCTGCTTGGGGGCGACGTTGGAAGAACCTTCTTGTCCAGAGTTCCCGGGTGAACCTGCGGTCATGGTGCAAAGGTCGGAAAGGAATGCTCAGCTTCGTGCGTCGCCCAATCCCTTGGCAGACCATTGTGCACCCCATGCGTAGCGCAACAGGAACGTGAAGTGCATTCGCCGGGGCGCCACAAACGCCATGATTTCCACCGGGCGCCAATACACGTCGGCTTGCACGCCCACGTCCAGGGTCCGGGTGGACGTGCGCGTCTCGCTGAATTCAAAGCTGACGGTCTGCCCCACGGACACCCCGGGGTTCCACGCCAAGCTCTCCAAGCCATTGACCCACGGGGCCCGGCCGTAAATCCGATCTGAGAAATGCTCTTCCGGCTCGTAACGCTCCACTTGCAGGGAGGTGTATGGGATTTCAGGGTATCCGATTTCCAAATACACCGGCTTGGCGATGCCCAACACGGCGCCCACGCTTCGCGTGTGTGACAAGGTGACCCCGCCGCGGCGGTATTTCTCCGCCACGACCGACTCCTTGTAGCGTTGCAGGCGCAAGGCGTGGAAGGCGTTGACCTTCCCAAACACGTAGGGCAGACCCTCCTCGTACACCGGGTTCCGGGTTTTTTCCTCTTTCAAGTGGCGCACGAACACCAGCTCACCTTGCCATCCTCGGACGACAAAGGCCCCGTCGAAGGTCCCGCGCTGAAAGCCCACACCTGCCCCCTGGCTGTGCAGGGTGACGTGGAAGCGTCCAGCGTCGGTGAGCACCACATCTGCCCCTTCGCCAAACACGGCGTCGAAGCCTGTCGATTGGGCTTGCACCTCAAAAACGCCGAGCGCGAGGGCCACAATCAGCCACATGCCCATCGCCCATCGGCGCGCCTCAGATGTTGTGTTCCAGATGCACATCGCTCACGAAGTTAGGTGCATCTTGCACTCATGCCGAATCCAGACTCCCCCACTTGGAATTACAAGGTGTCTTACGTCGATCCGTTGCGCACGGAGAACACGCACCTGAAGTCAGGCCAAACGCTCCTCACCGACGCCCCCACCGACAACCACGGCTTGGGCGAAGCGTTTTCCCCCACCGACCTGCTGAGCACGTCTCTGGCGGCATGCGTCATGACCATCATGGGCATCCATGTCCAAAGCAAGGACTACGAGTTGCTCGGCATCGACACCCACGTCCAAAAAACAATGGCGGCCAACCCCCGTCGGGTCGCCGCCATCGTGATGGAATTGGACGTTCGCGTGTCTGCACAGGCGACCGACCAAGATTTGAAGGTGCTCGAGCGCGTGGCCCGGGCGTGTCCTGTTGCGCAGAGTTTGCACCCCGACGTCAAGCAGGATTTGACGTTTCGATTTGTCCGAGCTTAACGGACTTCAGCCGTCGGTGCTTCAGCGTAAGCTGCACATGAGGTGTACAACGTGCCGCAAGAGCTGAGCGCTGCGGCGGTCAAAAGCACAATGGCTGCGATGCGAAGGGTGCGTTGCATGGGGATTGTGTTTGAGAGGGTTTGAAGAATTCTTGCCCCTTTACGCCCCCACATTCCAAAAGGTTACACCCTCGCCCGAATTACCTTCGTGTTCTATGACATCTGGCCGCCCATCCCTCCTCTTTTGGACCCTCTTGTGGGCGGGACTGGGCGTGGGATGCGCGTCCGCCAGCCTGCAAACCCCGAGCGCCCGACGACCTTACGACCGGAAGGCATCTGTCCTGCACCCTGAAGTCGTCTTGCACCGGAACATGGCTGCATCCAGCGTGGACCTCTACCTCTCGGTGAACCGCGCCGAGCTGCTGTACAGCCGGGCCAGCGCGTCGTCTCCGTTCGTGGCCCAACTTCAGATCGACCTCCTCGACACGTCTTGGACGGTGGTCGACACGGCCTGGGACCACACCCCTTCCTTGTTGCGCCTGCGCCAAACCTGGCGGGGCCGAGGCGTGCCAGCCTGGGCCGAGTGCGAGGTGACGGACTTGCAGCGCAACACCTCCTGGTCCACCCGCCGCTTCCTGGGCCCATCTGACGGCTTCGGTGCGCGGGACGTACTGGCATGGAGCGAGCAAGACAAGTGGGCCGTGCGACCAGACCAAGCCACGGTGAACGACACCTTGCGGCTCATGCTTCCCACGGCCTTGACCCAACGCGGCGACGGAGAAGCGGCGTGGTTGCTCTACCACGTGACCCCACCCAAGTCCCTCCCCCCTCCGCCTTACAGCGGCACGCGTGTGCGTTGGGACACGCTGACCCCGGTGAACGTCGGTCAGGTCTTGGCGGACAGCATGATCGTGGTCCAAGTCGCGGGGGGGTTGACCCTCTTTGAACTGGCGTCCAACGAATTGACCATCCATGTTCATGGACGTCAGCCTCGGTTTCCAGAATTGGGGCCGGCTCTGTCGCTGATTTCGCCTGTTCGATACATCGCCACCAGGGCAGAGTACAACAAACTCAAGCAAGCCACCCATCCCAAGCTGGCCCTCGACGAGTTCTGGTTGGCCTGCGGCCGCACCCCCAACAAAGCCCGAAACTTGCTTCAGACGTACTACGACCGCGTGGAGGAGGCCAACCACGCCTTTTCCGGACTGGTCGACGGATGGAAGACCGACCGTGGCATGGTGCACGTGGTGTTCGGGATCCCGCAACGAATCCGGCGCGACGCCTGGAACGAGTATTGGGTCTACGGCGAGGAAGGCACCACCAACGCCCTGACCTTCCATTTCAGGCGCAAATCCACCCCGTACGACGACAACCACTTCGTGCTGCAACGAAGCATCCAGTTCCGCTCGGCGTGGGACCGTGCTGTCAGCGCTTGGCGGAACGGGCGGGTTCGTGCGAATTGATCGCCGACCGACCTGAGCGCGACCTACCTTTGCGCCATGCACCACCGACGTCCCTCTGAACGCACCTTCCTGTTTGGCATTCACCCGGTCTTGGAAGCGCTCCAAGAGGCCAAACCCATGCAACGCGTCTTGTTTCTCAAAGGGAAGCAAACCAACGAGATGTCGGAGATCCTGAGCAAATGCCGCGCACTTGACATTCCGGCGCAAGCGGTGCCCAAGGAGCGGCTCGACCGCATCACCATGAAGAACCACCAAGGCGTGGTGGCCTTCATTTCCCCGATCGAATTTCAGCCGCTCGACGAAGTGGTGCTCGGCGCTTTCGAAGCAGGCCAAACGCCCTTGCTCGTCGCCCTTGACGGCGTGACGGACGTCCGCAACCTCGGGGCCATTGCAAGGACGGCCGAGTGCTTTGGCGCCACCGCGTTGGTCGTGCCCGCCACCGGGTCCGCGCCGGTGAATGAAGACGCCGTCAAGTCGTCGGCCGGCGCATTGCTTCGCTTGCCCATGTGCCGTGTGAAGCGCATGGACCAGGCCATGGAGTGGATGACCCAAATGGGGCTCTCCCCTGTTGCTGTGAGCGAAAAAGGCGACGTCCAAGCCCACGAATTGGCAGGAGATGCACCGACCTGCCTGGTGCTTGGCGACGAGCATTCCGGCATTTCCGCCGAGGTGATGAAGCACTGCACCACAGCCGTGCGCATCCCCATGAAAGGCAAAACGTCAAGCCTGAATGTGGGCGTGGCGGCGGGGATTGTTCTCCACGCTTTGGGGCTGAAAAGCCCCGACGCCTGAGCTCCAGCAGGGCACTCGGGGGCGGTATTTTTCATCCAACGTCACGTCCCGTTTCACCTCCCGAGTTCACACGCCCTGATGCGCCGCACATTTGGAGCCCTTCTCGTCTTGGTCGCCGCTTGGCTGATCCCGGCATTTGCCGCTTGGGGTCAACTCAATTGCACGTCCTGCAACCCGCAGTTTCTGCAAGGTGAGTCGAGCACCCTCGACACGACCTGCACCGCCGGCAGCGCGTTGGACTTGCTCCCTGACTTCCTGGACTACACCTCGGACTGTCCCGACGGCTTCAGCACAGCGGTCGCCAAATTTCCCCTGGGCAACGAACGCGTGTGCAACGGCAACCGTCCAGAGGACCTTCCATATTTCTTTGGCACCGTCCACCTGCACAACTTCGAGTCGACGGGCCTGGCCAACAGCGACGCCTTCACGATCGACGGGGCAGGCGGCACGTGGACCATGCACGACGACAACATCGCCACCTTTGAGGGACGGATCCTCAACCGCCTGAATGCCAGCCTTCAATTTCAGGTTGAACTCGTGTTGGAATTGTCCACCTCAGGCGCGTCTTGGATGGCCCAGGGTGGCAACATCAACTTGGCAGGCTCCGACAGCACCGAGGCGGAGAATTGGGGCATTTGGCAAGTCAAACCTTTGATGTCAAAGATGGTCGGGCTCAGCGGCCTGGCAGGCCAATTCTTGCTCGTTCAGAATTCCAGCGTCGACGTCAGCCACCCGTTCCAAGTCGGCACCAACGCCCACGGCTTCCCCACAAACACCGAGGGCGTGGCCGGAAACTTTGGGTGGTCGACGTGCATTGGGTCCGTCGTGTACGGCGGGTTTGGGCAAGTCGCCGTGGAGTTTGACTCGTGCGTTCAGCACGAAGCCACCTGCGCCTCCGACCGCGATGCGGTCGGCCGCTATGTCGTGGGCAACCAAGCCGGGTACGTCGAAGCCACCCGCACCGTCAACCTCACGGACCAAGATCCACCCACGTTCACCGAGGTCCCGGACGACCTGGAGCTCGAGTGTCCAGCAGATCCCTACGATGTCGTGCTTTCCGCCCTCCCGGCGGCCGTCGACGACTGTTCTTCTTGGGTGCTGGACAGCATCGTGAATGTGGTGCCTGGGACGTGCGCACAAGAAGTGCGCGTGCTGACCACCTACCTCGCCAGCGATGCCTGCGGGAACACTTCTGAACACCTGCACACCGTGGAAGTGGTCGACCGCACCGCGCCGACCTTGACGGCCCCCGCCTCTGTGGAGTTTGGATGCGACGAGCCGCTCGTGTACGACGACGCCTTCGCGTTGGATGCCTGCGAAGGCGAGGTGCCGGTGGTGGAATTGGCCGCGCAAATCGTGGACGGCGATTGCCCCTCCAACTACACCGTGTTGAGGACATTTGTGTCAACGGACGGATGCGGAAACGACACCACGGTGGTGCAAACGGTCCAAGTGCGCGACCTCGAGCCCCCCACCTTCATCCTGCCGGATCACGTGTTCCTCGACTGTGGGGAGCCCGAGGATTACCCCGACATCGCCGTGGAGGACAATTGCACCCCAACCTCCGATTTGCCCTTGGACATCGCCAATTTCTTGGTGGACTCCGAGTGCGAAGGATCGAGGTTGCTGCAACGTCAAGCGCAGTCCACCGACGCCTGCGGCAACTTGGGCGAAGGGTTTCACCTGGTCACCATCTCCGACAGCACGCCCCCAACGTTCGTGGAGGTGCCAGACGACCTGACCTTGGACTGCGACAGCGAGACGCCCCTCCCATGGCCCACGCTCGAGGACGATTGTTCAACCTGGGAAGTGGAGGTCCTGGCGGACACCACATGGCTGGACTGTCCCCAAAACATGGACGTCGTCCGAACCTTCGTGGCCACCGACGCCTGCGGCAACGTGGCCGAAGCGTCCCACACGGTTTCCTACCGCGACACCACCCCTCCACAACTCACCCTCCCCGAAAACGACGTTCAAATCGCCTGCGACGCGGACTGGGTGTTCGACGGTGCTGGGTTGGCCGAGGACCTCTGTTCCGACGTGGTTTGGGACGTGCAAACCCAGGTGACGGCGCCCGCAGAAGGCAGCGTGTTTTCCTTGTTGGTCACGGCCACCGCCTCGGACCAATGCGGGAATGCGGCGACGGGACAATTCCTGGTGAACAACGTGGACAGCGAAGCCCCGCAATTCACCTTCGTGCCCGAGGACCTCACCCTCAGCTGTGAGGACCCCATTCCTCCTTCGTTTCCGGAGGCCTCTGATGCGTGTTCCCCGGTGTTCTACGCTTCCAGTGACACCACGGTGGCCCACCCTGATGTCGGGGTGTACCAAGTGATTCGAAGGTTCGAAGTGTCCGACGTGTACGGGAATGTCGCCGACTCCGTGCAAACCTTCACGGTCTTGGACGACGTCCCCCCGGTGTTCACATTTGTGCCCCCTGGAGACACGGTGTATTGCGGCGTCCCTCCTGCTTTGGTCCAGGCTGAGGCGGTGGACAATTGCGGGGACGTGACCATGGTCGTCTCGGAAGAACTCGCTGCGGAAGACGCCCTCGGCAACGAAACCCTTGTTCGTCGCTACGAAGCCTTCGATTTGGCCGGCAATTCCACTGTGGCCACCCAAGTCGTGCAGATGGAAAACTACGTGCCCCCCACTTTTGGCACTGTGCCAGGCGACGTCTCTCTCGTGTGCGACCAACCTTGGGAAAGCGGCTTGCCCGAGGTCGTGCCAGGTTGCGGTCCTTGGGAGCTTTCGGTGACCGAGGACACCCTTGAAGGCTCATGTGGCACCCTTCTGACCCTGGTGCGGACCTTCGATTTGACCGACGAAACAGGCTTGGTGGATCAGGCAATTCAGACCCAAACCCAGGTGGACATCACCCCGCCCACGCTGAATGCCGTGGCGTTTTGGCCCTTGAATTGTGGGGACGACATGGACCTGTTGCCGCAGCCTGTCGTGTTGGACGGCTGCAACGGGGAGACCACCTTGACCTGGAGCGACGACGTCTCGGTCCAAGGCTGCGCCACGCCGGCCTCGGAGGTCATCCGAACCTACACCGCCACCGACGCCTGCGGAAACCAAAGCTCGGCCAGCACTGTGGCGGTGTTTTTGGATTTGATTCCTCCAGTGTGGACGACGTTGCCCGAGGACACCACGGTGAATTGCGAGGTTTCCATGGACGTCTTGTACCCTACTGCGATCGACAATTGTTCTGCGGTGGAGGTGGCTTGGTTCGCGGACACGTTGGGCCTTCCCACCACCGGCACGTACACGGTGCTGAACACGTTTTTGGCCTCCGACGCATGTGGCAACACAACCACCCACACCCAGGTGGTCACCCACGTGGACGCCACCCCGCCCAGCTGGACCTTCATCCCCGCCGATGTGGACGTCCAATGCGGGGAGGCCATTCCCATGGTCTTGCCTCAAGCCACAGACAACTGCAGCGACAACGTGGTCGTGGAGTGGCTCTCTGACGAATGGACACCTGGCGCTTGCGGCGGCACGGGCACCTGGGCCAGGACGTTTCAAGCTTTCGACATCGCAGGCAACGACACCCTCGTGGTGCAACACATCGCCGTGGTCGACACCGTGGCGCCGGCGTTCAGCACGACCTCCTTGGAAGGCACCTTGTCTTGTGTGGCACTCTGGCCAAACACAACGCCCACCGCCGAGGATGCCTGTGGAGACGTGACCTACATGTCCACCGTGGACTCCGTGTGGGTTGACGGCCAATGGACGTTGAACATCACCCACGTCGCCACGGACGAATGCCTGAATGCCGTGTCTCTGGTCGAGACGCTGACCGTCATCGACACCACCCCCCCNGTNTTCACCTTTGTGGCCGAAGACCTCACCCTGTCCTGCACCGACAACCTTCCCGCATCCGAGGCGGTGGTGGAAGACGCCTGCGGCGGTGCCAGTTGGACGAGTTCTGAATTCTGGACNGAAGGGGAATGNCCAGGCTCCGGGGTGTGGACCCGCACCTACGTCGCCATCGACGANGCCGGCAACCAGACCGAGGCGGTCCAAACGTTGACGGTGATCGACACCTTGCCCCCGACTTTCATTTTGGTTCCTGAAGCCACCACCCAGGAGTGCGGCGAGCCGTTGGTGTTGGACCCTGCGCAAGCCGAGGACGCCTGCTCTGCAGTGTCCCTGACTTGGTCNNTGGATTCTGTCCCAAGCGCCACCGGCCCCTCCGCAGAAGTGATCGTCTTGTGGGCAGCGACGGACGCATGTGGCAACGCCGCCACCGCCTCCCAAACGGTATCGTTGGTCGACAGCACCCCGCCCATGTGGATCCATGTGCCTGCCGACACAAGTCTGGCCATGGGAGAAGCCCTGCCATGGGCCCAGTGGCTTGCCGAGGCTCACGCTGAAGATGGTTGCTCGGCTGGCGAAGACTTGACCGTGGAATTCGCATGGGACACCCTGGANAGCGAGGGCGCGTGCACAGACACGCTGGAAGTGGTTTGGACTGTCACCGACGTCGCAGGCTATTCCCACAGCGAGGTGCAGCGGGTGACGTTGACAGATGGGCAGGCGCCCCAAGTGGTCGATTGGCCCGTGGATGTGGAAACGCCCTGCGATGTGGCGTTTACAGACAGCTTGCCCCTCGCCAGCGACGTCAACGACTATTCCTGGACGGAAACGTTCGACACGCTGACAGGACCCTGTCCTGCAGAACACATTGTGCGGCGCACCCTTCAAGCCAGCGACGTGTGCGGCAACCAAACCGACCCTTGGCTTCAATTCATCTTCCATGTTGACACCGTGCCCCCGCACATCGTGGTGCCGCCAGAAGACCTTCTCTTCGGAGACCCCAACGACGTGCCTCCCTGCGCCGTCGACGCCCTGGTTTGGGAGGATGCATGCAGCGAAACCACCTTGTCCTGTGCCACCGACACGGTGGAGACGTACTGTCCTGGATCGTTCTTGTTGCTCAGGACGTACACCGTGGAAGACGCGTGNGCCAATTCGAGCTCCTGGGTCCAATCCATCTTGGTGGAAGANGTGGAAGCCCCTTCCGTGGTCTCTCCATTGGACGACATCAACGTGTCTTGCGACGCCGTGGTGTTGCCCTGGACCGTGGACGACCTCAGCGCCACGGACAACGCCACATTNGGAGACGACTTGGTGCTGGAATTTCTTGGAGAAGTGGAGGAAGGGGACAATTGCGTGTGGACCAAAACCTTCAGCTACCGCGTGACCGACCTCTGCGGAAACCAGGCAGACACGAACTATGTGGTGACTTGGGCCGACACGACCTCACCCGAGTGGGGTTCAGTGCTCGAACCNTGGGAAGTTCACTGCCCGGCNGATGTGCCNAACTGCGAAGACCTCGACGTCGACGCCACGGACGCGTGCAACGCTTGGACTTGGGACTGCGTCGACGCGTTTGAAGGAGGCGACTGCGTCGGTCCAGACTGCGTGTTGATTCGTTCCATCACCTTGACGGACGCGTGCGGCAACGCGACAACTGCGGACCAAACCATCGTCATCAGCGAACCGCCAAGGATCCCCGACTTGCCCACCGGATTCTCCCCCAACAACGACAGCTTCAACGACTTCTACCTGATCCGAAACGTGGGTCCCAATTTGGACAACCTGCCTTGCGACTGGTTGGAAAACACCTCGTTGAATGTCTTTGACCGCTGGGGGAGTTTGGTGTTCACGTCCACGGATGTGACGGTGCCCTGGGACGGCACCAACCTTCAAGGACAAATGCTCCCGACAGGCACCTACTTCGTGGTGTTTGACGCCAACGGCAACACGTATCACGCTGCAGTCGAACTCCGCCGATGAACGCTTTCCCCCATCTTCAAGCTGCATGCCTTGCCCTTGTGGTCAACCTCCTTGGCCAGGCTCCAATGCACGCGCAACAGGACGTGCTCACTGGGCAGTACCTGTTCAACACGACGCTAGTCAACCCCGCCGCCGCAGGTTCAGCTGGGCACTGGCAAACGATTGCCATGCGCCGCATCCAATGGGCTGCATTTGAAGGCGGCGCACCAAGCACAAGCATTTTGTCCGGCCACGGCCTTGTCAGCGACCCCTCTCTCGGCGTNGGGGCCACGGTGGCGGTGGACGCCATCGGCATCAACTCCACCTTTGAATTCGCCNCCCAGGGGGCCTACCACATGGGTGTGGGGTCCGACATCCAATTGAGCTTTGGGCTTCGCGGCGGGCTGATGCAATACCGCTCCCAGCTCGCCTTGGCAGANGTGATNGATCCAGCAGACCCCCTGTACCAAGGNACCCAGCTGAGTGCATGGATTCCCCGCTTTGGCTGCGGGCTCATGGTTCGACACCCCGCATGGGACGCTGGGNTTTCTGCCCCCACCTTGTTCGTCGTGGACAACGCGTTGGACGGCACCATCACCTCGTTTTACAGGAACCACTTGTACGCCCATGCGGGGTACCATGCCAGCGTGACGCCATGGTTGACCCTCCACCCTTCTGTGCTGTTCAGGTCCACCCCGGACGTGCCGTCCATCTTGGACGTGAACCTCTTGGCTGAATTCACTGGGGTTGCTTCCGTCGGCGTGGGGTGGCGTGTGGCCAACAGCTTGACCGCCATCACGCAATTCCAAATCACAGAAGAGCTCCGCATCGGGTACACCGCCGAATTCGCCGCCACCGACATCCAACGCGTGGCCGGCGGCACCCATGAGGTGGTCTTGCTCTGGGACTTTGGCAAAACCTCAGCCTCCAACCCTTCCAACTTTGGTGCCATACGGGCAGAGTTGTCTGCGCTCCACCGCCGCTGAACCCGAGGGCTGAACGCAAACAAGGCGGACCTGTCGGGTCCGCCTTGTTCGTGTTGGGGCTGCGCTCGATCACCGGAACGCCACGCCGAGGTACTGGGCGTTGGCCCCCAACTCCTCCTCGATGCGAAGCAACTGGTTGTACTTGGCGATGCGGTCTGAACGGCTCGCGGAGCCAGTCTTGATTTGTCCGGTGTTCAAGGCCACGGCCAAGTCGGCGATGGTGGTGTCCTCGGTCTCTCCGCTGCGGTGACTCATCACGGAAGTGTAGCCCGCGCGATGTGCCATGTTCACGGCGTCCATGGTCTCGGACAACGTGCCAATTTGGTTCACCTTGACCAAGATGGAGTTGCCGACGCCCTCCTCAATGCCACGAGACAAACGACGCACGTTGGTCACGAACAAGTCGTCGCCCACCAACTGCACGCGGTCTCCCACCACATCGGTGAGCTGCTTCCAAGCCGCCCAATCGTCCTCGTCCAATCCGTCTTCGATGGACACGATGGGGTACTTGTCGCACCATCCCTTCCAAAAATCGACCATTTCCGCGCCGGTCCGCTGGTCGCCAGTGCTTTCAAACTTGTAGAGGCCGCTCTCCTTGTCGTAGAACTCGGACGCCGCGGCGTCCATGGCCAACAACACATCTTCACCTGGGCGGTATCCCGACTTTTCGATGGCCTTGAGGACCACTTCCACGGCTTCTTCGTTGCTGCCCAGGTTGGGGGCAAAGCCTCCCTCGTCCCCCACGTTGGTGCTGTGGCCTTGGGCCTTCAACACGCTCTTGAGGTTGTGGAAGATCTCCGTGCCCATGCGCAGGCCGTCGGTGAACGTCTCGGCGCCCACAGGCATGACCATGAATTCCTGGATGTCAATCTTGTTGTCGGCGTGTGAACCTCCNTTCAAGATGTTCATCATGGGNACGGGCAGGGTGCGNGCACCCACNCCACCCACGTAGCGGTACAAGGGCAACCCCAAGCAATCCGCTGCAGCGCGCGCGGCCGCCAAGCTGACACCCAAAATGGCGTTCGCTCCCAAGTTTCCTTTGTTTTCTGTGCCGTCCAACTCCAGCATGGTCTCGTCGATGAGACGCTGGTCGGTGACGTCCATGCCCACGAGCGCTTCTTGCAATTCGTGGTTCACATGGGACACGGCACGCTCCACGCCCTTGCCCATCCAGGCGTCTCCACCGTCGCGCAATTCAACCGCTTCGTGCACGCCTGTGGAAGCGCCTGAGGGGACTGCAGCTCGGCCAAACGAACCGTCTCCAGTGCCCACTTCAACNTCCAGGGTGGGGTTTCCACGCGAGTCCAAAATTTGGCGGGCGTGNACAAAATCGATGTAACTCATCAAATGAATCTTGTGGGGATCACTCCCCGTGAAGGCCGTTGTTCATTGCAGAACGGCGGTTTTTTCTTGTGCAATGTTCGCGACAAANTCGTCGAACAGGTAGCGGCTGTCGTGAGGGCCTGCTGAGGCTTCAGGGTGGTATTGCACGCTGAACACAGGACGTCCCACCAGGCGAATGCCGGCCACGGTGTTGTCGTTCAAATGGACGTGGGTTTCTTCCACATCCGCGTTCGATTCAAGGCTCTCGCGGCTGATCACAAACCCATGGTTCTGGGAGGTGATTTCGCAGGTNCCGGTGATCAAGTTCTTGATGGGGTGGTTCACGCCTCGGTGCCCGTTGAACATCTTCTCCGTCTTCACCCCTTGGCTCAACGCGAGAACTTGGTGGCCAAGACAGATGCCAAACACCGGCAAGCCACTGTCCACCAACTTGGNCACCTCNGCAACCACGCCTGGCATGGCCGCAGGATCNCCTGGGCCGTTGCTCAGCATGATGCCCNNTGGATTCCACGCCAACAAATCGCCCGCNTCGCTGTCCCAAGGGAACACCTTGACGTGGCAACCGCGGTCCACCAAGCAACGCACAATGCTTTCCTTGACCCCCAGGTCCAACAACGCCACNCGGTGCGCATTGCCAANCCCTGCTTCACGCACCTCGGTCACGCTCACCTGGCTTGAAAGCTCCATGCCCTCCATCGAAGGCACNTTCGACAANTTGGCCTTGAGTTCTTCCACNCTGGTGCCGTCGCTGGACACCACGGCGTTCATGGCCCCATGCTCGCGAATGTGCGTGACCAACGCCCTCGTGTCGACGTCGCGAATACCCACCACGTCGTGGCTTTCCAAATCATCTTGCAAGGTGCCGCTGCCGCCTGGGCGGCTGGCCACAGACGAGAAGTTGCGTGCCACAACGCCCGCGACGCGAGGCCCTGAAGATTCGGTCTCCCCTTCATGCACGCCGTAGTTCCCGATGTGCGCGGTCGCCATCACCACAATCTGCTTGTGGTAGCTGGGGTCCGTGAAGATTTCTTGGTAGCCGTACATCCCGGTGTTGAACGCAATTTCACCGAAGCTGGTGCCACGGCTTCCGGCTGCTTTGCCCTGGAACACTGTTCCATCGGCCAAGACCAACACCGCAACGTCTGAAGGCAAGGGGTTGTCAATCATGCCGCGAAGATACAGATTCGAATCAGCCACTCATTCACAGAAAACCACCAACTTCCAACAAAAAAGGGAGACCCGCAGGTCTCCCTTTTTTTCTTCAGGAAGCTGAAATCAGTCCTCCTTCTTCTCTTCAGCGCCGTCTTCGGCAGCTGGTGCGTCGTCGGCAGCTTCCGCAGCTTCAGCTGCAGGAGCCTCCTCAGCGGCCTCAGCCGCTGGCGCCTCCTCTGCTGGGGCTTCCGCCACTTCCTCCACGACCACGGCATCCTCCACAACAGGAGCTTCCGCAGCAGGAGCCGCCTTCTTGGCACCTCCACGACGCGAACGACGGGTCTTCTTCTTCTCTTCGCGTCCGTAGATTTCGTTGAAATCGACGAGCTCGATCAAACACATTTCAGCGTTGTCACCCAAGCGGTTGCCGGTGCGAATGATGCGGGTGTAGCCGCCCTCGCGGGTGCTCACCTTGGGGCCCACTTCGCGGAACAACTCGGTCACAGCATGCTTGCTTCCGAGGTAGCTGAAGCACACGCGACGGCTGTGCGTGGTGTCGTCTTTGGAACGGTTCACGAGTGGCTCCACAAACTTCCGCAGCTCTTTGGCCTTGGCCACGGTGGTGGTGATGCGCTTGTGCTCAATCAAGGAGCAGGCCATGTTGGAGAGCATCGCTTTGCGGTGTGCACTCTTGCGGCCGAGGTGGTTGAATTTCTTTCCGTGACGCATGATTACTCAGATTCGAGTTTGTATTTGCTCACATCCATGCCAAACGCAAGGTTCTTGCCTTCGACGAGCTCTTCCAATTCTGTCAGAGACTTCTTGCCGAAGTTGCGGAACTTGAGCAGATCGTTCTTGTTGAAAGCGACGAGGTCGCCGAGGGTGTCAATGTCAGCTGCCTTCAAGCAGTTCAAGGCACGGACGCTCAGGTCCATGTCCGCCAGCTTGGTCTTGAGCAACTGGCGCATGTGCAAGCTGCTTTCGTCAAACTCCTCTTCCACGTTGCTGTCTTCTGGCTCGAGAGAAATCTTCTCGTCAGAGAACAACATGAAGTGGTGAATGAGAATCTTGGCCGCTTCCTGCAACGCCTGCTTGGGGTGAACGCTTCCGTCGCAATCCAATTCGAGGATCAACTTCTCGTAGTCGGTGCGTTGCTCCACACGGAAGTTTTCAATCTCGTACTTCACGTTCCGAATCGGGGTGAAGATGCTGTCGATGGCGATAGTGCCCACGGGAGCCTCCTCACGCTTGTTCTCCTCCGCAGGCACGTATCCACGTCCCTTGCCGATGTTGAGCACGAGGTTCAACTCCACAGACTCGTCCATGTTGCAGATCACCATGTCGGGGTTCATGACCTGGAAGGCCGAAGTGAATTTGCCGAGGTCGCCCGCAGTGAAGGTCTTTTGGCCCTTCACAGAAACGGTCACAGACTCTTGGTCGGTGTCCTCAATGTGGCGGCGGAAGCGAACCTGCTTGAGGTTCAACACAATCTCCGTCACGTCTTCCACGACACCCTTGATGGTGCTGAACTCGTGGTCGACACCCTCCACACGGAGGCTGGTGATTGCGAAGCCTTCCAGTGAAGACAACAAGATGCGGCGCAGCGCGTTGCCGACAGTCAAGCCAAACCCTGGTTCCAATGGACGGAACTCAAACTTGCCATTGTAGTCGGTCGAGTCAAGCATGATGACCTTGTCCGGCTGCTGAAAATCGAGAATTGCCATGTCTTTTGGTTCAGGGGTGGATTACTTCGAGTACAATTCCACAATCAAAGACTCCTTGATGTTCTCTGGAATCTGATCCCGAGAAGGAATGTTGATCATGGTTCCGGACATGGCGGCGCCATCCCAGTTCAACCAATCGTGGCTTTGGTTGCTGTTGGCGAGAGACGCAGTCACCACTTCGAGGGACTTGCTCTTCTCGCGAACGCCCACCACATCGCCCTCACGCAAACGGTAAGAAGGGATGTTCACCACTGATCCGTTCACCGTGATGTGACGGTGCGACACCAATTGACGGGCACCGCGGCGGGTTGGGGCAATGCCCAAACGGTACACGATGTTGTCCAAGCGACGCTCGCACAGCTGGAGAAGGATCTCACCAGTGATGCCTGACTTCGCGTTGGCCGCCTTGAACATGTTGGAGAATTGCTTCTCCAAGATGCCGTAGGTGTATTTGGCTTTCTGCTTTTCCGCAAGCTGGACGGAGTACTCAGACTCCTTCTTGCGACGACGGGTGTTGCCGTGTTGACCAGGTCCGTAAGGCCGGCGCTCAAGCGCCTTGTCTGGTCCAAAAATCGCCTCCTTGAAGCGACGTGTGATCTTGGATTTGGGTCCGCGGTAACGTGCCATAAATCTTGATTTCTTTCAGTTCAACGACGATTAAACGCGACGACGCTTTGGAGGGCGGCACCCGTTGTGTGGAAGTGGGGTCACGTCCACGATTTCAGAGACTTCGATGCCCATGTTGTGCAGCGTGCGGATGGCACTCTCGCGGCCCTGTCCAGGACCTTTCACGAACACTCGGATTTTCTTGAGTCCAGCTTCCAAGGCCACTTTGCCACAATCCTCGGCTGCACATTGCGCAGCGTAAGGCGTGTTTTTCTTGGAACCACGGAATCCCATCTTTCCGGCGCTTGACCAGGAAATCACCTGACCGGTGTTGTTGGTCAGGGAGATGATGATGTTGTTGAAAGAAGAGTGGATGTGGCCTTGGCCCTGCGATTCCACTTTGACCTTCTTTTTCTTGACGCTTTTCGCCATCGTCGTTGGTTTTGGAGGTGATCGGCCCCTCGGGACCCAAATGTTCAGACCGGGGTCTGGATGTTACTTCTTCTTGTTCGCCACAGTCTTGCGCTTCCCTTTCCGGGTGCGACTGTTGTTCTTGGTGCGCTGACCGCGAAGTGGCAAGCTGTTCCGGTGGCGGATGCCACGCTGACAACCAATGTCCATCAAACGTTTGATGTGTTGAGATGTCTCAGAACGCAACTCGCCTTCCACCTTGAAGCCGGTGGCAATGGCGGTACGGATGGCGCCAACTTCGTCGTCGGACCAAGTCTCCACCTTCTTGTTCTCGTCCACACCTGCTTCCGCCAACACCTTCGCAGCGCGGCTGCGACCGATGCCGTAGATGTAAGTCAGTGCAATAACTCCGCGTTTGTTGCGGGGAATGTCGATACCAGCAATACGTGCCATGCAATCGTGATTTAAACAGGTCTGGGATCAACCCTGACGCTGCTTCATTTTGGGGTTCTTCTTGTTGATGACGTAAAGACGTCCTTTCCGGCGAACGATTTTGCAATCGGCCGTACGCTTCTTGATGGATGCGCGAGTTTTCATGATGCTCGTGTTATTTCTTGTACCGGAATGTGATGCGACCCTTGGTCAAATCGTAGGGACTCATCTCGACTTTCACGCGATCACCAGGCAAGATTTTGATGTAGTACATCCGCATCTTCCCAGAGATGTGGGCCATGATGGTGTGCCCATTCTCAAGCTCCACTCGAAAGCGCGCGTTGGAGAGCGCTTCCAAGATGGTGCCATCTTGTGTGATCGACGTTTGTTTCGCCATACTGTATCTCAGTTCGTATTCTTCGAATTCAAAACTTCTTCAATGTCTTTGAAGCTGGAGAGAACGTCTGCCTTGCCTTGTCGCACAACCACGTCGTGCTCAAAGTGGGCGCTGACTTTGCCGTCACGCGTCACGATGGTCCATCCATCGTCCGCTTGACCGACTTCGCGGCCGCCGAGGTTGATCATGGGCTCGATGGCCAGCACCATGCCGTCCATCAGCTTGGGGCCGTTCCCGCGCCTCCCGTAATTGGGGACTTCAGGGGCCTCATGCAAGTCCCGGCCCAAGCCGTGACCCACCAATTCTCGAACCACGCCGTAACCCTGCCCCTCAGCATGCTGCTGACAGGCGTGGCCAATGTCTCCGATGCGTTTGCCCACCACGGCTTGTTCGATCGCCAGATCCAAGCAAGCTTTGGTGGTGTCCAGAAGCCGCTGCACTTCTTCAGAAACCTGCCCCACCGCAAAGGTGTAAGCGCTGTCTCCGTAAAAGCCGTTCATCAGCACCCCACAATCCACCGACACGATGTCTCCCTCTTGGAGAGACGTGTCGTTGGGGATGCCATGAACCACGGCTTCGTTGACTGAAGTGCACAACGAGTTCGGAAAACCTCCGTACCCTTTGAAACCAGGTTCAGCCCCGTGGTCTCGGATGAACTCCTCGGCCACCGCATCGAGCGCGAGCGTGGTCACTCCGGGTTGCACCCGGGCGGCGACCTGCGCCAACGTTCTCCCAACAAGCAAAGAACTCAACCGAATGAGCTCGACTTCCTCGTCCGTTTTGATCCGGACTCGTCGACCCAAGCTCATTCGAAAATCAGCCAGCGATTCCGCCCACAGGAGACTGTGGACGTCCACGCATTTTACCACTCTTCATCAAACCGTCGTAACGACGAGAAAGCAAGTAGCTCTCGATTTGTTGAAGGGTGTCCAAAATCACACCCACCATGATCAACAAGGAGGTTCCCCCGAAGAAAATGGCAAAGGTTTGTGCTTTCGTCAATCCAAGTTGGAACACGATCGCGGGCAACACCGCAATCAGGCCCAAGAACACGGCCCCAGGCAAGGTGATGCGGGACAGCACCTCGTCGAGGAACTCCGCCGTCGGACGGCCAGGCTTGACGCCAGGAACAAAGCTGTTCTGACGCTTCAGGTCGTCCGCCATTTGGTTGGGGTTCACAGTGATCGCTGTGTAGAAGTAGGTGAACACCACGATCATCACGAAGAAGAGGACGTTGTACCACAACCCGTTGAAGTCGCTCAACGACTGGAGGATTTCATTCCCCTGCAACGCCTCGCTTTGCGTGAGGTACAGAGGCACGAACATGATCGCCTGCGCAAAAATGATCGGCATGACCCCTGAGCTGTTCACCTTCAATGGGATGAAGCTGCGTGCACCTTCACCTGCTGGCAACATGCCTCCGGCTTGCTGCATTTTGGCCATCTGCACAGGCACCTTGCGGATTGCCTGAACCAAAGCCACGCTGGCGCCGATGATGATCAACAAGAATGCCAACTCCACCAAGAAGAAGAACAACGTGGTGTCAGGGTGTGCGAACTCCTGCACAATCGCCTGCGGGAACGTGGCGATGATGCCAATCATGATCAACAACGAAATGCCGTTTCCGACGCCCTTGTCCGTAATGCGCTCACCGAGCCACATGATCAACAGCGTGCTGCAGGTCAAAATGGTCACCGCAGAGAACCACCAGAACGCGTCTGGGCTCTGCACCACGCCGGGAACGCTCACCACGCTGGACGCGAGGTAACCAGGCGCCTGCACCAACGTAATGGCGATGGTGAGGAAACGTGTCCACTGGTTGATTTTGTTGCGGCCGCTCTCGCCCTCCTTCTGCAACTTCTGGACCGCAGGAACCGCGATGCTCAAAAGCTGAATGATGATGGACGCCGAGATGTATGGCATGATGCCCAGTGCGAAGATGGACGCACGTGTGAAGGCCCCGCCGGTGAACAACGACAAGATGTCTCCCAGGCCGCCTGAACCGAGTTGGCTCATTTGCTCTGCAAGCACATCGCTGTTCACACCTGGGAGGACAATGAAGGACCCCACGCGGTAGACCAAGATCAACCCGAGGGTGACACCGAGCTTCTGGCGAAGCTCCTCATGCCTCCAAATGTCTCCGATTTTCTGGAAGAACCTCATTTCGCGAAGCGGTCAATGGTGGAACATTTGCCTCCCGCTCCTTCAATGGCGGCCGTGGCCGACTTGCTGAACTGGTGGGCAGACACTTCCACACCCGTGGTCAATTCACCACGGCCGAGGATTTTCACGAGATCGTGCTTGCCCGCCAAACCGTTGGCGACCAAGTCGGCTGGGGTGACAGCCTTCAAACCGGTTTTCTCAATCAAGGCTTGCAATGTGTCGACATTGATGCCCTTGTATTCGACGCGGTTGGGGTTCTTGAAACCGAACTTCGGAACGCGACGCTGCAAAGGCATCTGTCCACCTTCAAATCCAATCTTGGACTTGTAGCCTGAACGAGACTTCGCGCCTTTGTGACCGCGTGTGGAAGTGCCTCCGTGACCGGAGCCTTCTCCGCGACCAACTCGCTTGCGCTGCTTCCGAGATCCTGACGCTGGGGTAAGGTTGCTGAGATTCATGGAATGTGCTGGTTAGAGATTATTTCTTTTCGACTTTCACCAAGTGGCCCACGGCGCGCACCATGCCCATGATCTGGGGGGTGTCTTCATGTTCCACAGGGTTGTGAAGCTTCTTCAATCCGAGAGCCTTAATGGTCTCTTTCTGACGCTTGGTGCGGTTGATCGCACTGCGCACTTGGGTGATGACAATTTTGCCCATGGTCAATGCAATTATCCGTTGAACACTTTGCTGACAGGGATGCCGCGCAACTGCGCGACGTCGTTGGCGCTGCGAAGCTCCTTCAATGCGTTGAAGGTGGCTTTCACCACGTTGTGTGGGTTGGAAGACCCAAGGGACTTGGCCAAGACATCGGTGATGCCCGCGCTTTCCAACACCGCACGCATCGCTCCACCGGCGATCACACCCGTACCTGGAGAGGCGGGACGGATCAAAATGTGCGCACCTGCGTACTTCATTTCTTGGGCGTGAGGAATGGTGCCGTTCACAAGCGGAACGTGGATCATGTCCTTCTTGCCATCTTCAATGCCTTTCTGAATGGCTGTGGCCACTTCGCGGCTCTTGCCGAGACCGTGTCCCACTTTGCCCTTCTCGTCACCGACGATGACGATGGCGCTGAAGCTGAACGTGCGTCCACCTTTGGTGGTCTTCGCCACACGGTTGATTCCAACCAGGCGGTCTTTCAAATCGGGATCCCCAGTGCGCGATTGTTGCTCACGGTTTCCACCTCGCTTTTGTTGACGTTGATTCTGAGCCATCTCGTTAGAATTTCAAGCCACCTTCGCGGGCAGCTTCAGCAAGTTTTTGAATGCGGCCATGGTAGAGGTATCCGTTGCGGTCAAAGACCACTTGAGACACTCCTGCAGCTTGGGCCTTTTCTGCAATCGACTTTCCCACCGCAGCGGCCTGGTCAAGCTTGGCACCTTCAGCGCCGTCCTTGCCAAGTGACGAGGCGGACGCAAGTGTGCGGCCTGCCAAGTCGTCGATGACTTGGGCGTAAATCTGCTTGTTGCTCCGGAACACGGTGAGGCGCGGACGCTCGGATGTGCCCTGAACACGGCCGCGGACGCGGCTCTTGATGCGCTTGCGCGCTTTCGCTTTCTTCTTCGTATCCATGACTTCAGGTTATTTGGCGGCCGTCTTACCAGCCTTGCGACGGATTTGCTCGCCCAAGAAGCGAACACCCTTGCCTTTGTAAGGCTCAATCTTGCGCAGGCTGCGAATCTTCGCGGCAACCGTGCCCAACAATTGCTTGTCGTGTGACGACAAGGTCACGAGGGGAGCTTCACCTTTCTGGGTTTCCGCTTCCAACTTGACTTCCTTCGGCAATTCAATGATGATGGGGTGGCTGTAACCCAAGCTCAAGTTGAGCTGTTGTCCCTGCGCAGCGGCACGGAAACCCACACCCACCATTTGAAGTTGAACCTTGTAACCTTCAGACACGCCTGTGATCATGTTCTGGACCAAGGCGCGGTAGAGGCCGTGCTTTGAACGCACCTCTTTTTCGTCGTTGGGACGAGACATCGTCAACACGTTGTCTGCGTACTCCATGGAGATCACTTCGTCCACCTCCTGCGTCAACTCCCCTTTGGGGCCTTTGACAGACACAACGTTGCCCTGGATGGAGAGTTCAACTCCATTGGGAACGGTGATGGGATTTTTTCCAATTCGGCTCATGACGGATCAGTATACAGTGCAAAGAATTTCGCCACCCACGTTCATTCGGCGGGCCTCCTTGTCGGTCATCAAGCCCTTGTTGGTGCTGATGATGCTGACGCCGAGACCGTTCAACACACGGGGAAGGCCGTCGGCACCTGCGTAACGACGCAGACCTGGCTTCGAGTGGCGCTTGATTTCAGTAATGGCTGGCCGACGAGACTTGGCGTCGTAACGCAAGGCAATCTTGATGCTGCCTTGGTGACCTTCGTCGACAAACTTGTAGTTGAGGATGTACCCCTGGTCAAACAAGATCTTGGTCAACTCCTTCTTCAAGTTTGAAGCAGGAATCTCCACCACCTTGTGACGGGCCATCTGCGCATTGCGGATGCGCGTCAAGTAATCGGAAATGGGATCGCTATGCATGTCTTCTCTGTTTCAGATTACCAGCTGGCCTTTTTCACGCCAGGAATGCGCCCGTGCAACGCCATCTTGCGGAACAAGACACGGCTGATGCCGAACTGACGCATGAAGCCGCGCGGACGGCCTGTGATTTGGCAGCGGTTGTGCAAACGCACAGCTGCAGAGTTGGGTGGCAACTTTTGCAAGCCTTCCCAATCGCCAGCTTCTTTCAAGGCGGCACGCTTGGCAGCGTACTTCGCCACGAGGCGCTCGCGCTTGCGCTCACGCGCTTTCATGGATTCTTTGGCCATGGCTTAGTTCTTTTTGAATGGGAAACCGAACGCTTCGAGGAGGGCTTTCGCTTCCTCATCCGTCTTCGCGGTGGTCACAATGGTGATGTCCATCCCGTTGATGTTCTTGACCTTGTCCAGGTCGATCTCGGGGTAGATGATTTGCTCTTTGATGCCGAAGGTGAAGTTGCCGCGGCCGTCAAAACCTTTGGCCTTCACACCTTGGAAGTCACGTGTACGGGGCAAAGACACTGCGATCAAGCGGTCCAAGAACTCGTACATNCGCTCGCGACGCAAGGTGACGCGTGCACCGATGGGCATGCCCTTCCGCAGCTTGAAGTTCGACACGTCCTTGGTGGACAGGGTCGGCACNGCCTTCTGACCAGCGATGATGGACATCTCNCCCACGGCGGTGTCCACCATTTTGCGGTCGGCCACAGCCTTGCCCAAACCTTGGTTCAAGCAAATCTTCACGATGCGCGGCACTTGCATGGACGAGGTGTACTCGAACTGCTTCTTCAATGCGGGAGCGATTTCCTCCGCGTATTGGGTCTGGAGTCGTGGAATGTAGCTCATCACTTCAGCTCCTCATTGGTTTTCTTNGAAAAACGAACCAGCTTCCCGTCGTCGCCCTTGCGGCGTCCAACACGGGTGGCGTTGCCAGCTCCATCGACCACCATCACGTTGCTGATGTGGATGCCCGCCTCGGTGGTGGTGACACCTCCTTGGGGGTTGGTGGGGCTGGGCTTGACGTGCTTGGTGACGATGTTGACACCCTCCACGACCACGCGGTCCTTCTTGCGGTCGACCGCCAACACCGTGCCTTCCTTGCCGCGGTTGCCGCCGGAAATCACTTTGACTGTGTCGCCCTTTTTGACTTTGAGTCTCTTGAACATGGTACGTGGATTACAACACCTCAGGTGCGAGTGAAACAATCTTCATGAAGTCCTTCTCACGCAGTTCGCGNGCGACAGGACCAAAGATGCGCGTGCCGCGCATGTCGCTGTTGGCGTTCAAGAGCACAATGGCGTTGTCGTCAAAACGGATGTACGAACCGTCAGGACGGCGAACTTCNTTTTTGGTGCGAACCACCACAGCCTTGGACACCGTGCCTTTCTTCACGTTTCCGTTCGGGGTCGCGCTCTTCACAGCCACCACCACGGTGTCTCCGACAGACGCGTAACGCCGCTTGGTGCCTCCCAACACACGGATGCAAAGGGCTTCCTTCGCACCGCTGTTGTCAGCGACCTTCATACGGGATTCTTGCTGGATCATCGTTCAGTCTTTTTCTTTCCCTGNATTATTTCGCGCGCTCCACGACTTCCACCAATCGCCAGCACTTGCGCTTGCTCATTGGGCGGGTTTCCATGATGCGGACGGTGTCGCCGATGTTGCAGGTTTGCTCCTCATCGTGCGCCACAAACTTCTTGGTGCGCTTCACGAATTTCCCGTACATCGGGTGCATCTCCTTGCGCTCCACGGAAACCACAATGCTCTTGTCCATCTTGTTGGATGTCACAATGCCGGTGCGCTCCTTCCGGAGGTTGCGGGTAGTTGCTTCTGTGCTCATGGCTTCTTAGTTGGCGTTTTTGCGAGCGTTCTGCTCAGTCAACAAACGGGCGATGTCGCGCTTCTTCTCGGACAACACCTTGGGCGATTCGAGCCCCGCAATCGTGTGATTGAAACGGAGCTTGGCCAGTGCGTCGCGCTCCAACTCGAGGCGCTCCTGCAAGTCCTTGTCGGACAACTGGCGGATTTCATTCATGGCAATCATTATCCGGCGTAATCTGGGCGTACGACAAACTTGCACTTCACAGGAAGCTTTTGAGCTCCCAAGCGCAAGGCTTCTTGTGCCGTTTCCATCGGCACACCATCCACTTCAAACATGATGCGGCCGGGACGGACCGGAGCCACCCAGTGGCTGGGCGCACCCTTACCCTTACCCATACGCACTTCCGCAGGCTTCGAAGTGATGGGCTTGTCCGGGAAGATGCGAATCCACACCTTTCCTTCACGCTTCATGTAGCGGTTGATTGCAATACGAGACGCCTCAATCTGACGAGAAGTGATGAATCCCACTTCCATGGTCTTGATGGCAAAAGATCCGTAAGCNATCGTGCTTCCACGGTGNGCCAGGCCGCGAANACGGCCNTTTTGCATCTTACGGAACTTGGTACGTTTTGGCTGTAGCATGACTATTCAGCTTGCTTTCAATCAGGAACGAGGACCCCGACGTCGGTCGGCTCCACCACGGCGGTCGCCGCGGTCCTTCTTTTGAGGTGGAACAGGTGACAAGTCACGCTTGCCGTAAACTTCCCCGCGGCAGATCCAGCACTTGATGCCGATGCGGCCGTAGGTGGTGTGCGCCTCGACCAACGCGTAGTCGATGTCGGCACGGAAGGTGTGCAATGGAATGCGGCCTTCCTTGTAGTTCTCGCTGCGGGCAATTTCTGCACCGTTCACACGGCCAGCAATGTTGATCTTGATGCCCTCAGCGCCGAGACGCATGGTGCCCGCGATGGCCATCTTGATGGCACGGCGGTGGCTGATGCGTGCTTCGATCTGGCGTGCCACACTCTCTGCCACCAAGCGCGCGTCCAATTCGGGGCGCTTGATTTCGAAAATGTTGATCTGCACATCCTTGCCAGTCAACTTCTTCAACTCTTCACGGAGCTTGTCCACCTCAGAGCCTCCCTTTCCGATGATGACACCGGGACGGGCAGACTTGATGGTCACAGTCACGAGCTTCAAAGTGCGCTCGATGATGATGTTGGACACGCTGGCCTTGCGCAAACGCGCCATCAAGTAGGTGCGGATCTTGTCGTCCTCCACCAACTTGTCGGTGTAGTCCTTGCCACCGTACCAGTTGGAGTCCCATCCTCGGATGAAACCGAGGCGATTGCCGATTGGGTTCGTCTTCTGTCCCATGATTAGTTCTTGGCGCTGTCTACAATGATGGTCACGTGGTTGCTGCGCTTGCGAATGCGGTGCGCACGACCCTGCGGGGCGGGCTGCAAACGCTTCAACATGCGGGCGCTGTCCACTTTGATTTCGCGAACGATCAAGCCTGCTTCCTCAGGACGCTTGCCTTCGTTCTTGGCTTCCCAGTTCGCAATGGCGGAGAGCAAGAGCTTCTCCAAGCGAGTGCTGGCCTCGCGTGAGCTGAAGCGCAACAAGTTGAGCGCTTCGAACACGTCCTTGCCACGGACAGTGTCGGCCACCAAACGCATTTTGCGTGGCGACGTCGGGCAGTTGTTCAAGCTCGCGATGGCGGTGCTCTTCAGCGCCTCCTTGCGGGCATCTGCGGCGATTCTTTTACGTGCTCCCATGACTCAGCGCTTCTTGTCTTTTTTGTCGGCGTGACCACGGAAGGTGCGCGTGGGAGAGAATTCTCCCAACTTGTGTCCAACCATGTTCTCGGTCACGAAAACAGGAATGAATTGGCGTCCGTTGTGCACGGCAATTGTCAAACCCACGAAGTCTGGGGTGATCGTGCTTGCACGAGACCAGGTCTTGATGACAGACTTCTTTCCAGAGGCTTGCATNGCTTCAACGCGCTGAGCAAGCTTGTAGTGGATGAAAGGTGNTTTTTTAAGTGAACGAGCCATGTCTTACTTCTTCCGACGTTCAATGATGTTCTTGGAGGACGCCTTGCGCTTGTTGCGCGTCTTGTGTCCTTTGGCGGGCACGCCGTTGCGTGAGCGTGGGTGACCACCTGAGGAGCGACCCTCACCACCACCCATGGGGTGGTCGACTGGGTTCATCACCACACCACGTACGCGTGGGCGACGACCCAACCAGCGGCTGCGTCCTGCTTTACCGCTGACCTGAAGGTTGTGCTCGCTGTTGCCCACCGCACCGATGACGGCCAAGCAAGTGACGAGAATCTGACGGGTTTCTCCGCTTGGCAACTTGAGCACGGCGTACTTGCCATCACGGGCAGCCAACTGAGCGTAGGCGCCGGCGCTGCGGGCGATATTCGCGCCGCGACCGGGGTGCAGCTCAATGTTGTGCACGATGGTACCCAAGGGGATGTCTGAGAGGTACATCGCATGCCCCACCTCTGGAATGGCGTTCTTGCCACTGTGGATGGTCATCCCGGGCTTCAAGCCTTCGGGAGCAATGATGTAGCGCTTCTCTCCGTCCTTGTATTCCACCAAGCAGATGTTGCTTGAGCGGTTTGGATCGTATTCCACAGTCAAAACTGTGGCTTCCATGTGCTTGTTACGCTTGAAGTCAATCACGCGGTAACGACGCTTGTGGCCACCTCCGCGGTAACGCATCGTCATCTTTCCGTCGCTGTTGCGACCTCCAGACTTCTTGATGGGCTCCAGCAATGGCTTGTGAGGCTTGTCCGTGGTGATCTCCTCAAACTTGGAGAGCACCTTGTGGCGCATGCCTGGGGTAATCGGGTTGAATTTCCTGAGTGCCATGGCGTCTTAGATGTTGTCGTAGAAATCGATGGCCTGTCCTTCAGCCAAGCTCACAATGGCCTTTTTGTAGCCATTGGTGCGGCCGCGAACGACACCGGTTTTGGTGAAACGCTGACGTGCTTTGCCGTCCACGCGCAACGTGCGCACAGAGGTCACGGTCACGCCGTAAGCGGCTTCCACCGACTTCTTGATTTCGATTTTGTTGGCACCGTCTGCCACCACGAAACCGTAGCTGTTGTTGCGCTCGGTGTCGAGAGACATCTTCTCGGTGATGAGGGGCTTGATGAGAATGTTCGACATGGCTTAGGCTTTCAGCATTCCTTCCACAACTTCGTGGGCGTTGTCCACGAAGACCAAGTTGGAACAGTTCATGATGTCGTACGTGCTCAAGTCAGAGGCGACCATGACACGGTGCTTGGGCAGGTTGCGGCAGCTGCGGTAAATCGCATCGTTCGCGGCAGGTAACACAGTCAAAGTCTTTTTGTCAGCCAACTTCAAGCCTTCCAACACGGCCAAGAAATCCTTGGTCTTGGGCGCGTCCATGCTGATGCTGTCCACCACGGTGATGCCCTCACCCTTCGCCTTGTAGCTCAACGCGCTCTTGCGTGCGAGTTTCTTAAGCTTGCCGTTCAGCTTTTGGGTGTAGTCGCGTGGCTCTGGACCAAACACGGTACCTCCTCCGCGGAACAATGGGTTCTTGATGCTGCCAGCACGTGCAGTACCTGTGCCCTTTTGCTTCTTGATTTTGCGGGTGGAACCCGTCACGAAGGAGCGGCTGAGGCTGTCGTGCGTTCCCTGGCGCTGGGCGGCCAAAAAGCGCTTCACATCGAGGTAAATCGCGTGGTCGTTCGGCTCAATGCCAAACACCGCATCGTCGAGGTCCACAGACTTCTTCGTCTTGGATCCTTTGCTGCTGTAAACGCTCAGTTTCATGATGCTTCAGGCTTGCGGATGATCACAGTGGCTCCTTTGTGGCCGGGCACAGCGCCCTTGACCACGAGGAGACCCTCTTCTGGAAGAACCTTCAGGATCTCGAGGTTCTCAATGGTGACACGTGAATTGCCCATCTGGCCCGCCATGCGCATGCCTTTGAAGACACGTGCTGGGGTCGACGCCGCACCAATGGAACCAGGTGCGCGCAAACGGTTGTGCTGGCCGTGTGTGGCTTGACCCACACCGCCAAAACCGTGGCGCTTCACAACACCCTGGAAACCTTTACCCTTGGATTTGCCGCTGACGCTGACAAACTGGCCTTCCGCGAACACGTCGTCCACTTTCAGGGTGTCTCCTGGTTGCAATTCTTGTTCAAAGGCGTTGAACTCCACCAGACGACGCTGTGGAGACACACCTGCACGCTTGAAGTGACCTTGCATGGCCTTCGAAGTGTGCTTTTCGGAACGCTCGCCGTAACCAAGTTGAACGGCTTCATAGCCGTCCCGCTCGAGGGTACGTACTTGCGTCACAACGCAAGGACCAACTTCCAACACTGTGCATGGGAGATTCTTCCCAGCGGCACTGTAGATGCTGGTCATGCCTACTTTTTTCCCTATGAGTCCGGGCATGGTGTTTGTTTTTATGAATGAAGCCTGACGGGAATCAGACCTTGATTTCTACTTCTACTCCGCTGGGCAACTCCAAACGCATGAGGGCGTCCACAGTCTTCGAGGAAGAGCTGTAGATGTCGATCAAACGCTTGTACGAGCTGAGCTCGAATTGCTCACGGCTCTTCTTGTTCACGTGAGGTGAACGCAAGACTGTGTAAATGCGCTGGTGCGTGGGCAGGGGCACGGGGCCGCTGATGACTGCTCCAGTCGACTTCACGGTCTTGACAATCTTTTCAGCTGACTTGTCGACCAGGTTGTGGTCGTAAGACTTGAGCTTGATGCGAATTTTCTGAGTCATGTCGTCGTTGGATTAGCCTTTGGCGTCTTCGATCACCTTTTCCTGGATGTTGTTGGGCGCCTCGGCGTAGTGGCTGAAGCTCATGCTTGAAGTCGCACGTCCTGAAGTCAACGTCCGGAGGTCGGTCACGTAGCCGAACATCTCGGAGAGAGGCACCGCTGCATTCACGATGGTTTTTCCAGCACGCTCGCCTGTGCCTTCGATGAGGGCACGACGCTTGTTCAAGTCGCCGATGACGTCACCCATGTTTTCCTCTGGGGTCAACACTTCGAGCTTCATCATGGGCTCCAAGATCTTGGGGCTGCACTGCTTCACAGCTGCGCGGTACGCAAACTTCGCAGCCTGCTCAAACGACAACTGGTCCGAGTCCACGTTGTGGTAGCTTCCGTCGATCAACTCCACGTACATGCTGTCCATGGGGTAGCCGGCGAGAACACCATTCTGCATGGCCTCCTTGAAACCCTTCTCCACAGATGGGATGAATTCTTTGGGAACGTTTCCGCCCTTCACAGAGCTCTTGAACACCAACCCCTCTTTTTCAGGCTCGGGCGATGGTCCAATTTTCACAATGATGTCGGCGAACTTACCGCGACCACCCGACTGCTTCTTGTACACTTCACGGTGATCGGCCTCTGCAAAGATGGCCTCTTTGTAAGCCACACGTGGCTGACCTTGGTTGCACTCCACGTTGAATTCACGCTTCATGCGGTCGATCAACACTTCCAAGTGCAATTCACCCATGCCGGAGATGACCGTTTGGCCGCTCTCTTCGTCGGTGTGGACCTGGAACGTGGGATCTTCTTCAGACAACTTGGACAACGCCGTGCCCAACTTGTCCATGTCTGCTTGTGACTTGGGCTCGATCGCGATGCCAATCACAGGAGCTGGAAAGCTCATGCTTTCGAGCACGATGGGTGCCTTCTCGTCGCAGAGGGTGTCTCCGGTGCGGATGTCCTTGAAACCGACGACCGCGCCGATGTCTCCAGCCTCCAACACGTCGATTGGGTTCTGCTTGTTGGAGTGCATTTGGAAGATGCGGCTGATGCGCTCCTTCTTGCCTGAACGGGTGTTCTTCACGTAAGACCCGGCAGGCAGCTTGCCCGAGTAAGCCCGCACAAAGCAAAGGCGTCCCACGAAGGGGTCGGTGGCAATCTTGAAGGCCAGTCCTGCGAATGGCTCGTTGGGGTCCGGCTTGCGCTCGAACTCCACGCTCTCGTCGTCAGGGTCGGTGCCGGTGATGCTCTCGACGTCGTAAGGAGACGGGAGGTAGCTCATGACGGCGTCCAACATGGTCTGCACACCCTTGTTCTTGAAGGCNGANCCGCACAACAACGGNGTGATCTCCATGGCNATGGTCGCCTTGCGAATGGCTTCCACGATTTCTTCNTTGCTGAGGCTGTTTGGATCCTCGAAGTACTTCTCCATCAAGGAGTCGTCCTGCTCGGCCGCAGCTTCAATCAACTTNTCNCGCCACTCAGCCACGGTGTCCACNAGGTCCTCNGGNATGGNGATCTCGTNCCAAGTCATGCCCTTGTCTTCCTCGTTCCANACGTAAGCCTTGTTGTCGATCAAGTCCACCACACCGCGGAACGTCTCTTCCGCACCGATGGGCACCTGCAGGGGCACTGGGCGCGCACCAAGCATATCTTTGATCATGCCGACCACGTTGAAGAAGTCCGCACCGCTGCGGTCCATCTTGTTCACGAAGCCGATGCGAGGCACGCCGTACTTGTCGGCAAGGCCCCAGTTGGTCTCAGATTGTGGCTCCACACCAGANACGGCGCAGAACAAACCCACCGCACCGTCGAGCACTCGCAAGGAACGCTCCACCTCCACAGTGAAGTCCACGTGACCTGGGGTGTCGATGATGTTGATGCGGTATTGCTGGTCCTGGAACTTCCAGAAGCAAGTGGTTGCAGCCGACGTGATGGTGATGCCACGCTCCTGCTCCTGCTCCATCCAGTCCATGGTCGCTGCACCGTCGTGCACCTCGCCAATCTTGTGGCTGATGCCAGTGTAGTACAGAATACGCTCAGTCGTGGTCGTCTTTCCAGCGTCCACGTGGGCCATGATGCCAATGTTGCGCGTAAAGTTGAGGTCTCTTTGGGCCATGATTTCAGATCAATGCGGTCAGTGTCAGAAACGGAAGTGGGCAAATGCCTTGTTGGCTTCAGCCATGCGGTGGGTGTCTTCCTTCTTCTTGAAGGTGGCTCCCTCCTCCTTGGACGCGGCGATGATTTCCGCGGCAAGGCGTTCCGCCATGCTCTTCTCGTTGCGCTTGCGTGAGAAGTCGATGAGCCACTTCATGGCCATGCTCTCCTTGCGGCTGTCCCGGATGGGCGTCGGGATTTGGAAGGTTGCACCTCCAACGCGACGGCTGCGCACTTCGACGGCAGGCGTGACGTTTTCGAGCGCCTTCTTGAAGAGCTCCAAACCCTCCTCGCCTGTCTTCTCCGACACGCGCTCGATGGCGTTGTAGAAAATGGTGAAGGCCACGCTCTTCTTCCCGTCCAGCATCAGGTTGTTCACAAACGTGGTCACTTGCACGTCCCCGAACTTGGCGTCGGGGAGAATGCGGTGCTTTTTGGCGACTTTTCTTCTCATGTCGTCAGATTACTTTTTCGCCTTGGGGCGCTTGGTGCCATACTTCGAACGGCGCTGCATGCGTCCGTCCACTCCAGCGGTGTCCAATGCACCGCGCACGATGTGGTAGCGCACACCCGGGAGGTCCTTCACACGTCCGCCGCGCACGAGCACAATGCTGTGTTCTTGGAGGTTGTGTCCTTCACCGCCGATGTAGGCGTTCACTTCGTTTCCGTTGGTGAGTCGCACACGGGCGACTTTGCGCATGGCGGAATTTGGCTTTTTGGGCGTGGTCGTGTACACACGAACGCAGACGCCACGGCGTTGTGGACATGAGTCCAAAGCGGCCGATTTACTCGCCTGGGTCTTGGTGACCCTTCCCTTGCGGATGAGCTGCTGGATGGTAGGCATCGTCTAGGTTTGACGTTAATCTATGGGCATAAAATACTTTCCCCCCAAATTCTAAAGGGGGTGCAAAAGTAGACGAAACCAACGAAAATNCAAGGGCTGACGGGAGATTTTTACNGGGACTTCTCCAACNCAACTTGAATCACCCNATTTGCAAGAGCGNTGCTGCGGATGGTCGCCCGAGAGNGGCTCGAATGTACCTTTCNATTGTGAATTTCTTAGAAGATCTCAACGACGTCCAACGGGAGGCGGCGGCCCACATGGATGGGCCCATGATGGTGATTGCNGGNGCGGGCTCTGGGAAGACCCGGGTTCTGACCTACAGGATNGCCCACATGATGACCCAGGGGGTGGACCCGTTCTCGATTTTGGCCTTGACCTTCACCAACAAAGCGGCCAAAGAGATGAAGCAACGCATCGGCACGCTGGTGGGGGAAAGCGAGGCGCGGAACCTCTGGATGGGCACGTTTCACAGCATCTTTGCACGCATCCTTCGCATCGAGTGTGAGCGCATCAACTACCCGCGGAACTTCACGATCTACGACACGCAAGACAGCCGCAGCCTGTTGAAGGACATCATCAAAGGCATGGGCCTCGACGACAAGGTGTACAAGCCCGCGAGTGTGCAGAGCCGCATCAGCTCCGCCAAGAACAACTTGATTGACGCGCGGGCGTATGCCGAGCACACAGAAATCCGATCCGAAGACCAGCAGGCTGGCAGGCCCATGCTGGCCGAGATCTTCGCCAACTACGAGGCGAGGTGCTTCCGCGCAGGCGCCATGGATTTTGACGATCTGCTGTACAAGATGAATGTGCTGCTCCGGGACTTCCCGGACCTGCTGAGCAAATACCAGCACAGGTTCCGGTACATCCTTGTGGACGAGTACCAAGACACCAACTTCGCCCAGTACCTCATCATCAAGCAACTCGGCGCAGCGCACGAGAACGTCTGCGTGGTGGGCGACGACGCGCAGAGCATTTACGCCTTCCGCGGGGCCAACATTCAGAACATCCTCAACTTCAAGAAGGACTATCAGGACGCCAAGCTGTTCAAGTTGGAGCAGAACTACCGCTCCACCTCCCACATTGTCCGTGCCGCGAACTCGGTGATTGCGAACAACCGGGACCAAATCCCCAAGGAAGTTTGGACCCAGAATTCAGACGGAGAAAANATNAAGGTNTTCCGCGCGACCTCGGACAACGACGAAGGACGCTTCGTGGCCAACAAGATTTTCGAGGTGCGCGGCCACGACGGATGCCATTACAAGGACTTCGCCATCCTTTACCGCACCAATGCGCAATCGCGCTCGTTTGAAGAGAGCTTGAGGAAGCTGAATGTGCCCTACCGCATTTACGGCGGACTGTCCTTCTACCAGCGCAAGGAGGTGAAAGACTTGCTGGCGTACTTCCGCCTGACCGTCAACCCGAGCGACGACGAGAGCTTCAAACGCGTGGTCAACTACCCCGCCCGCGGGATTGGAAAAACCACCATGGACAAACTCATCGCGCTGGCTGCCGGCGAANAGAAGAGCTTGTGGGACGTGTTGCATCCTGAGCATGGGATGCCTCCCGACAACTTGAAAGGCGCCGCCTGGAAAAAACTGCGCGAATTCGCGGACATGGTCTCGGCCTTCTCTGCCGAGTCGGGCACCGCGAATGCCCACGCCTTGGGCTTGGCCATCGCCAAGCGATCTGGTTTGGTCCATGCCTTGTACAGCGACAAAACTCCGGAGGGCGTCGCGCGCTACGAAAACGTCCAGGAATTGNTGAACGCGCTCCAAGGCTTTGTGGAGAACCCCGCCAACGAAGACGCCCAGTCTTTGTCTGACTTCTTGATCGACGTCGCCTTGCTGACCGACGCCGACAACGAAGACGACGACGACAACAAGGTGAGCCTGATGACGGTCCACGCCGCCAAAGGACTTGAATTCAAGCACGTCCACATTGTGGGGCTGGAAGAGCAGCTGTTCCCTTCCCAGATGGCCATGGAGAGCCGTGCCGAATTGGAAGAAGAACGGCGACTCTTTTACGTGGCATTGACAAGAGCTGAAGTCACGTGCACGTTGTCCTACGCNCTGACCCGGTTCAAGTGGGGCCAAGTGACCCAAGGCGACCCCAGNCGNTTCTTGGAAGAGATCGACGAGAATTGCATCGTTCACCCCCAGCACGCCCCGACGTCCCGCAGTCCTGTCGACTTCGCCCAAGCGCGCAGCCAATTCCAGCGCATGCCGAGTGGCACGGCGCCCAGGTCGTTTGGTCGGTTGGCGAGCAAGGCCAAGCCNACNCCTTCCAAGCCCANGCAGCCNGGGAACTGGTCCAGCCTGAAGGAGGCCGCCAANGGAGGCGCTGNCGCACCCCAAGCCCCGNCGCCCTCGACCCCTGCTGCCGGTTCAGACGCCAACATCGCGGTGGGCGACATCGTGATGCACGCCAAGTTTGGCAAAGGGCGTGTCCTGCACATCGAAGGGAGCGCGCCCAATGAAAAGGCGACCATCACCTTCCCGGCGGTGGGCAAAAAGCANCTGCTCCTCAAATTCGCCAAACTCCAAGTGGTCGGATGACACGCCCTCGCCCCTTTGCTTGCCTCGCGTTCCTGGCCCTCCTTTTGGCGGGAACCGCGTCGTCTTGTCGCCCTGAAGATTCGACCATCCGATTCCGAGTGGCTTGCGTGGAATGGGGCGACCCCAATGCACCGGCAGCCCAAGTCCGAGTCACCCTGGAAGAACAACGCTTGGAAAACGGGGTGCTCAACGGATTCTACACCGAGGTGGATCAAGCCGTCACCGGCACAGACGGCGTGGTGGAGCTCGAAACGGTTCGAAGCAACGTGTTGTCCATCCGACTCCGTGTGGATCGCGAGGGTTGCTTTGAAGAACTCGTGCCGTTCAACCCCGAGGACCTGTCCTCGGGCGAGACGCTGAACCACCAAGAAGTCGTCGTCATGCCCCAAACCCGCGTGGACGCTTCCCTCTCCAACACCTTGCCTGAATGCACCAACAGCGACATGATTTACCGGTGGATTCCCCGGGACGTGGAGGGCGCCGCCTCAGAAGTGCGGTGGAGCTGCGGCACGGATTGGGTGGCCGTGGAAGGAGGCGGCACCGATCAGTCCACGTGCTTCATCACGGGAGACACGTGGCTCTTGCACCACAGGTATTGGGCGTGCGCAGGCCTGGACAGCACCGCCATCGATTCTGTGTGGTGTCCGGCCGGCGAAGTCGTGAGCTTGAACCTCTGAGGCCCCTGTGAGCNGTTTGAAGAGGGAAGCCGCGGTACCTTTGGGTCATGAAATTGAAACCTTCATTCCCCCGCATCTCTGGCTTGCTCATGTTGACCCTGGTTTCGGGGTTGGTGTGGGGACAGCAGGACAGCCGTGAAGACCGCATCCTTCCCAAAGGGTTTGCCCCATGGGAGCTCGACATGTCCCGACCGCTTGACGGACAGTTCGGCACCTTGAGCCGAGGCATTCCCACCCCGCCTCCGGGCTCCAATTTGCGAACGGCTGCAGAGTGGGAAGAGATTGAAGTCTTGACCATCACGTGGGAAGGGTTTTCGTGCATCCTGAAGCAAATCGCAGCTGCAGCCAGCCAGGAGTGTCGGGTGGTCATCTTTTCAGAGGAGCCCAACCAAACCACCTCCTACCTCACGGGAGGATCGTGCGGCGGACCGTTGTCCATGGACAGCATCGAGGTGGTGGATGTGCCCACCAACAGCATTTGGATTCGGGATTACGGCGCCAACACTGTCTACACCGAATGGAACGACGGCCGCGTGCTGGTCGACTGGTTGTACAACCGCCCCCGTCCCGACGACGACGCCATCCCAGACGCCTTGGCCGACCACATGGGCCTGACCTTGTACAGCACCATTGAATCGCCGAGCGATTTGATGAACACCGGCGGGAACTGGATGTCGGACGGCTACGGCACCGCCTTCGCTTCCGAACTCATCCTCGATGAAAACAACGGCGACCAATCTTGGTGGACCACGTTCCCCGACCACACGGAGGACGACATCGACCAAATCGTGGAGGCGTTCCATGGTGTGGACACCTACGTGAAGATGGACAACCTCCCCTACGACGGNATTCACCACATCGACATGCACATGAAGTTGCTGGACGAGTCGACGCTGTTGGTGGCGGAGTACCCCCAAGGCGTGGCCGACGGCCCGCAAATCGAGGCGAACCTGCAATACGTGCTGAGCAACTTCACCACGAAGTGGGGCACCCCCTTCGACGTCATTCGCATTCCAAGTCCCCCTGAGCAAGGCGGAGGCTACCCCAACCAAAACGGGGATTACCTGACCTACAGCAACGCGGTGTTCGTCAACAACACCGTCATCTTGCCCACGTACTACCAGCANTACGACACCACGGCGATTCGCATTTGGGAAGAAGCGTTGCCCGGATACAACATCGTGGGCATCGACTGCGACGGCGGCAACTCCAACATCATCGCGCTGAGCGGCGCCATCCACTGCATTACCCACTCGGTGGGCGTGGAGGATCCCTTATTGATCAGCCACCTTCCCCTGGACGACACCGACAACGACACCACGCCGTACGCCGTGGTCGCCGAGATCAGCCACCGCTCCGGAATCGTGTCAGCCACGCTGTCTTGGTCCACGTCGGAGGAGGGACCTTGGAACGAGGTGCCCATGAGCGAGGGCGTCGTGGAGGGTGAATTCGCCGGGAACATTCCTGCACAGCCCGCGGGCACCAAAGTGTTCTACTTCGTGTCGGCAGAAGCCAACAGCGGCAAAANGGGCAACCGCCCCATGCCNGCGCCTGCNGGACACTGGTCGTTCAAAGTCTTGGGCGGCACGGACCACGTCNTGCGGGCAGAAGACTTCTCTCCTTGGGTNGCGGCCTACCCCAACCCCGGATCGGCCATGTCTTGCTTTGAGGTCAACTTCCCGCAAGCGGTGGACTGCACCGTGATGCTGCGCAACGGCTTGGGACAGCNTGTCCGCCAATTGCACGAGGGAACCCTCGGGCGTGGAACACAGCGTTTGTTTGTCGACGCCCGCGACTTGGCNAACGGNCCNTACCTGTTGACCCTNCAAACGGCGTCCGGCCAAACGTGGACGCAGCGCTGGATGGTGGCGCACTGATCAGTCCCTGCGGCCCAAGAGGCGCAGCAGGAACAAGAACAGGTTGAGGAAGTCCAAGTAAAGCGAGGTGGCGCCCAAAAGCGCCAACTTCATGGGGGCCACAGCCCCAAACTCCACCCCTGCCGCGATGCGCTTCAAGCGCTGGGTGTCGTACGCGACCAATCCCGTGAAGACCAGAACCCCGCCTGCGCTGATGATGAAATCCATCATCGGGCTCTTCATCCACCAATTCACGAGGCTCGCAAGCAGGATGCCGATGAGCGCCATGAAGAGCAGGCTGCCGAAGCGGGACAAATCCACGTTGGTGGTGTAGCCTGCGATCGCCATGATGGCGAAGGTCCCCGCCGTGATGGCGAAGACTTGGGCCAGGCTGCCCAAGGAATAGATGAAGAAGATCCCCCCGAGGCTCAGCCCCATGGTTCCCGCGAAGGCGAGAAAGCACAATGCCAGAGAGGTGACGCTGAGCTTCTGAAGCCCAAAGTTCATCACCAGCAAGAACGCAAACGGCGCCAACGTCACAAGCCAAAACCCGGCCCCCTGCATCAGGGAGAGGTACAGTTGGCTGGCGGCGGCATAGTACGCGGCCGCGCCTGTGACCGCCAAGCCTGCCACCATCCACGTGAAGACCGTGGACATGAACGACGACACGGAAGCGTCGTTGGTGAAACGTGTTTCGTTGAACTCAGGGCGTGTGCCCTCAAAAATCCGAGGTGGTTGATCCATGCACCAAAGATGCACGCTGGACCGCTTCAGCCCTCAACCTTGACCAAATTTTTGCAACCACCCAGGNCTTCATTCNCCGCCGTAGTAGTCGGCGTAGTTGTTTTCTGTCTCGTACAAACGAATGTGNTGCAGCTGGCAGCCTCGCTCTGAAATGGNNGNCTCCAACTCTTCCCAAATCGCGATGATGAGCACCTCTGTGGAAGTCCGTTTGCCTTTCATGAACGGCACATCTATGTTCAAGTTCTTGTGGTCCAAAGGCTCCTCCACCTTGTCCTTGATGATGTCCTTCAAGTCTTTNAGGTTCATGCAGTATCCCGTGTCTTCAGCAGGAACGCCTTTCACAGTGACGTGCAACTCGTAATTGTGGCCGTGCCAATTTGGGTTGGCACACTTGCCAAACACCTCCAAATTTTTGGCCAAATCCCATTCGTCGTTCCACAATTTGTGGGCGGCGTTGAATCGGGCACGGCGGGTGACGTAGACGTTCTTCATGATGCGATAACCCGGCAAAGGTAGCAGATGTTTTCACCGGGCTACCTTCGCGCCATGATTGTGGTTACAGGAGCTGCAGGCTTCATTGGAAGCGTGCTTGCCGTCAGGCTGTTGGAGGCGGATTACCGCCAGTTGGTCTTGGTCGATGACTTCAGTGTGGAGGCCAAACGCCCCAACCACGCCCACCTCAACGTGACCCAGCGCGTGGACCGCAAGGATTTCCCTGCATGGCTCCGCGAGAACGAGTCGCAGGTGCAGTTCGTGTTCCACCTCGGGGCCCGCACGGACACCACAGAACAAGACGAGGAACTCCTGACTGCACTCAACCTGCAGTACACGAAAGACATTTGGAACCTGTGTGTGGAGTTTGGGCTGCCGCTCATCTACGCCAGTTCTGCGGCCACGTACGGCGACGGCAGCAAGGGATACGTGGACAGCCACGAAGTTGTGGGTGACCTTCAACCCCTCAACCCCTACGGACGGTCCAAGAACGACTTCGACGCGTGGGCCCTCGCCCAAGAGCGCAAGCCTTACTTCTGGGCCGGCTTCAAGTTCTTCAACGTCTACGGGCCCAACGAATTCCACAAAGGCCGCATGGCTTCTGTGGTCCTGCACACCTTTCGCCAAGTGGAAGCCACAGGCGGCATGAAGCTTTTCCGCAGCCACCGTCCCGACTTCGCGGACGGCCACCAAACCCGGGACTTCGTTCACGTGGAAGACGTGTGCAGCGTGTTGCTGCACTTCATGCACCACCGCATCCCAGCGCACTCGGGGCTTTACAATTTGGGCAGTGGCCAAGGCCGGACCTTCCTTGACTTGGTCCGCGCCACATTCAGCGCCATGGGCCGCACACCCAAAATTTCATTCATCGACACACCCGAGGACATCCGGGACACCTACCAATACTTCACAGAAGCCGACCTCACCAAGTTGAGGAACCACGGTTGCGACGTGACGTTCCGGTCGCTGGAATCGGGAATCGACGACTACGTGAAGAACCACCTCACGACTGGACAACGGCGCGCGCCTCAAGCAGCCGCTGCCGGACCTTCTTGAGTCTGGATACTGCTTCCTCGCGCTTGGCCACTTCCGCAGGGTCCACCGCGGGCGTCGCCACGGCGCTGGCCGCTCGGGCCGCTGACGCCGCCTGGGCACCGCGTTCCTTCGCCTCGCCTTTTCTGGCCGACATCGCCTTGCGTGCGCCTTCCAACGTCAGGCCTTGGACCTTGACCAAGTCGTAAATCCGTCGGATGANGTCGATGTCCTCTTGGCGATATGCGCGCTTGCCGCGGGCGTTGGTCTTGGGCTGGATTTGCTTGAACTGCTTCTCCCAAAACCGAAGCAACGACGGGTTGACGTCGAGCATCTTGGCCACCTCAGAAATGCTGTGGTAACGCTTTTGGATGGGTTGATTNAGCGGCATGTGAGGNCAAGATAAGACGCTCAGTCCAAACTCTGGTTCTCCAAGTCGGCCGCCTCCAGCATCTGCTCGTACTCGGCAGGCGACAAGTCGTTGAAGTAGTAGTGCGCGGGATTCACCTTNCGGCCGTCCTTGTGCACTTCGTAGTGAAGGTGGGACGAGGTCGAGGTGCCTGTGCTTCCGACCAAGCCAATGACCTGGCCACGTTTCACCTTGTCGCCGCGGCGCACGTTGGACTTGCTCAAGTGGGCGTACAACGTCTCGTAGCCGAAGCCGTGGCGGATGACAATGTGCCGGCCGTAGCCGTTGTANAGGCGCTTGACTTTCACCACTTCTCCGTCGCCGGTGGCAAACACCTCGGTGCCTTCTGGGGCGCTGAAATCCATGCCGTAGTGGAATTTGCGCACCTTGTAGATGGGGTGAATGCGGTAGCCCCACCCGCTCGCCATGCGTCCGAGGTCTTCGTTCCGCACGGGCTGGATGGCAGGGATGCTTTCCAAGCGCTTCTCGTACTCCAGCGCCATGTCGGTCACCTCGTCCAACGACTTGGATTGGGCCACCAGCGAGCGCTGCAGGGACGCGATGCGGTCCTTGAGTTCGGCCACTTCCTCCGAATGCACGTGGCCGCGCACGTTCGCTTGCCGGTCCACGCCCCCGATGCCCGGATGGCGAAGGTGGTCCGGCACGGGCTGCACGCCGAGGATGGTGCGGTACACCGCGTCGTCGCGTTGGGCNAGNTCNCCGAGCGCCCCTTCCATCAAGGCCACCTCNCCNCGCATCTCNTCCANCTGCCGCTCCAAGAAGGCNATCTCNCNGTCNCTGGCGCGGTCGGCNGGNCTTTGGAACACTTGNTCNAACANCCACACNCTGCCCGCCCCNATNGCCANCACGAACGCCACGCGAAGCCCCACAAGCTGGAAAATCTCCCGGCCTGTGAGCTTGACNTCCTCCATCTGGAGGGTCTCAGGATTGTACCTGCTGCGCGTCCACATCGGTGCAAAGGTCGTCATTCTTGCGTGGATGGTCTGCCGTATTTTCACGCTGCAATTCAAAGCGCCATGAAATCACGCGTCATCCGCCAGACATTTTTGGACTTTTTCAAGGAGAAGAACCACACCATTGTGCCGTCTGCGCCGATGGTGGTGAAGGACGACCCCACCCTCATGTTCATCAACGCCGGAATGAATCCGTTCAAGGATTTGTTTTTGGGCAACCAACCGGTCAAACATGTGCGCATCGCCGACACCCAGAAGTGTCTTCGCGTGAGTGGCAAGCACAACGACCTCGAAGAAGTGGGCGTCGACACCTACCACCACACNCTCTTTGAGATGTTGGGGAACTGGTCGTTTGGAGACTACTTCAAGGCCGAGGCCATCGATTGGGCTTGGGAGCTGCTCACCGACCGCTACAAGCTGGACAAAGACCGCTTGTACGTCACCGTGTTTGGCGGAGACCAAGGAGACGGCTTGCCCGCAGACGACGAGGCCCGCGCTCAATGGCAAAAGCACATGGCCGACGACCGCATTCTGGCGGCGGACAAGAAGGACAACTTCTGGGAGATGGGNGAGACGGGACCTTGCGGNCCTTGCTCTGAAATCCACGTCGACCTCCGGGACGACGACGAACGCGCCAAGGTCGATGGCCGCGAGTTGGTCAACATGGACCACCCGCAAGTCATTGAAGTGTGGAACCTGGTGTTCATGGAGTTCAACCGCATGGCGGACAGCTCCCTCGTGCCACTCCCNAACAAGCACATCGACACAGGCATGGGCTTCGAGCGCCTGGCCATGGCGCTGCAGGGGGTGAAGTCCAACTACGACACCGACATTTTCACCCCGCTGCTCGACGCGATTGCCAAAGCGAGCGGCAAGACCTACCCCGGCGACGACAGCCAGGAGGCTGTGGCGTTCCGCGTCATCGCCGACCACGTGCGCGCCGTGGCGTTCTCCATTGCGGACGGCCAGCTGCCCTCCAACACCGGCGCCGGCTACGTGATCCGCCGGATTTTGCGACGGGCGGTCCGTTACGGCTCCTCTTTCCTCGGCATGAACGAGCCGTTCATCCACACCCTCGTGGACGTGCTGGACGACCAGATGTCCGGCACCTTCCCCGAGATCAAGGCCCAGAAAGGCCTCATCCAACAAGTCATCGAGCAGGAGGAACAATCCTTCCTCCGCACGCTGGCCTCGGGCATGGAGAAGTTGGCCATGGCCACCAAGCAGATGAAGGCCGGAGACGAGTTGGCGGGCGATTTGGTCTTCGAGCTCTACGACACCTTCGGATTCCCCGTGGACTTGACCGCGCTCATNGCGAGCGAGCAAGAACTCAAGGTGGANGAGGCTGGGTTCAGTGCCCTGCTCGAAGCCCAAAAGAACCGTTCCCGCGAGGCCGGCAAAATCACCGCCGACGACTGGCAGGTGGTCGAGGCNCACGAAGGCGTCACCGAATTTGTCGGGTACGACCACACCTCAGCAGAGGTCAAGCTGTTGCGCCACCGGGAAGTGACGGCCAAGAAAAAGACGTTCATCCAAGCGGTGTTTGACCAATCGCCCTTCTACCCTGAAGGGGGTGGCCAAGTGGGAGACCAAGGCACGCTCACCTCGGAGGATGGGGTGTTCCACGTGCTCGACACCAAAAAAGAAAACAACCTCATCGTCCACGTCTTGGACAAGGTGCCCACCTCCCCTTCGGGCACGTTCCAAGCCAAGGTGCACGGCGGCCGTCGGGACGACTCCGCCCGGAACCACAGCGCCACGCACCTCTTGCACGAGGCGTTGCGCGAGGTGCTCGGGACGCACGTGGAACAAAAGGGGTCGCTTGTCAAACCCGACGGCTTGCGGTTCGATTTCTCCCACTTCCAAAAGGTGACGGCCGAAGAGTTGGCGGAGATCGAGTCGAAGGTGCAAGCCCGCATCCTGTCGAACCTCCCGTGCGGCGAGCATCGGGACATCCCCTTGGCGCAAGCGGAAGAAGCGG
>PBWG01000055.1 GCA_002729115.1 Crocinitomicaceae bacterium | reverse complement strand
CCGGGTGAGCGCGCGGCTGAAGACCGGACCGCGCAGCAGCGTCAAAGCAGGCTGGTCCATCAACTACCAGTACGTGCACCTGGCGTCGCTCTCGGCCACCACCACGCCGACCGACGTCTGGTTGCCCAGCTCAGATTTGGTCCCGCCCCAGCGCGGCCGACAATTCAGCGCAGGCTACTTCGTGGATTTGGGCGCCAACCGCGAGTGGGAAACCTCGGTGGAGGTCTACCACAAGGAATTGAACAACTTGGTGGAATACGCCGAGAACACCCGTCCAGATCAAAACATCGGGACCAACCCCGACAACAACCTCGTCTTTGGAGAGGGCACATCGTACGGGGCCGAGTTCTTCTTAAAGCGGAAGTTTGGCAAGCTGAACGGCTGGGTCGGCTACACGTGGAGCAAGACCGACCGCCAATTTGAGGACTTGAACAACGGCGACCCCTTCCCGGCCAAATTCGACCGCCGCCACGACCTCAGCGTGGTCATGGATTGGACCCCGAGCGAGCGGTGGAACCTGTCGGCCGCCTTCGTGTACGCCACAGGCAACACACTCACCCTTCCCATCCAGCGCTATTTCCTCGAGGGCAACATCACGGACGTCTATGGCTCGAGGAATGGGTACCGCATGGGGCCTTACCACCGCGCGGACATCAGCGCCACGCTCTTCCCTAAAAAGAACTTTGAAGACCGGAAAGTGGAACGCCGTTGGGTGTTCAGCATTTACAACCTCTACAACCGCGCCAACCCGTACTTCTTGTTCTTTGACAACGAAGGCGATTTGTTGGAAGGGAACTTGGAGATCCAGGCCAAACAAGTGAGTCTGTTCCCCATCTTGCCGTCGGTGTCTTGGAACTTCTCGTTCTAAGCCGCCCACCCACCTCATGAAGGCCCTGCTTGCACTGAATCCCCTGATTTGGAAGTACCGAGGACGGTTGTTCCTGGGCATGGTCTTCGTCGTGTTCACCAACATGTTTGCGGTTTGGGCGCCCTCCATGATCGGGGAAGGCGTCAACGCCCTGAACGAAGCCAACACCCACTTCTTGGTGCCCATGGCCCAGGGGCAGTCGCCCACATTGGACCAACTCGAGCTGCCCCGCACGTTGGCCTTCTTGGCCGACACCTTGGGGTGGGCTTGGCAAGGGCTGGACGCTCCAACGTCGCGGGAGACCGTCCTGGATTTTGTGCTGTGGGTCGGCGCCCTGCAAGCCGTGTTCTACCTCTTGGCGTTCTTGGTCAAAGGGGGGTTCTCATTTTTGACCCGGCAAACCATCATTGTGATGAGCCGCTTGCTGGAATATGACCTCAAGCGCGACATCTACGGGCATTACCAAGTGCTGGACAGCAGCTTCTACAAGCGGCACGACACGGGCGACTTGATGAACCGCATCAGCGAAGACGTGAGCCACGTCCGGATGTACCTCGGCCCGGCCATCATGTATTCCATGAACTTGGTGGTGCTGGTGGCGTTGGTGGTCACGGTGATGCTGTCGATTGACCCGGTGCTGACGCTGTTTGCGCTGCTGCCCCTCCCCTTCATGTCGCTGGGCATCTACTTCATCTCGGCAAACATCCACCGCAAGAGCGACGCACGCCAAAAGGCCCAAAGCCGCGTCTCGAGCTTCGTGCAGCAACACATCGCGGGCATTCGGGTGCTGAAGAGCTTCAACCGCGAGCGCGACGCCGCCGAGCGGTTCGACGACGAGACGGCCGCGTACAAAGTCCGTGTGCTCGACCTGGTCAAGGTGGAGGCCATGTTCATGCCGCTCATCGTCTTGCTGGTGGGGCTGAGCACCATCCTCACCATCTACGTGGGCGGACAACGCGTGGTGGGCGGCCACCTGGAGCTGGGCCACATCTTCCAATTCGTCTTCTACGTCAACCTTTTGACCTGGCCGTTCGCTTCGGTCGGCTGGGTGACCTCCTTGGTCCAAAAGGCGGAAGCCTCCATGAACCGCATCCTGGACTTTTTGGACGCCACGCCCGCCGTCATTTCCCCGGATGCCGGGGGACGCAAGGACGGCTTGTCGGCCTCCCCAGCCCTCGAATTCGACCGCGTGTCGTGGACCTATCCCGAAACGGGCATCCAGGCCCTGAACAACGTCTCGTTCACCCTTCAAGCCGGAGAAACGCTGGGCATCACTGGCCGAACAGGCAGCGGAAAATCCACCGTCCTCCAGTTGGCCATGCGCATGATGGATCCCCAAGAGGGCCGCATCTCCCTTGATGGCACCCCCCTTCCGGAATGGGACCTCGACGCCATGAAACAGGACCTGGGCTACGTGCCCCAAGACGTTTTCCTGTTCAGCGACACCATCGGCAACAACATCGCCTTTGGCCAAGGCGCTGCGAACGAACAGCAGGTCCGAAAAGCGGCCCAAGACGCCGGCGTTCGCGAGGACATTGATGGGTTTGAGCACGGGTTCAACACCATGCTCGGAGAACGTGGGGTCAACCTCAGCGGGGGCCAAAAGCAACGCATCAGCATCGCCCGCGCCCTGGTCAAATCCCCACGAATCCTCTTCCTGGACGACTGCCTGTCTGCCGTGGACACGGAAACCGAGGACGCCATCCTCGCCGCCATCGAGAAACAAGAAGCCTCTTGCACATTGATGGTCAGCCACAGGTTGGCCTCCTTGCGCAACGCCGACCGCATCCTCGTCATGGACGAGGGGGAGATTGTCGAATCGGGCACCCCCGACGAGCTGCTTGCAGCCGGCGGGTTGTACGCCACGATGTTCGAACAGCAGAAGGCCGAACAAGACTGACCTCTCCTGGGTTGTCTTCCCAAATTCAACCCATGTCCACTGCACGCTCCCCACAAACCTGGCTGGTGACTGGCGCATCCGGCCTCGTTGGCACCGCACTCTGCGAGCACCTCTTCGCACAAGGTCATGAGGTTCGTGTGCTCAGCCGCAGCCGCGCCTTCGCCATGGCGGGGGCCACGTCGTTTGTGTGGGATGTTGCTGGCAAGGTCTTCCCCCAAGAAGCGCTGACGGGGGTGAACCACGTCGTCCACCTCGCGGGGGCCAACGTCGGCCAGCGCTGGACCGCGTCCCACAAAGCCAACATCCTCAAAAGCCGCACCGAGGGCACAGCCCTGCTTGCCAACGCCCTGGCCCAAGCCAGCTTCTCTGGCACGTTCATCCAGGCGTCGGCCATCGGACTGTACGGCGAATGTGAACATGCCGGAGAATCCTCCCTCAAGGGAGAAGGGTTTCTCTCAGACGTGACGGCAGCCTGGGAGTCCGCGGCCAAGGGCTTGTTGCCTGAGGAAGCCCGGCACGTGACCATGCGCATTGGGCTGGTGCTCTCCGACCGAGGCGGCACCCTGGACAAGCTGCTCCCCATCTACCGTCTCGGCTTGGGCGCCCCGCTGGGCTCAGGTCAACAGTGGATGAGTTGGATCCACCTGGACGACGTGGTGCGCTTCGTGGTGCACGCGGCATCTGACCCCCACGTGGTCGGTCCGCACAACCTGGTGGCGCCTGAGCCTGTGACCAACCGAACGTTCTCCCAGACCCTGGCACACACGTTGTCTCGCCCACACGTTGCCCCTGCCGTGCCGGCCTTCGCCCTGAAATTGGCCATGGGCGAGATGGCCTCCCTCCTGCTGACTTCACAGCACGTTGTCCCAGAGAACTTGAACCGAATGGGGTTCACCTGGACGGCTGGGCGATTGGACGAGGCGCTGGAACGCTGCGTGATTTGACCCAACAAAAAAGGCCTCCCCAGCGGGAGGCCTTTTCGTGTCGCATTCAATTCTGATCAGCGCACCACCAACTTCGTGGTGGCGGTGACGCCTTCCTGGGTGACGCTCACCACATAGGTGCCGGCGCCGAGGTGGCTGATGTTGAAGAGCTGTCCGGCGTTGTCGTTGTTCAACACCATACGGCCCGCCAAATCGCGAATCACCACGTTGGCGTTGCCCTGCAATCCACCAATGCGGACCACGTCCGTCGCGGGGTTGGGCATCAACTGCACGGTCGCCTTCGCTTCCTCGACGTTGTCGGTGGGAGGCAACAACACCGCATCAATGACGTGCACCACACCGTTGTCGGCCATGATGTCCGCCACAGTCACTTGGGCGTCGTTGATGAACACCCCTTCTTCGTTGATGGCCACCGTCACATCGGGACCGAGCAACGTGGCGATCATTTGGCCGTCAGAGAGGTCGGTGCTCATGGCGAGGCCGGCCACCACGTGGTACTTGAGGATGTCCCCGAGGGTCTCCAAAGCCAACAAGTCGGCCGGAGTGATTTCCAAGGCTTCCACCAAGGCGGTGATGGCCGCGTCGGTGGGCGCAAACACAGTCAGGGTGTCCTCGCCGCTCAGCGCACCCGCCAAACCTGCAGCGTCCACCGCAGCCGCAAGCAACATGTGCTCTGGGCTGTTCTGGATCACGTCCAAGATAGTGTTGGTTGGAGGCGCGGGCGGCAACAAGACTGCGTCAATGACGTGCACCACGCCGTTGTCGGCCTCGATGTCGGCCACAGTGACTTGCGCGTTGTTGATGAACACACCCTCTTCGTTGATGGTCACGGTCACATCAGGACCGAGCAGCGTGGCGATCATTTGGCCGTCCGACAAATCGGTGCTCATGGCCTCGCCAGCCACCACGTGGTACTTCAAGATGTCCCCGAGGTTCTCCAAGGCGAGCAAATCTTCAGCCGTGATTTCGAGCGCTTCGACGAGCGCGGTCACCGCGGCGTCGGTCGGTGCAAAGACTGTGAACGGGCCGTCTGCGCTGAGGGCGTCCACCAAACCGGCGGCTCCCACGGCTGCTTCAAGCAATTCGTGGTCGGGGCTGTTGACGATCACGTCCACCACGGTGGTGGTCATCGGCGCAGGGTTCACCACGATGGACGCCACCATGCCTTGGGCGGCGTGGTTGCCAATGCTGCAATCGTAGTTGTACGTGCCGGGCACGTTGAAGGTGTAGGTGCCAATGCACTCTCCTTCAGGCGTGCCTGAGACGGCACCGAGGTAGAATGCCTCCGGGTTGCCAAACGACATGCCGGTCTGGCTGTCCACGTCGCCGTTGACGTCGTGTGTGCCGCCAAGGTTGACGAAGGCCACGCTTTCGCCCTGCTCAATGGTGAGCATGCTGGGGGCGTACATGAAGCTGCTGGCTTCCACCACGTGGTCGGCGTCGCATTGTGCGAAGCCTGCGAAAGACGCCATCACGAAGGCGAGCGCCGTTGAGAACAAATGTTTCATGGGGTTGATTTGAGGTTAAACTTCCCCCTTCCAACAGGCCCTCAAGAAAAAAGTTCGGGGGCCGTGAACCTTTCCCACAATGTCCTGTTCTATTGACGTGGTCCGCGAGGATCACGAGATCGTAAGGTGTTTTGATCCAATCACTTGGAACAAAGGGCGGCCCGCGAAAGCGGGCCGTTTCCTTGTCCGACAGTTTCGTACGTCATGAGCTCACTTCCCCAAGGAAAAATCGTCCTTCACTGGTTTCGTCGCGACTTGCGTTGGCACGACAACCGAGCCTTNCACGCGGCCCTNAATTCNGGGCACGCGGTGCTGCCGGTGTTTGTGTTTGACCGNGCCATCTTNGATGTTCTCGANGCGAAGGACGACGCCCGGGTGACGTTCCTGCACGACCGCGTGACCCACCTGNACAAGCAAGCCCGGGAGAACGGCGGTGGCTTGTGGGTCGAACACGGGCATCCCANGGATGTGCTCGCCTCGTTGTGCGACCAATTTGACGTGGTTGAAGTCCACACGAATCAGGATTACGAACCCTATGCTTTGGAGCGCGATGCGAAGGTTCGGGAGATGCTTGCGGCCCGAGGCGTGGCGTTCCACACCCACAAAGACCACGTGGTCAAAGCGCCCGGNGAAGTGACCAAACCCGACGGCCTTCCCTACACCGTNTTCACCCCGTACAGCAAACGNTGGCACGCCAACCTGGTCGATGCAGANCTCGAAGCGGCCCCNTCCGAAAANCACTTGAACGCCTTGACCAGATGGGATGGCCNNGANTTGCCNAGNCTTCAAGANATGGGGTTNNAANGGAGTGCCATCGANGCGCCTGAAGCCCAGGTCGACGTCGACGTGTTNAAGNACTACGCCGACACCCGTGACCTGCCTGCCAAGCGCGGGACCACGCGCATCAGCGTGCACCTGCGTTTTGGCACCGTAAGCATCCGAGAATTGGNGAAACTCGGNTTCAAGCACAGCGANAAATGGTTGACNGAATTGATTTGGCGTGATTTCTACCAGGCCATCATCCACGCCTTCCCCCACAGCGCGAAGGACGCCTTCAGACCGCAATANGATCGNATCCCTTGGCGCCACGACGACGCCCACTTCGAAGCNTGGAAGGCNGGNAANACNGGCTACCCCTTGGTNGACGCCGGCATGCGNGANTTGAACGCCACNGGATTCATGCACAACCGNGTNCGNATGGTCGTGGCNTCNTTCTTNTGCAANCACNTGCTGCTGGATTGGCGGTTGGGNGAGCGGTACTTNGCNGAGAAGTTGCTCGACTTTGAGCTGGCCAGCAACACNGGNGGCTGGCANTGGGCCTCAGGGTCTGGATGCGACGCGGCGCCCTATTTCAGGGTGTTCAANCCGACCTCCCAANTGGAGAAGTTCGACAAGCAGCTGACNTACGTGCGCAAATGGGTNCCCGAATACGGCACCTCGCATTACCCCGCCCCCATNGTCGAGCACAAAATGGCGCGTCAGCGGGCCATCGACACCTACAAACAAGCCCTGGCCACAGGTTGATTGAACGCAANTACCTTCAGGGCATGGAAGGTGTGTTGACAGGCGTCCGTGTGCTTGACTTGTCCAGCGTGTTGGCGGGTCCCTTGACGGGCACGTTCTTGGCCGAGTGCGGCGCCGACGTGACCAANGTGGAGGCCCCGGGGGGCGACGTCACCCGCTCCTGGAAGTTGCCAGGAGAAGCGCCTGGCCCCATTTCCAGTTATTACGAAGCGGCCAACCATGGCAAAACGGTCGTGTCCCACAACCTCAAGGCGCCGGAAGGTCAGGCTTGGCTCCTGGACTCCTTGGCCCACACCGACGTGCTCCTTCACAACATGAAATGGGGAGACCTCGAATCCATGGGCCTTTTGCCCGATCGATTGTCAGACGCGTTTCCGAAGCTCGTTCAGGTGCGGCTCGTCGGTTTTGAGCAGCGTCCGGAGCGNCTGGCCTACGACGTGGTCGTGCAGGCGGAGTCTGGATTCATGTCGATGAACGGAACNCCTGACGGCCCGGCAACCAAAATGCCGGTGGCCATGATGGACATCTTGGCGTCGCACCAAATGCGCGCAGCCGNNCTCGGCGGGCTGTTTCATNGGGAACGCNCNGGACNGGGCGGCTANGCAGAGGTCAGCCTGTGGGGGTCTGGGCTCACCGCNTTGGCCAACCAAGGAACCCAATGGCTCATGCATGGAACGGTTCCACAACGGATGGGCTCGACCCACCCCAACATCGCCCCGTACGGCGACATGTTGACGTGCCGCGACGGCGACGTCGTGCTGGCCGTGGGAAGCGACGCCCAATTCAAATCCTTGTGCCACGTGCTGGGGTGCGACGTGCTGGCCGACGACCCCCGCTTCCGGACCAACGTGGAACGCGTGAAGCACCGGGAGTCCTTGGTGAAGGCGTTGAACGCACCGACCCGCTTGTTCTCACGTGCCGATTTGCTCGCCGCGTTTGTGGAGCGACGTGTGCCTGCCGGGGCCGTGCACAGCGTCCAAGAAGCTTTGGACAGCGAAATGGCCCAAGCTTACTTGACAGGATCAGCCGACCGCCGCAAGGTGAAAACCAGCGCGATTCGCTGGGATCAAGCAGGGATGCGCAAGGCGTAAACCTGGCCCTCGCCCACATCCAAATGATCGCGGCGCAACCAGGGGTTGAAGGCCTTGAGCTCCCGGAGGTTGGTNCCCTGTTCAATCGCAAACGAGGCCAAATCGTCAATGTCCTCCGACACCGTCACCTCGCGACCTTGAAGCGGCGCNTACACGTCGTTGGCCGNGAGCTGGAATCCAAATTCATCGGGCTTTTCCATGACTTCCCGCANNGCGACCAGGCGNTACANGTAGCGCGCCGTCTCCGAGTTGAGGTGAAGGTCCCANTAGTTGTCCACNTGCTGNGCGGCCAGGGATTTGGTCACCCCAGACATGCCCATGTTGTACGAAGCCGCCGCCAGCACCCAACTGCCCAACTTCCCGTGGGCTTCTTTGAGGTACCCNCATGCGGCGCGGGTGGCCAATTCCACGTGGTATCGCTGGTCGACGGTGGAAGACACTTCCAACCCGTATTCGGGGCCCGTCCGCTTCATGAATTGCCAAAATCCAGCCGCACCCGCGGGGCTCACCACTTGGCTCAANCCACTTTCGATGACGGCGAGGTATTTGAAATCCGAAGGCACCCCTTCCTCTTCNAGNATGGGCNCAATCACCGGAAACCACCGGGCCGCGCGCTTCANGTACAACATGGTGGAGCTGTGCCGGTACGTGTTCACGATCAACTCGCGGTCCAACGCTTCCACCACCCCAAATCGGTCCAACGGCACGGGCTCTCCAAACAGCGCCAAATCGTCGGGCACTGCGGGCGATATCACCGGGGAATGCTGCTTGGGGGGCACTTCAAAATCCGGGACCTTGCTGGCNTTCGAGGGCGCAATCCACCATGCGCCAGAGGCAAACAACACAAGGCCCATTCCAAGGGCATGTCGACGGGGNATCCAAGTCATCTTCATGACCGGTGAAGTTCTTCCAGCCAGGCGCTGGAGNCACCACCTGGNATTCAGGTTGCCAACGGCAAACAGGCCGCAGTCGTGAACAAGTTCAAAAAGGGCTCTCGAACGTTGCGAATGCGGCGGCAGCTTGGTCGCGCTCGCTCACCACAGGGCGCTCCACCCCCCAGTCGATGCCCAAGTTTGGGTCGTCCCACGCCAAGCTTTGCTCAGACTCCGGATGGTACGTGTCCGTGCAGTTGTATTGCANGGTGGAACCATCCTCCAACGCCAAAAATCCGTGGGCGAACCCCACAGGGATCCAAAGCTGCCAGCGGTTCTCCGCGCTCAACTCCACTGCAACATGCTGGCCAAACGTCGCGCTCTCTTTTCTCAAATCCACCGNCACGTCCAACACCCGTCCNCGGGTGACNCGCACAAGTTTGCCTTGGCCACGGGGTGGAATTTGAAAGTGCATTCCGCGCAACACGCCTGCCCGCGACACGCTTTCGTTGCTTTGTTTGAATTGAACGGANGCCCCCACGGTCTCCGCGAACGCTTCNATGTTCCACGTCTCGGTGAAGCTCCCACGGTCGTCCTNNANCANGCGTGGCCGGACGAGCATCACGCCTTCCAATCGGGTGGTTTCAAATTCCATGGAAACAGTCAAAGGAGATTCAACAAAGACACGTGTCCTCGGAAGGTCACGCCCGCCAAGGTACGGCTATCTTCGCGCGGTGTTGACATCNGAATTGCATCGATTGAGGGCCATGGAACCNNCCGACGTGGACCTGCTGATGACNTGGGAAAACGCCAGCGAAGACTGGTGGATGGGCGCCACGCTCTCCCCCATCAGCCGGGCCGCGATGACCACCTTTGTCCATGGCAGCCAAGACTTNTTTGAGGCACGCCAAATCAGGTGGATGGTCGACGCACGCCACGAAATTGCTTGGCAAACGGTCGGGGCCGTGGACCTGTACGACTTCGACCCACGACAGCTTCGGGCCGGCGTCGCCATCCATGTCGACGCCCAGCACCGCCGTCAAGGACATGCCCGCGGCGCGCTTCAACTCATGATGACCTACGCCGGAAGCCACCTTCACCTGCGTCAAGTGTATGCGGAAATTCCTGCTTCCCACGGAGGCTCCTTGGATTTGTTCCGCAAAGCCGGTTTTGGCCACGAGTCTGTTCGCACCTCGTGGATCCGAACCCGGCAAGGGGCCTGGACCGACGTCCACACCTTGCAACACGTCTTCAACACNGACACCCCATGAGGACTTGGCTNACACTCCTCGCCACCGCATCCGTGGTGNCCGCTGGCGCAGGCGCGTGGGGCTGGAACCACTACGTGGCAGGCACATGGACCTCGTCCACGGTGGTGGTCCAAGTGGCACCTGACTTGGATGTTCCTGGGCGGTTGGGCGCGCTGGAAGAGGCTTGGGCGGGGACCCCGGGTGAGCGGGTCCTGCGCCACGTGGTGTGGCGGGGGTGGGACGGACGCCTCAAGGCGGGNCAATACACCTTCCACCCCGAAGAATCCGTCCAAACCTCGGCCGAGCGGCTGGTGACCGGAGACCGGGACGCCGTGNACGTTGTCGTGCCTTCGGGCCGAGACGTGGGTCCCATCGCAGGAGCGGTGTCGCGGCGGGTGTTTGCCGACAGCGCCCAAGTGGCGAAGTGGTTCTCCCGCGACAGCGTNATGTGGCGNGTGTTGCCCAACACCTANGANATGTGGTGGGACACGGACGCCGAGGGTGTGACGTGCCGTCTGCTCCGCGAGCATCGCGCTTGGTGGAACGACGACCGCGTTGCGGCGGCGGCGGCGCAGGGGTTGACCCCCAAGGAAGCGACCGTGCTTGCTTCCATCGTGCAAGCGGAGACTGCCGTGATTGCCGAAGCCCCTCTTGTGGCGGGACTCTACCTCAACCGGCTGAAAAAAGGCATGCTGCTTCAGGCGGACCCGACGCTGATTTTTGCGCTGGGCGACCCCAGCATCCGGCGGGTGCTCGACGTGCACAAAGATGTGGACTCCCCTTACAACACCTACAAGCACAAGGGCCTCCCACCTGGCCCCATCCGTTTTGTGGACCCGAGGTATTTGCAGAGCGTGCTGCATCCCGCCGTGCACCGCGACTTGTACATGTGCGCCAAGCCTGGCGGGGACGGCACGCACGATTTTGCGCGGACCTACCGTGAACATTTGCGCAACGCACGCGCTTACCAAACCTGGCTGAACAAGCAACGCATCTTCCGTTGAGACCCGACCTTCTCCCCTTCTCTCGTGCTTGGATGTTGGCGCTTGCATGCGCCCTGCCCGTCGTATCTTGGGGCCAAACCAAGGTCAACCCGGCGTACAACTTGACCGACCAAGCGGCCCAGGCCTTTCGCGTCGACACGCCGCCCAACGTGGATGGCCTTCTCGACGAATCGGCTTGGCGCACTGCACCGAGTGCGACCAACTTCACCCAGAGCCGCCCCACCCCCCAAAGCGCGCCCACCCACCGGACCGAGGTTTGGATCGCCTACGACGACCAGAACCTCTACATCGCAGCCCAAATGCACGACCTGGCTCCGGATTCCATCCTGCAGCAGCTGAGCGTGCGAGACCGCGTGGAGAATTCAGATGAGTTCGGGATTTGGTTCAGCCCCTACAACGACGGTATCAACGCCGTGGGATTCAGCACGACCCCGAGGGGGGCGCTCAACGACTTCATCATGAACGCCCAAGGGTCCGACGACGCATGGAACGGGGTCTGGGAAGTCCAAAGTCAGATCCACAGCGGAGGATGGTCCACCGAGATTCGGGTGCCGTGGAGCCAATTCAGGATGCCCACCCTGCCTGAGGGCGTGTCCCAGACGTGGGGCATGAACATTTGGCGCTCCGTGCGACGCAGCCGAGAAGAATCGGTGTGGAACGCCTTGGACCCGACCCAAAACGGCATGGTGAACCAAGGCGGCGTGCTCCGAGGCATCCAAGGTGTGGACACCCCGCCACGCATCGCCCTGTTCCCCTACTTGAGTGCCTACGCACAAACGGAATTGGACGAGACCGGCGACCGTCAGTGGGGCGACACGTACAACGGCGGTTTGGACGCCAAGCTAGGCCTGGGCGACGCCTTCACATTGGACATGACGCTGGTGCCTGACTTTGGCCAGGTCGTCGCCGACAACCTCGTTCTGAACCTGAGCCCGTACGAGGTTCGTTTTGCTGAAAACCGCCCGTTCTTCTTGGAAGGCACAGACCTCTTCAACAAAGGCGGGCTGTTCTACAGCCGGCGCGTCGGCCAAGAAGGCCAGCTCATCAACGCGTCGAAATTCAGCGGCAGAACTTCCTCCAGCACGGGGCTTGGCGTGTTCCAGGCCTTCGCCCGCGACACCACAGGCGGACGCGACGCGTTGACCTCCTACAACGTGACGGTGGCCGACCAAAACCTCCCCAACAACGGCTATATCACCGCCCTCAGCACGGCCACGATCCGCGGCGGAGAAGGCCGGGACGCATACGTGCAAGGCGTGGATTACTCCTTCCGTAACGAAGACAACAGCTGGGCGCTCAGCGGCAGCGCCGCGCGCAACACCATGGCGCAAGGCGACACCGCCAACCACGACGAAGGCCACCGGTGGGGCGTGAACCTGGCCAAAACGTCGGGCCAATTCAGGGGCACGGTGGGCCATTACCGTGAATCGGAGTCCTACAACCCCAACGACTTGGGCTACCTGGCCGCCCCCAACGAGATCGTGACTTGGATGGATTTGGAGTACGGCATCTACAAGCCGTTTGGGGTCTTCAACCGGATGTGGTGGAACCTGAACACCAACGTGAACCACCTGTATGCCCCGCGTGCCTACAGCAATTGGACCTGGGTGGCGGAATGGGCGGCCGTCACGAGGACGTTCTGGTTCAACAAACTGGGGTTTGAAGGCCAACCGGTGGAGGGACAAGATTGGTTCGCCTCCCGGTTGGACGCGCTTCCCTTCGCCACGCCCCGATGGACGTCGGTGGAGCTTGTCACCTCCACGGACTACCGGCGGAAGGTGGCGCTGGACGGGTTTGTCAAGCGGCGTGTTCGGCCNGACANNCCAGACTGGCAAGAATCGTTCATCCGGGTGGCGCCCAGGTTCCGGTTCAGCGATCGTCTCAGCGCAGATTACGTGTGGAGCTGGCANATCCGCCACAACGAACGCGGATGGGTGGACGTGGTGGACGACGGACAGCTCAGCCTGTTTGGGCANCGAGAAAACACGAGTCACACCCACGTCTTGAACGCCAGCTACATCTTCACCCCCACCTCCAGCNTGTCGGCGCGCATNCGNCACTATTGGAGCGTGGTCGATTACCACGGCTTTTTTGAATTGCAAGAGGACGGCAGCCTTGGCTTCATCGACGACCAAGCCCTGTTNGCCTCGCTGGAGTTGTTCAACCAAGACCTGACCTCNCGCTACGACGTCAATTACAACGCGTGGAGTGTGGACCTCGTCTACCGTTGGATTTTCTCACCGGGCTCCGAGTTGAGCGTCGTGTGGAAGAACACCCTGAACGAGGCCGGCACAGCCTTGCCGGACAGCTACTGGAGCAACTGGCAATCCATGTTNGACGAAGGCTTCACCAACTCGTTGTCGGTTCGGGCGCTGTACTACTTGGACTACAGCATGATTGAATCTCGGCTTTCCCGCTGATCGGCGGAATCAAGGCCAAACCAGCGTCCCGGACCACGTCGCGGCGTTGCCCACCGCGTCCATCACTTCCAACTGCACACGCACTGGCGCCCCTGAAGGGTGCCTGGCGTCGGCNGCTTCGTANGTNGCCATGTTGCGCTTGGGGTCCCACACCANGCGCGCCCACTGCCCGTCGANNGTCAGCGTCAAGGTTTCCACCCCTGCGAGGAGGTCTTCCACGAACCAAACCGCGTCTCCGCCCTGGACCAGCGGCGTGCCGCTGTGGTAGGGAATGACCTTCGGCGNCACCGTGTCCCGCACCANGCGCCATNCGCCACCGCTGGGCAGCGCCATGCGCCACGTGCCCTCTTGGACTTCGGCAGGAANGGCGTGTTTGANTTGCCCCCCCACCTCATGCACCGCCACCCANTCGGCCGTGGGCCATGCATCGTGCAGCAGGGCTGCCCCACTGATTCCCCAAACCACCTCAGGACTGGGCATCTTCCACGCCACATCCACCTTGCCTCGCCACGCCTCAAATTCCGGCCANACGAANGCGGACAGGCCNGTGGAATCGNTGCGCCATCCCACTGCAGTGGGCTCGAANAANGTNTTGNCGTCCCACGACAAGGTGGCTTGTGGCGCAGANAGGGTGTGCNATGCGCTGGGCGACNCNGCTTGGGGCGAANNGCCCTCGAATTCCACGNCTGTCCACGGCAACGCAGACNCTCCGCCCCTCAGNACCAAGGTTCGGGCTGTTTGGTTTCCAGCCACGTCCCACACCCTGCATTCAAGCGTCGCCACTTCTCCGCTGTCCAGGGCCACGACGCCTGAAGCAGCGCCTCCCCCATAAATGCCGAGGCGGTTGCCAGGAAGGCGATGAAGTCGGTGCACTTGGTCCCGCTCGCGCTTCCACACCGGAAAAAGCGTGTGCGCGTTCATGTCCTTGTTCACCGAAAAATTCAATTCATCCAACCCAAAACGGTGCGTCCACTGCACGTCGTCTTGGCCGTCTTTCAAAACCGCCTCCAGGGTGTGGATGCCGCAGATGTTGGACGCGCCGTCCAAGCGGTCGTAGGCCTCGATGGAGACTCGGACTTCGCCCTCGACCACCACCGTGTCCGCACCGTCCGTAGGCACGGACACGAGGCCACGCTCGGACTCCAGCCACCATGTTGGCGCCGAAGGGGGCCTTGAATCGGATTTGGCCACCCAGCCCTGCAGGGGATTCAACGGATGCTGGGTCGGCGTGTCCCGCACCTCAAAATGCAAGTGAGGCCCTCCGCTTCCGCCCGAATTGCCACTCCACCCCAAGGTGTCGCCGGCCTGAAATGTCAACCCGGCCGAGGCGGGNGGCGTCGCATCCAACCCCAGCGACCTCCCCTTGTAGGTGCGCGCCACGGCCCACGCCTGGACCTCAGGAGTGAACCGCTGAAGGTGGGCATAGACCGTGGTGATGCCGACGGGTCCTTCGAGGTAGAGCGCGTTGCCATAGCCCCAAGGGGACATCTTGACGCGGGCCAGCACCCCGTCGGTCGCAGCGAGGACCGGCAGGCCCTCCTGCCCTTGGGTTTTCATGTCCAGACCGGTGTGGAAATGGTTGCCGCGGAGCTCTCCAAAGTTGCCGCTCAAGACCAACGGCACCGTCAAGGGATCCGTCCATTCGTGGGTTGCTTTGAATTGCTGCGCGCGCTCACTTTGGACAACTTGACCCAAAGAAAAACTCGAAGAAAAAACACCCAACACACACAACATGTGACAGATAGAAAAACNAGCCTCAAACCTGCCAATTTGTGTTTCAAACGTCCGCATGTTGCAAAACTACATGGGGCAATCCCACCAAAGTCCCGGGCGCTCCCTTACTTTTGNTANGACTCACAACCATGTCCTTTTCCCCAACTCAACTGACGACTTTGCTCCACGCCGTGGAACGCTTGCTCGAGGCCCACGTCGGCCTGAGGGGCGAACTGCACGAGGCGAATGCGAGGCTGGAGGAAGCCCACACGAAGTTGCGCGAAGTGGAGATGGTCCGTGAGCACAACCAACCTCAACCCCAACCCACCCCTGAACCGGCGATGAGCGCCGCGGAATTGGACGCGTTGGTGGAAGAAATCGACGAATGCATCGCGCTGCTCAAAGCGTGAAGAAGACCATGGAAACGCTCGAAGTCACACTCGGAGGGAGAACTTACCCCTTGACACTTTCCCCAGAGGANGTGCAAACCGTGCGTGAAGCAGCAGCGGCCGTGGAACAGCAAATCAGCGACCTCAAGCGCCAATACGCGATCACCGACAGGATCGACCTCATGGCCATGGCCGCCTTGCAAATTGCCGTTCAATCCAAGAGCCAGAGGCCCCCAGAAGCNTCCAGCGACGGTGGNCCCGAATGGCCTCAAGGCGACATCGATTCCCTTCTGCAACGCATCCACAGCGCGCTCGACCGTTGACGACGGAATTGAACCCCACGACGACATGTCACCCATCATTGCAGCAGCAGCTGGATTGCTTCTTGGAGGAGGCGCAGGCTACTTTTTGTTCTTGCGCGTGCTCACCGGCAAAGCAGACAGCATTGTCCGCGAAGCCGAGCTGAAAGGCGAATCCATCAAGGAAAAGAAGATCCTCCAGGCCAAGGAGAAGTTCATCCAACTCAAAGAGAAGCAAGCCGACCAGCGCAAAGACTTGGAGCGCAAGCTCAACGAGCGTCAGGAGCGCATCAAAAAGACAGAGAGCAACCTCCAGCGCTCCATCGACCAAAACAAGAACGCAGAGCGCCAGCTCAAGAAGGACCAAGAGAAGCTCACCCAGCGTTTGGGTGCTTTGGAGAAGAAGCAAAAGGACCTCGAGGCCGACCACTCCAAGGCCATTGAAGTCCTGGAGAAACTCAGCGGTATGACCGCCGAAGAGGCCAAGTCCAACATGGTCGAGCAGATGAAATCTGAAGCCCGCGCCATGGCAGCCACCCAGGCGCAAGACATCATCGACGAGGCCAAGGAAAAGGCCAATGCGGAAGCCAAGAAGATCGTCATCCAAACCATCCAGCGCGTCGCCACCGAGCACAGCGTGGAGAACAGCGTCTCGGTCTTCCAGATCAAGAACGACGACGTCAAGGGCCGCATCATCGGACGCGAAGGACGCAACATCCGCGCGCTGGAAGCGGCAACCGGAGTGGAGTTCATTGTGGACGACACCCCCGAGGCCATCATCCTGAGCTGCTTCGACCCAGTGCGCCGTGAGATCGCCCGCCTCAGCTTGCACCAGCTTGTCACCGATGGCCGCATCCACCCTGCCCGCATCGAGGAGGTGGTGAACAAGGTCACCAAGAAAATTGAAGAGGAAATCGCCGAGACCGGAAAGCGCACAGTGATTGACTTGGGCATCCACAACATGAAGGGCGAGCTCGTCCGGATGGTGGGCCGCATGAAGTACCGCTCCTCTTACGGGCAAAACTTGCTTCAGCACAGCCGTGAAGTCGCGAACCTCTGCGCCACCATGGCTGCGGAATTGGGGCTCGACGCGAAAGCCGCGAAGCGCGCAGGCTTGCTCCACGACATCGGAAAAGTCAGCGACGAGGAAAGCGAGTTGCCGCACGCCCTCTTGGGCATGAAGCTGGCTGAAAAGGCCGGCGAACGTGCCGACGTCCTCAACGCGATTGGGGCGCACCACGACGAGATTGAAATGACCTCCCTCCTGTCTCCCATCATCCAGGTGTGCGACGCCATCAGCGGCGC
>PBWG01000054.1 GCA_002729115.1 Crocinitomicaceae bacterium | reverse complement strand
ACGTTGCGTCGAGGATCCAATCTCCGTCCACACCGCGTGTGTCGTTTGTCGCGTCCATCACCATCCGACCGTCTGCGTTGAACACCACCACGGTTGGCGCCGCGTCGGTGCCGCTGTGCTGGCTTCGGATGGTCAACTGGTCTTGCCCTGGGTTGGGGAAGAGCTCCAAGGTCCACTGGCTTGCATATGAGTCGCCGAGGAATTGGAAGAGGCCGAAATGAGGTGGTTGGAACTATCGGAGCGCAGTTGATTCCCTGAGGCAACCTTCTGGGCCTTGAGGTGTTCAACGCGGACGGTCGGATGGTGATGGACGCGACAAACGACACACGCGGTGTGGACGGAGATTGGATTCTCGACGCAACGTCGTGGACGCCTGGCATGTACATCGTGCATGTGACGCAGCTCGGCACCACGCGTCAACTCCCTTGGATCAAGGTGCGCTGAGGTCAATGAACAGATTCGCACCAAAAAGGGCTGCCTCGAAAGGCAGCCCTTTTTTCTTGACATTGATTCGTGAGCTTACTGCTGGTCGAAGTCCAACACCACGTCCTCGTCACCGTCGACATGCGCCTGGCATGTCAAGACGTAGCCACGCTCCACCTCTGAAGGCTCCAACGCGAAGTTCACGTTCATCGTGGCCTTTCCCTTGANCAACTTCGCACGGCAGGTGCAGCACACGCCGCCAAGGCAGCTGTAGGGAGCGTCGAGGCCTGCGTCGAGCGCTGCGTCGAGCATGTTCTTNTCCTTGTCGAGCGACANGCTGGTGGTGACGCCGTCCAACACAATTTGCATGGGCACGCCGTCCCCGGCGGCCGCCTCGGCGCGCGGGGCGGCGGGTTTGGCCGNGCCTGCGGAGGTGAACAGTTCAAACTTGATTTGGTCTTCTGCCAACCCGAAGGCGAGCAAGGCCTCCTTGCAACCCAAGATCATCGACTCGGGGCCGCACAGGTACGCCGCNTCCACGGAGGTGCCGCTGCAGAATTCCTTCATCAGGTCGGCGCAACGCGCTTGGTCCAAACGCCCGGACAACAACGCTGCGTCCACAGGCTCCCGCGTCAGGAGGTAAAACACCCGCAACCGGTCGAGGTGACGGTCCTTGAGGTCCTGAATCGCTTCTCGGAACATGGTGCTTGCGGCAGTCTTGTTCGCGTAGAACAACGTGTAGCTCGCGGCGGGGTCTGTGCTCAGGACGTCCTTGATTTGGCTGAGGATCGGCGTGATGCCGGAACCCGCCGCAAAGCCCACGTGGTGCTTGCCGGCGCCCTCGGCCAACACGAAGCGGCCTTGGGGGTCCATCACCTCCAAGGTGTCCCCTGCCTTGAGCACGTCGTTCGCGTAGGTCGAGAACTTGCCCCCAGGCACCTTCTTGATGCCCACGTGCCAGGCCCCGTCGCCAGGCGACGAGCACAGCGAATAACTGCGGCGGATGTCCTCGCCGTCAATCGTCGTGCGCAAGGTCAAATACTGGCCCGCCGCAAACTGAAAGTCGGGACGCAATGCGTCGGGAATGTCCAGAGCCACCACTACCGATTCGGCGGTCTCGCGGTGCACGCTTTGGACTTGGATGTCGTGAAACGTCGGCATGAAGGCGAAAGTAGTCCACACCATGGTTTGGGCACATTGTGATTGTCACCAAACGACGCACACACGACTCGGCGTAACTTTGAGGAAAATCGCGCGCATGAGTCCTGTAGAAATGAACCTGGAAGCACGCTTTGACGCCTACGTTGCGGAAGAGAAAAAGATCGAGCCCAAAGACTGGATGCCCGACGCTTACCGCAAGACGTTGATCCGTCAAATCAGCCANCACGCCCACAGCGAAATTGTCGGCATGCTGCCTGAAGGAAACTGGATTTCCCGGGCACCGTCCCTGAAGCGCAAGGCCATCTTGTTGGCCAAGGTGCAGGACGAGGCAGGCCACGGGCTCTACCTCTACTCTGCCGCGGAAACCCTCGGGGTCACCCGGGACCAAATGCTCCAGGACCTCCACGCTGGAAAGGCGAAGTACAGCTCCATCTTCAACTACCCCACCCTCACCTGGGCCGACATGGGCGCCGTGGGGTGGCTGGTCGATGGCGCCGCCATCATGAACCAAGTGCCCCTGTGCAAGTGCAGCTACGGCCCCTATGCCCGCGCCATGGTGCGTGTGTGCAAGGAGGAGAGCTTCCACCAGCGTCAAGGGTTCCANGTCATGTTGAACCTCGCCCAAGGCACGNCCGAGCANAAGGCCATGGCGCAAGACGCGTTGAACCGGTGGTGGTGGCCNTCNTTGATGATGTTTGGNCCNAGCGACGCAGATTCNCCNCACTCNGCCCAAAGCATGAAGTGGAACATCAAGCGGTTCTCNAACGACGANCTGCGTCAGCGGTTTGTCGACATGACCGTGCCGCAGGCGNAGCTGCTGGGCTTGACCCTGCCAGANCCNGACTTGAAGTGGAACGAGGAACGCGGACACTACGACTTCGGGGCGATCAACTGGGACGAATTCTACAACGTCATCAAAGGCAACGGCCCATGCAACAAGGAGCGCCTCGGCGCGCGGGTCAAAGCCTACGAAGACGGCGCTTGGGTGCGCGACGCGGCGAATGCCTACGCCACCAAGGAAGCCGTCCGCCAGAAGAACGCCAACGCCTCCACCCACGCGGCATGAGCGAATCCAAGCACGAGTGGCCCCTCTGGGAAGTATTCATCCGGAGCCGTCAAGGCCTCGGCCACAAACATGCCGGTTCGCTTCACGCGGCCGACGCCCAAATGGCCATCCAGAACGCACGTGACGTCTACACCCGACGCCAGGAAGGTGTGAGCATTTGGGTGGTGCCGGCAGAAGCCATCACCGCTTCGAGCCCGGACGACAAGGACGTCTTGTTTGATCCAGCCAACGACAAAGTGTACCGTCACCCCACCTTCTACAAGTTGCCCGACGAGGTCAACAACATGTGAGCCATGACGGAAGCGCAACACTTCGCAGCCGTTTTGCGGTTGGGCGACGACGCCCTGGTGCTGGGTCAACGTTTGTCCGCATGGTGCGGCCACGGCCCCATCTTGGAGGAAGACATCGCATTGTCGAACATCGCGTTGGACTTGATTGGCCAAGCGCGAAATTTCTTCACCCTGGCCGGCCAGTTGGAAAACCAGGGGCGCGACGAAGACACTTTGGCGTACTTCCGCTCTGACCGTGAGTTCCAAAACCACCTGCTGGTGGAGCAGCCCAACGGGCACTTCGGCGACACCGTGGTGCGTCAAATGTTCTTCAGCGCCTTCGCGCTGGACCGTTACGCCTTTTTGGCGCGCCAAACCGTGAATGCGGACGTGGCAGGCATCGCCGCCAAAGCGGTGAAGGAACTGCACTACCACTGGGAACACGTCGCGCAATGGGTCATTCGACTCGGCGATGGCACCCCTGAAAGCCACCAAAAGGTGCAAGACAGCGTGGACCGACTCTGGGCCTACACCGGAGAGCTGTTCATGCCCGACGACGTGGATACGGCCTGCGCCGAGGCCGGCCTGATGCCTGACCTTCATGAGCTCAAGAACACGTGGCGCGACAAAGTGGTCGCGTGCTTGGAACGAGCCACCCTGCGGGTGCCTGAGGATGGATGGGCGCACCGTGGTGGCAAGCAAGGCGTGCACAGCGAGCACCTGAGCTACATGCTCGCCGAGATGCAAGTGTTGCCCCGGACGTACCCCGACGCCACGTGGTGACCGACCAAGAACGAATTGCCCAAGCCTGGGTGCAAGTCCGGTCCGTCAACGACCCAGAGCTCCCCTACTTGACTGTGGAAGAAATGGGCATGGTCCGAGGCGTGCGCGTGGACGACGGCCAACTCGTGGTGACCATCACCCCCACGTATTCTGGGTGCCCCGCCACCGACGTCATCGCCGAAGACATCACCACCGCCGTGCAGGCCTTGGAAGCCGACGCCCGTGTGGAGGTGGTCTTGAGCCCCGCATGGACCACAGATTGGTTGCTCCCTTCCGCCCACGAGAAAATGAAGGCCAACGGCATCGCCCCGCCCCAGGGCAAGAGCGCAGACCGGGCCTTCTTGACAGGACAAGGCAAGGTGGTCCCCTGCCCTTCGTGCAAGTCCGACCAGACGACCATGGTGTCCGCCTTCGGCAGCACCGCCTGCAAGGCGCATTTCAAGTGCAACGCCTGCTTGGAGCCGTTTGAGCATTTCAAGTGCATCTGACACGTACCTTCCGTCCATGAGCGACGCCGACATGCACCCCATAGTGGCCCAAATGATGGACCGTGACGCCTTCAGCCACTGGCTGGGCCTCGACGTGGTGGAAAGCGGACCGGGCGCGTGCCTATGCCGCATGACGGTGCGCCAGGACATGGTCAACGGGTTTGGGATCGCCCACGGCGCCATCACATACGCGCTGGCCGACAGCACGCTTGCGTTTGCCGTGAATGCCCAAGGGCAGCACGCCGTCAGCGTGACGAGCACCATCCAGCATTTGGCCCCGGTGAAGGTGGGCGACGTGTTGAGCGCCAGGGCCATTCCACGGGCAGATGGTGGGCGCATCGCCCACGTCGACGTCGAAGTCACCAACCAAGAAGGGACACGTGTGGCTTGGCTGACCGCCACCGGCTACAAGATGTCCAAGACCTGGTGAGCGCCAGACTCACTTGAGGTTCATCGACTGAAACTGCTTTTCGAAGAGCCCGTGGTAGATCTCGCCTTGGGCCACCAANTCGTCGTGGGTGCCTTGCTCGGCGATGGCGCCGTCTTGGAGCACGACAATGCGGTCGGCGTCGCGCACCGTGTTTAGCCTGTGGGCGACCAGCAGCGAGGTCCTGCCTTGGGTAAGCGTTTCAGTGGCGCGCTGGATCCACTGCTCGCTTTCGCTGTCGATGCTTGAGGTGGCCTCGTCCAACATCAAAATATGCGGGTTGCTCAGGTACGCGCGCACAAAGGCAATCAACTGACGTTGCCCCACGCTCAACGTGGCGCCTCGTTCACGCACGTCGTGGTCGAGGCCCTCAGGCAACCGGTCCACCACACGCTTGGCCCCGACNGCCTCGATGGCGGCCCAAATGGCATCGTCCCCTTTGGCCGCATCGTGCAGTCGAATGTTCTCACGCAAGGACCCGCTGAACAGGAACACGTCCTGGAGCACNACACCCACGNGGGCACGCANCTCNTCNAGCGGAATCTCCCGAATGTCCACCCCGTCCATGGNGATTCGGCCGCGCTGGAATTCGTAGAGCCTGGAGATGAGGTTGACAATGGAACTCTTGCCCGCGCCTGTGGCGCCCACGAACGCCACGCGCTCTCCAGGGCGGATGTGGAGGTTCACGTCGCGAAGCACCCAATCGGGCTCCCCGTCCTCCTTGTCCACGTAGGCGAACCACACGCCCTCAAACCGAATCTCCCCGCGCCACGACGGCGACTGAGGATGGGTTGGGGACGCCAAACGCTCGTCCNTGGCCAACAACTTGAACACGCGGTCGGCGTTCACAATCCCCATCTGCAGCACGTTGAAGCGGTCGGCCAACTGGCGGATGGGGCGGTACAACATGAAGACGTACAGGATGAACTGCAAGACCACGCCCAAGGTCAACGTGTCACGCACGACCTGGCCNGTGCCCAACCAAAGCAACAATCCCACGCTCGTCGCGCTGAGCAATTCCACCACAGGGAAAAACACGCTGAACGCCCAAATCGACCGNATGTTGGCGTCGCGGTGGGCGGCGTTGATGTCGGCGAAGGCCTTGGCTTCAGATTCCTGGCGGTTGAAGGCCTGGACAATGTGCATGCCTGTCACGTGCTCTTGGACGAACTCGTTGATTTGGGCCACNCGGTTGCGCACATCCACAAAGGCGCTCTTGATGTGACGCTGGAACACCCGCGTGGCGGCGAGNAGCACCGGAATCGGCAGAAGCACAATCAAGGTCAGGGAGGCGTCGATGTACAACATGGCCCCCATCACCACCACCAGGGACAANAGGTCGCCCACGGCGTTGAGGATGCCGTTGCTGAACACGTTGGCCACGCCGTCGATGTCGCTCACGTGGCGGGTCACCAGCGTTCCGACCGGGGTCTTGTCGAAGTACTTCAAAGGGAAGCGGGACACGTGGCGGTAGAGCTTGGCGCGCAAGTCCAAACTCACGCTCTGCGCCACCCAATTCGCCAAAAACGTGACCCTGTACTGCACCAAGGCCTCCACCAGCAACACCCCCACCACCGTGAGGAAGACCCGCAAGAGGCCTTGCATGTCGCCGGCGGCAATGTGAACGTCTACGGCCTCGCGAATCAATGCCGGACGGATCCACACCAGGCTGGACAAGAGCACCACCATGACGCCGGTCCAGGTGAAGCGGCGCCGGTACGGACGNACCTCNCCCAAGATTTGGCGGACCGTCTCCCAGTCAAACACCTTGCCCGCCTTGCCGGATTCCGCCATGGTTCAAAGATATCCCNTGGCCTTCGGGCTGAAGACNTCTGCGGGGTACGTCACGTGGTTGAGGTACAANCCGCACCCCAACACGCTCTTGCCNGCGGCGCTTCGGTCCNNGGCCGCCAANATGGCCGGCACGTCGTCNGGGGANCGCTTGCCNTTCCCNACTTCNATCAGGGTNCCGACNGTGGCCCGGACCATGTTCCGAAGGAACCGGTCNGCNGTGATGNAAAACGCCANCCGGTCGCGGCCCAGCACTTCCCACCGGGCTTCCCGCACGTCGCAGATGGTNGTGCCTTGGTCCGACCCGGCTTTGCAGAACGACGCGAAATCNCCTTNCTGAACNAAATGNGCGGCCCCGGCTTTCATGGCCTNCAGNTCCANGCNGCCATGCACGCGGGTGGAGCGCCCCTCCANGAAGGGNTCNTTCTGCGTGTGGANCAANTAGCANTAGCCNCGCTCTGTCGCGTCGAAGCGGGCGTGGGCTTTGGGGCCGACGTCGTGGATGGCGAAGATNCCGATGTCGTGCGGCAACATGCCGTTGAGCTTCATCGCCGCTTCCNCCCAATCCGCCACCCGACCGCCAAGGGCGTCGTCCGGGAGCTCCGCGTGGGCCACGAAGTAACTCGCGTGCACGCCGGCGTCCGTGCGACCGCACCCCATGACAGGACAAGGCCCGCCAAAGAGGCGGGCCATGGTGTCCTCCAGCACCGCTTGAACGGTGATGGACTGGGGCTGGCGCTGCCACCCGTGGTACCGGGTGCCGTCGTAAGCCAGCTCAATAAAAACGCGCATGGGCGAACGCGGAGTTACGCCCAAGAAGCGATCTTCTCGCTCTTGTATTCTCCGGCGAAGAGTTTGTCCTTCACCTTCTTGAACGTCTCAATGGTGTACTGAACGTCCTCCAACGTGTGGATGGCGGTGGGGATCAAACGCAACATGATGGTGTCCTTGGGAACCACAGGGTACACCACAATNGAGCAGAAGATGCCGTANTTCTCNCGGAGGTCGAGGGTAAGGTTGGTCGCCTCGCCGAGGCCGCCGTGCAAGAACACTGGCGTCACGCACGAGTTGGTGACCCCGAGGTCGAAGCCCTCGGCGCGCAAGCCTTCCTGGAGGGCCGTGGCGATCTTCCACAGGTTCTCCTTGTGCTCTGGCTGGCTGCGCAACATCTCCAAACGCTTCCGCGCGCCCACCACGAGTGGCATGGGCAACGACTTGGCGAAAGTTTGCGAGCGCATGTTGTAGCGGAGGTATTCAATGACATCCTCGTCACCAGCGACGAAAGCACCGATGGTGGCCATGGCCTTGGCGAAGGTGCCAAAGTACACGTCGATTTGGTCGTGACAGCCTTGGTGGTCGCCCGCGCCGCGGCCGTTCTCACCCACGGTGCCGAAGCCGTGCGCGTCGTCCACNAACAAGCGGAACTGGTATTCCTNCTTGTACTTGCAGATCTCGGCGAGCTTGCCTTGGTCGCCGGCCATCCCGAAGACGCCTTCNGTCACCACGAGGATGCCGCCGCCGGTTTGGTCGGTGAGGTTCTTGGCACGCACGAGNTGCTTCTCGAAGCTCTCCATGTCGTTGTGCTGGAACACAAANCGCTTGCCTTGGTGCAAACGCACGCCGTCCACCATGCATGCGTGAGACTCGCTGTCGTACACAATCACGTCATGGCGGGACACCAACGCCTCGATGGCGGACTGGCACCCCTGGTATCCGAAGTTGAGCAAGAACGCNTCTTCCTTCTGCATGAAGTCGGCCAGCTCCTGCTCGAGGGCTTCGTGCTGGGACGTTTGGCCTGACATCATGCGGGCCCCCATGGGGTAGCCCATGCCCCACTCGGCGGCCGCGTCGGCGTCCACTTTGCGGATTTCAGGATGGTTGGCAAGGCCNAGGTAGTTGTTGATGCTCCACACAAGAAGCTCTTTTCCTCGGAAGGTCATGCGGTTGCTGATTTCTCCTTCCAACTTGGGGAAAGTGAAGTAACCGTGGCTGTCGCGGGCGTGCTGTCCCAGTGGGCCACGCTCCTGACGGATTCGATCAAAAATGTCCAAAAATCAGAGATTTAGAAGGTGCGAAAGTAAGCAGTCNAAACGTACTGCGTTCNACCAAGGGCATGAGAACTCGTTCACAATGTTTTCACCAATGCTCGGTGCACGCGTTGTACTTTCGCCGCCATGGCTCCCACACGGTTTGAACGCACCTTCTTGGCCACGCTGGCGTGCGCGGCATGGATCGGGCTCACCCAATGCTCCGACTACAACCAAATCTTGAAGTCGGGCTCCGTGGAGGAGAAGTTGGAATTCGCCCAAACGGCGCTCGACTCCGGCGATTGCTTCAAAGCCCTGCCCCTGTACGACGAGTTGATGCAACTCAGCCGAGGCACCGAGCGCGCGCCCGACGTCCACTGGAACCGTGCGATGACCCACGATTGCGTCAACGACTTCTACCTGAGCCGGTACTACTTTCAGACATTCGCCAAAACCTTCCCCAACGATCCGCGTGTGGAGGAGGGCATGTTCCGGGCGGCGCTGTGCTCCTATTATTTGTCTCCAGACGCAAGCTTGGACCAAACCGACACCCGGAGCGCCATCGACGAGCTGCAACTCTTCATGGACCGCTACCCCTCGAGCGCGCTGCGCGACAGCAGCCANGCCATGGTGGACAACCTGNGGTTGAAGCTNGAGCGNAANGCCNTCGAAAACGCCCGCATCTACCACACCACCGGGAATTACAAGAGCGCGACCATCGCCATGGAGCACGCCATGGCCGACTATCCCGGCTCAGCATTCCAGGAGGAATTGCAGTTTTTGATCATCGACAGCCACTACCAATACGCCGAGCTGAGCACGGAACGCAGAAAGCTCGAGCGCTACAACGACGCTATTCAAGCTTTTCATACCTTTGCGTCCCGCTTCCCGGAAAGCGAATGGATGCCCCGAGCGCAACGTCTCTTCGACAACAGCGTGGCCGCCATCGCCAACTTGGACGTAAATTCACAGAACTCCGACTCGAATCGCTGACGCATGAGCACCAACTTCAAGAGCATCAAAGCTGAACGCACCACGGAAACCCGTGACATCCACAACTTGGAAACGTCCGGNACTGGCAACATCTTCGAAACNATCGTNGCCTTGTCGAAGCGCAGCAACCAAGTGGCACTCAGCTTGAAGAAGGAGTTGGCTGACAAGCTGGAAGAGTTCGTGATTCCCACCGACTCATTGGAGGAGGTCTTCGAGAACCGCGAGCAAATCGAGATTTCGAAGTTTTACGAGCGTTTGCCCAAGCCACACAGCATCGCGATCAAGGAACTCCAGGACGAGTCCCTGCACATCGCCAACGAAGACGAGGCTGACTCAGGCACCAACGAGCTCGACGCCTAAACAAGGACGGCCATGGAACTGGCCTCTCCTTCTCTCCCCCTTTCTGGAAGACGCATTGTCCTGGGCATCACCGGGAGCATTGCCGCGTACAAAAGCGCCACGCTGGCGCGTGAACTGAAGCGCCGTGGGGCGGAGGTGCGTGTGGTGATGACCGCCGGCGCCACCGAATTCATCACGCCCCTCACGTTGGCGACGTTGATCGACCGGCCCGTGCATTCCGACTTCACAGAAGACGAGCACGCTGGCGTGTGGACCAACCACGTGGAAC
>PBWG01000053.1 GCA_002729115.1 Crocinitomicaceae bacterium | reverse complement strand
CGAATTGAAAGCGAAAGCGCCGTGGCCGCGGGCATCCGCCGCATCGAGGCCGTCACGGGCTCGGGTGCGCTGCAAGCCCAACATGAGGAACGGGCTCAGCTGGCCAGCATCCGCGCCTTGCTCAAAGGGGCAGCGGACCCTGCGCAGGCGATTGACGACTTGTTGAAGGCCAACACGAAAATGTCCAAGGACATTGAGGCCTTCCAGCGCGCGGCCGCCGGNAANGTGAAAGAGGACCTGATTGGCAAAATGACCACCCTNTCAGGCATNCACGCNGTGGGGGCCGTGCTCGACTTGGACAGCAAAAACATCAAGGACCTTGCGTTCCAGCTGAAGGCTGAAGAGGCGCCGTTCTTTGGCGTGTTCGGAAGCGAAGCGGGGGGCAAGGTCACCTTGTCGATTGCCATCAGCGACGACGTCGTGGAGTCCCATGGGCTGCACGCGGGGAACTTGGTCAGGGAATTGGCCAGCCACATCGGNGGCGGGGGTGGCGGTCAAGCGTTTTTCGCGACNGCNGGCGGCAAAAANGCCGCNGGATTGCAAGCGGCCGTCGATGCGGCCCTTGCCAAGCTTCAAGGGTGACTTGAATCCGGTCAGACGACCGAGAGGTGGGCGCGCTGAGGCTTCTCCAAGTCGAGCCCAAACACCGGTCCCTCGTACTCCTCGTCCTCGCTCAGTCCGAGGTTGAGGATGTAGAAGACGTTGAAGACGGCCGCCAAGCCNAAGTCCAAGTTGCTCCGCTTGCCAAACGAGGCCGCGAGCTCCATGATCGTCTTGAAGAAGAAGAACACGTTGTAGCCTGGGATCAGGAACCGCAACGCATGGCTGTCGGGGCGTCCCACGATGCGCATGGCGATGACCACGTTGTAGCCCGGCACCACGACAGACCATCCAGGTTGGCCCGATTTGACGAACAACCGCCAGTTGCCGGCCAGGGCCACGAGGGTCACNAAGAGAAAGCCAATCACCACGCCGCCGTCCAATTCAAGGGTGTCAAAAAATTCCATGTCGTCAGAGGTTTGTCCAAAGGACAGACGAACGAATGACGAGGGGGTTGCCTCATCTTGCTGACAACCAACACATCAAGACATAAGCCTGTGTCTCCGAGACACGCGTCGAGTCACCCCAGGTGCCCGTGCTTGGCCACCAACGCCGCGTCGATGGCTCCTTTCGCGGGGCAAAAGATGANCAAGCGCTCCNCCGCGTTGCGCAACTCCCTCACGTTGCCCGTCCACGGCGCACCCGCGAGCATNTCCATCGCCTCGGCACTCACCTTGGGGACGCTTCGGCCGCTCTGGCTGCACAGCATGTCCAAGAAATGGGCCACCAACACAGGCACGTCGGACGCGCGCTCGGCAAGCGAAGGCACATGAATGGGCACCACCGCAAGTCGGTGGTACAAATCCTCTCGGAATTCACCGTCGNCGATGGCTTGCTTCAAATCCTTGTTGGTCGCGGCCACCACGCGCACGTCCACCGCGATGTCCTTGTCGGAACCCACGCGGGAAATCTTGTGTTCCTGAAGCGCGCGAAGGACCTTGGCTTGGGCGTTGGCGCTCATGTCGCCGATTTCATCGAGGAACAANGTGCCACCTTGGGCCTGCTCAAANTTGCCTTTGCGTTGGGAGACGGCGCTGGTGAACGCCCCCTTTTCGTGGCCAAACAACTCGCTCTCGATCAACTCCCCNGGGATGGCCGCACAATTGACTTCCACAAACGGNCCCTCGGCACGGGGAGATCCGTTGTGNATTTGGCGCGCCACCAATTCCTTGCCCGCCCCNTTCGCCCCGGTGACCAACACCCGAGCTTCGGTGGGTGCGACGGTCTCGACCATNCCCAAGATTTCTCGNATCGCCTCGGACTCCCCCACGATGGTGTGCGATTGGGCGTTGTGGGCCTTCTTCTTCAAGACCTGGGTGGTCTCCACGAGGGCCTCGCGCTCCAGCATGTTCCGGAGGGTGACCANGACCCGGTTCAAATCCAACGGCTTTTGGATGAANTCGTACGCGCCTTTTTTCAGGGAGGCCACGGCCGTGTCGACCGTCCCATGCCCGGAAATCATGACCACGGGCGTCTGCACCCCCTTCTTCGCCAACATGTCGAGCACGTCGAGGCCGTCCATTTGGGGCATTTTGACGTCGCAGAAAATGCCGTCGAATTTGGTTTTTGTCGCGGCAAGCACCCCGTCCATCCCCGTCGCTGCCTCCGAAATGCGATGTCCCTCGTATTCCAAGATTTCACGCAGGCTGGTGCGGATGGGCGCTTCGTCGTCGATGATCAGCAGATGGGCCATGGTCTCAAATTGGGGTTCTCACCCGATGAATGCCAAAGATGGTGCCAAACTGCCGAGCCCTGGCAACCTCACCCCAACTCGGGAAGCAAGGGCAAGCCTCGTTCCAGACGGGACATGACCCCCTCACGAAGGGCGTAGGGCGCACGCACCATGTCGTTGAACTCGCCCAAGCCGAGTACCCATTCGATAAGGGCCACGCTGAACGGCATCAAGTCCACCCGCGCCGGGTCCATGCCAGGCATGGCCGCGCGGTGGTGGACATCCTGTTCCACCAGCTGCTGGGCCAAGGTGCGAAACGCCTCCATAGGGATGGGGTCCACGCCAGGGTGCGACTCGGGCGTTTGGGCGTGGTCGGGCCGCTCACGCTTGGTTCGGGTGCCCGCCATCTCCGCAAGCGTGTCGAACGACCCACTCGCCCCCACCAAACGGGTGGGCTTCAAGGCCTCGACCGCCGCCACCAAAGGCGCCATGACGTCGTCGAAGTAGGGCGTCATTTTGGCCTGCCCTTCCCGTCCCATCGGATCGGGGAGTCCCATCAACATGTGCAACCTGGCGACACCGGTGTTGAAGCTTTGGGCCCATTGAATCTCACGGCCCTTCCAAACCACAAACTCCACGCTCCCCCCCCCGATGTCCATGGTCAAGCACGTGTCGTCTGGCATCTCGGGGTGGTTGAGCCAAATGCCTTCTTGGATCAGCCTCGCCTCGTGGGCCCCGCCAATGACTTGGATGTCGAGGTCGGCCAACCGCTTGGCTTCCGAGACGAATTCCGGGCCATTCTTCGCGTCGCGCATGGCGCTGGTGGCCAACACGTGCACCTCCTCGACGTCGTAGTTGCGCAAAACTTCGCGCATGGACACCAAGGCGTCCAAGCCTCGGGCCATGCGGTCCGGCTGGATGACACCCTTGGCCACCCCGCCTTTGCCCAGTTTGACCGGGACGCGCTGTCCGAAAACTGGAATCCACCCCCCCTTGGCGCCCATCTCCACCACCCTCAAGTTGAACGTGTTGGTGCCGCAGTCGATGACGGCCAGTTTGCGCAAGGCGTTCACAACGCGCCTGAGTCGGGGTGGAACATCCAACGAACGACCTCTTTCAAGTTGGGTTTCTTGCCGTACATCAAGATGGCCACGCGGTACACCCGGCCGGCCAGCCCCACAAGGGCCACGGTTGTGGCCAGCAGCAACGCCATGCTCAAGGCGACGTGCCACCACGGCACCCCCATGGGCAAGCGAACCATCATCGAAATGGGTGCGGAGAAAGGCACGAAAGAGCTCACAATGGCCAAGGTGCTCTCAGGCGAGTCCAAGCTCATCGAAGCCAACATGTAGCTGAAGAGCAGCGGCGCCATCACCGGCAGAAGCAGGTATTGGGCGTCCGACTCTTGCTCCACCATGGCGCCGATGGTGGCAAAAAAGGCGCTGTACAAGGCGTACCCCAGCACGAAGTAGAGGGCCCCGCAGGTGAGCATGACGCCCCAATTGATGTCAAGCAGGAAGGCGAGCTCCGACTGCGANGCCATGACNGTGGTCAAGTCCACNGCTTCGGGAGCCANTCCTTGGGTTTGGGCCCAGCCNTCCATCCANGCACTCTGGTCGAGCGCNAGGCCAAAGACNAAGAACAGCCCCCAGCTCAGCACCGCCCAGCCGAGGATTTGGGTCAACCCCACCANNCCAATGCCCGCAATTTTTCCGGCCAACAACTGGCTGGGACGCACCGTGCTCAACACCACCTCCACGATGCGGTTGGACTTTTCCTCAATGACCCCGCGCATGACGTGCATGCCGTAAATCAGCACGAACGTGAACATGAAGACGCTGAACATGAAGCCAAGCAAGGCGCGTTCCTCGCCCTTTTGTTCCCCGGTTTCGATGTCGAGCGCCACCAAAGACACGTCGGTCTTGAGCGACAGGTAGGCGTCGTAGTCCAAATCCGCCCGCTCCCGCACCTTCAAGCGCTCCAACGCTTCGCTAAAGTCGCGTTCCATCGCGCGCTTGGCCCGACCCGGCGGGGGCGACAACTGCAGCAACTGCATTTTCTCGCTCTGCATCAGCCCGGCGTCGAACGTCACCATGCAGGTGTATCCCTCGGCTTGCAGCACTTCCTTGGTTTTCTCTTCCCTGCCAAACCGGTAGGTCAACAAGGGCCGCTCCCGGTAGCACGCTGGGCAGGTCGGCACGAATTGATCCCCGTCCGTCGGGACAGTGATCAAGCCGTCGTGGTCGACCACCCACACCTTCACAGGGTCTTCTGTGGATTGCGTGAGCAAGACCAGGCCTGCGATCAAACCCACGGTGAGGATGGGACCCAGGACGGTCGCCACCACAAAGGCCCGGCGACGCACGCGGGTGAGGTATTCCCTTCGGACAATCGCCAAAACGGTGTTCCACCCATTCATGCCCCTACGGATTCGACGGTTTGGACAAAAACTTCCTCCATGGAAAGTCGGACAGGGCGGGCCTCAAGAACCTCCACGTGCTGAACAGCCCAGGCCAAAAAGGCAGGCATGCCCCACGCCTCCGGCAAGGTCAAATCCAACGTGTGGCGGTCCTCCTCGGTGCTCGAATGGAACAACTCCGCCCGCGCGCCCAGTTCTGCGACGAAGGCCATGAGGTTGCCGCGCACGACCACTTGAACCCGGCCTTGTCGCGCCGATTCCCGCACCTCGTCGGTGGGGCCTGAGAGGATCTTTTGGCCTTTGTGCAAGAGGACGACTTCGTCGCACAGGGCCTCCACAGACCCCATGTTGTGCGTGGACAACACGAGCGTGGTGCCCTCCTCTTTCACGAGCCGCAACATCTCGTCGCGCACCAGCGCAGCGTTGATGGGGTCGAGGCCGCTGAACGGCTCGTCCAGGATGAGCAACTCCGGGCGGTGCAGCACGGTGGCGATGAACTGGATTTTTTGGGCCATGCCCTTGCTCAGGTCGGCCACTTCCCGGTTCCACCACCCCTCGACTTCAAGGCGCTCAAACCATTGCTTCAGGTCGCGCTCGGCCTCTGGTCGCGCCATGCCTCGAAGCGTCGCAAAGTAAAGGACTTGCTCGGCCACCCGCATGCTCTTGTACAGGCCGCGTTCCTCCGGGAGGTACCCCATTCTGGAGAGCAAGCCACGATGGTGGGACTCGCCCCACATGCGGAGCGTGCCGCGGTCCGGNTTGGTGATGNCCGTGACCATCCGCAANAGCGTGGTCTTGCCTGCGCCGTTGGGGCCCAAGAGNCCNACGATTTTGCCAGCTTCCATGTCCAAGTCCAACGGCGCCAGGGCGACGTGATCGCCAAACGATTTGGTGATGCCTCGGGCGTGGAGGATGGGCTGGCTCATGGTCAGGAGAACATGTCCCGAACCTTGTCGAAGAAGCCGCGCTCCCCGTGGTCCGGTTCAGGCTGGAAGTTCGCAGAATCGCGGAGTTCTTCCAACGCTTTCGTCTCCGATTTGCTCAATTTCTTGGGCGTCCACACGTTCAAGTTGATCAGCAGGTCGCCGTTGCCGTAGCTGTCNACNGANGGNAGNCCCTTGCCNCGCAGGCGGACAATCTTGCCGCTTTGNGTGCCGGCGTCGATCTTGATNTTGGCNTTGCCGCCCANNAGCGGCACCTCAGCCGTGGCCCCAAGGGCCGCGTCGGCGAAGCTGNTGTANTGGTCGTGGTGNAGGTTCTTGCCGTTGCGCTGGAACACGTCGTGGGGNAGCACTTCCACCATGACGATGAGGTCGCCAGGCACGCCACCCATTGGGGCGCCGTTGCCTTCGCCCCGCACGCTGAGCTGCATGCCGTCTTCCACGCCACCCGGAATCTCGAGGTTGACCACGGCTTCTTCACGCACCATGCCCATTTCGTCGGCGCCTGAGGGGCGTCGGGTGATGCTTTGGCCGGTGCCCTGGCACACGTTGCACGTCGAGGCGGTTTGCATTTGGCCGAGGATGGTGTTGGTCACCCGGCGCACTTGGCCCGTGCCATGACAAGTGGCGCAATCGGTGTATTCCACCCCCTTCGCCTGCACCTGCTTGAAGACCTTGACTTTCTTGGACACGCCCTCGGCCACTTCCTCGAGCGTCAGTTTCACCTTGATGCGAAGGTTGGCGCCCTTCATGCGACGCTTGCGGCCGCCACCGCCTCCCCCGCCGAAGGCGCCTCCGAAGATGTCCCCGAACTGGGAGAAGATGTCGTCCATGTTCATGCCGCCCCCTCCGAAACCGCCCGGTCCGCCGCGCATGCCTTCATGGCCAAAGCGGTCGTACTGCTGGCGCTTGGTGTCGTCGCTCAACACCTCGTACGCTTCGGCCGCCTCCTTGAAGCGCTCCTCGGCAGAAGTGTCGTCGGGGTTTTTGTCCGGATGGTACTTCAGCGCAAGCTTGCGGTACGCCTTCTTGATCTCTGAAGCCGAGGCGCCTTTGCCAACCCCGAGCGTTTCGTAGTAATCGCGTTTGGCCATGCTGCCTTATTGCCCCACCACCACCTTGGCGTAGCGCATGATTTTGTCGTTCAACTTGTACCCGGGTTCCACCACGTCGACCACCTTGCCCGCGAGCTCTGGCGTCGGGGCTGGGATGTTGGTGATGGCTTCGTGAAGCTCCACGTCGAACGCGTCGCCTTGGTTCACGTCCATCTTGGCCAACCCTTGGGCCTCCAGCAACTGTCGCATCTTGGTGTGGATGAGGTTGCGGCCTTCGCGCACAGCCTCCACATCTTCGCTGCCATCTGCCGCCGCCCGGTCAAAGTCGTCGAGCACCGGCAACATCTTCTCAAGCACGTCCATGGACGCGTTGCGAATCAAATCCCCACGCTCGCGCATGGTCCGCTTGCGGAAGTTGTCGAACTCCGCGTAGAGCCGCAGGTACTTGTCTTGCCAATCGGTGTCCTCCTGTTCTGGCGCGTCTTGTCCTTCGGGAGCTTCCGTTTCAGGTTCCGCTTGGGCGGTGGTTTCCTGGGCGTCGTGCTCGGGGTTCTCGTGCTTCTCTTCCATGGTCGTTTTTGCAGTCATGTGTGGTCTGGCCCTCCAAGGTCAAACGGCGTGCCAGCCCCACTTCAAGCGCGAAGATGCGACAGGGTGTCATGCAAACGTGACAAGGGCCTGACATCTCTGCCAAGCCCTTGCATGTTCGTCATGGTGGTGTGTGCCGCACTCAGAAGCTGGTGACGTATTTGTCCAGTTGGCGGTGCAGCTCGATGCCGCGCAAATTCTTGGCGACAATGATGCCGTTGGGATCCACCAAGAAGCTCATGGGGATGGAGCTGACGCCGTACATCGCCGCCGCCTCGTTGTCCCACTTCTTGAGGTCGCTGACATGGTGTTTCCAGGAAAGATCGTCTTTCTTGATCGCAGCTTCCCAACGGGGGATGTCGCTGTCCAAGGAGACGCTGAAGACCTCGAACCCGTCGGCGTCCTTGAACTTGGCCTTGCGGTACTTGTCGTACGCGCGCACCACGTTGGGGTTTTCGCGTCGGCAGGGGCCGCACCACGACGCCCAGAAATCGATCAACACGTAGCTGCCGCGCAAGTCGCTCAACTTCATCTCCTTCCCCTTGGGGTTGGGCATGGCGATTTCAGGCGCCTCGTCGCCGACGCTGTGGCCAATCTTCCCGGTGATTTCGACCGCGCAGGCGGTCAATTGAACGGGTTCTTCTTGGCCGCCCCATCCGGACCAAACCAAGGCCGAGAAGGCCAGCATGAAACCTGCTTTCCACATGAGCTTTGACGTTTTTGTGTGTCGTTTCTGAGTCATGGAAGATACGCCTGTTCTCAGGAAACACGGACGATGTTGGCCCCCAAGGCGCGCAAGCGATCGTCGATGTGTTGGTACCCCCTGTCGATTTGGTCNATGTTGTGAATGGTGCTCTTGCCTTCCGCACTCAGTGCCGCAATCAACAGGCTGACCCCGGCCCGGATGTCCGGCGAGGTCATGGTCACGCCGCGGAGGCTGGATTTGCGGTCGAGCCCAATGACCGTCGCGCGGTGCGGGTCGCACAGGATGATTTGGGCGCCCATGTCGATGAGCTTGTCCACGAAGAACAAGCGGCTCTCAAACATCTTTTGGTGCACCAAGACACTCCCCCTCGCTTGGGTCGCTGTCACCAAGACGATGGACAACAAATCCGGGGTGAAGCCCGGCCACGGCGCGTCGGCCACGGTCAACAAGCTCCCGTCGATGAAGGTGTCGATCTCGTAATGGTCTTGGGCCGGGATGTGCAGGTCTTCTCCGCGGCGCTCCATCTTGATGCCCAAGCGCTGGAACACGTTGGGGATGACGCCGAGCTCGTCGTACGCGCAATCCTTGATTGTGATTTCACTCTTCGTCATCGCCGCGAGGCCGATGAAACTTCCAATCTCAATCATGTCTGGCAAGCAGCGGTGCTCGGTGCCGCCCAACGACGGTACGCCCTCGATAGTCAGCAGGTTGGATCCGACTCCACTGATCTTGCCACCCATGCGGTTGATCATCTTGCAGAGTTGTTGGAGGTAAGGCTCGCATGCCGCGTTGTAAATCGTGGTCGTGCCCTCGGCGAGTGCCGCCGCCATGACCACGTTGGCCGTGCCTGTCACCGACGCCTCATCGAGCAACATGTACGTGCCCTTCAATCCGTCCGGCGCACTCGCGTTGAAGAAGCCTGTGGACGCGTCGTAGGAGAACTCGGCCCCCAGCTTCTGGAACCCGATGAAGTGGGTGTCCATGCGGCGGCGGCCAATCTTGTCTCCGCCAGGACGTGGGATGGCACCCAAGCCAAAACGGCCCAACATCGGCCCCAGGATCATCACGGAACCGCGCAGCCCGCCTCCTTTGGTCCGGAACGACTCAGTCTTGAGGTGGTCGAGGTTCACGTCGTCCGCTTCAAAGCGCCAAGACCCAGGCCCCAAGTGCTGGGTTTTCACCCCCAAATCGCCCAACAAATGAATCAGCTTGTTGACGTCGACGATGTCCGGCAAATTGTGGATCGTCACGGGCTCTGCGGTGAGCATCACCGCACACAAAATCTGCAACGCCTCGTTCTTCGCACCCTGGGGAACAACCTCCCCTTGCAGCCTCTGGCCGCCCTCAATGATGAAACTTCCCATGCTCCCGAATTTCGGGGGCCGACCCACGCGCACCGGCGCGCCACGTCAGGGTTATCAACCCCGATTCGGGGATAGGTCGAACGCCTTTCGGCGGGACTCAGCGACGCTTCTTCTTCTTCTTCTTGTGGGGACGTGCCAAGGCGTCGCTTGTCTTTCGCACGTTGCGCAAGATGTCCGCTTGGCCTTCCAACTCGACGCCTTCTGGCAACACCAACGCCCCGCCAGACTTCGCCTTGAGTTCCGCCGCAATCACAGAATCTTCCACCGTGTTGCGGTTCCACGTCAGGAAATGACGCTTCATCAAGTTGGCCAACTTGACCACAAGCACCTGCTTCTCTTCCCCGTCTTCCATGGCCTTGGCCGCCTCAATCAAATCGAGGGTCGTCTTGCCGTAATGGCCCACACGAGATTGGGCGTTGGGGTAATCCATGTCGTCGGGAGCGCTGTCCTTCTCGGCGGGCTCGGGCTTGGGAAACGGGCTGTCCACGTCCAGCTCGTAGCGGGCCATGACATGAAGTTGGTTCCACAGCTTTTGGGCCGCTTCTTCCTTCTCTCCCTCTTGCTTCACCACGCTGCCCATCACGCTGACGATGGCCGCCGCGCATTTGCTGCGCTCGTCGCGGTCTGCGATGCTCAAGCAATGGTCCACCATTTGGTGGATGGAGCGTCCGTATTCTGAAATCACGAGGTCGTCCCTCATGCTGTTGTAGCTGAGCGCGTCAAAGTTGATGGAGGCGTCTGCCATGGTGTTCAATGCTGAATTTGTCTCTCGCCGCTCAAGCCCAAACCTGGACGAGCCGCCCTCAGCCAACCGGCCGATGCACCAAAGATACAAGGTCCAGGCCCTTGCCCCATGCGTTCATGTCTGCAATCAACACGCGTGCGCATTCCCTCAACGCATCTTCCTCGGCGACGAACGCCTTCCACCCCTCCCCAACTGGACCTGCCGTGGACCGTCGGCGCGACATGGCGTCGAGCACGGCATGCACCACTGCGCCGTCTTGGTATCCTGTGAGCCATCCGTGGTGCACCATGGCTTCGTAAAACCTCCGGCTGCGCTCGGGCATGGACTCGAGTTGGAGGGCAAGGCCCTGGAGCTCTTGGGCTGCGAACGCGTCGAGGTCGCCACACCCTTGACCGAGTTGGTCAAATTCGGAGGCCAGCACATGGTCCGCCAGCACATCCCACACCACCCCGCTCCATTTGCCACAATGCGGCCGGACCAAAGCACGTGCAGCTCGGCTGGCTTCGTGTCGGTCGCTGTGCTCATCCAACGCACGGTGAAATCGGATGCCCACGGCCACCTCCTCGCCCCAATTCCCTTCCACGTCGCGGCC
>PBWG01000052.1 GCA_002729115.1 Crocinitomicaceae bacterium | reverse complement strand
GTTGGCCAACCGCAGCATGGTCGTCAGAAAGTTGCTTCCTCGTGCGTCGTACAACCACGCGACCCGGACCACTGCGCCCTGCACCCCACTCGCCAAAAACGCCTCTTCCCCTTCGAGCTTGCTGGCGCCGTAGACCCCCAATGGGCCGGTGGGCTCTGAAGGGCTTAAAGGCACTCGTTCAACTTCGCCGAACACGTAATCTGTGCTCACGTGAATCAAAGCCACTCCGTTTTGGCTGCAGGCCTCGGCCAGTTGCTTCACCCCCTTGCAATTGATGCCAAAGGCGCGTTCCGGTTCACTCTCCGCCAAGTCCACCGCAGTGTACGCAGCCCCGTTGATGACGACGTCGGGAGCGTGCTGCAACAATGCCTCCTGGATGGACGACGGGTCGGTGATGTCGAGGTCTGTTTGGTCAAGACCTTTAACGTGCAGGGTTTTCCGACGCGTGCCGAATTCCACCAAGCGAGAACCCAACTGGCCCTTTGCGCCAGTCACCAACACCCTTGTTGCGCGATCGCCCTCCTGCATGGGTCAAAGAAACCGCAAAAAAAGCAGGGAAAAGTGCAACCCTTGCGAATCTCTCTCGTAGAGTTATGTAAATAATCAGGTTTGGCACGGTGCTTGACCTGTTGAATGCGAACCCAAAACCCCACTCCCATGAACACCACCCGCGCCCTCTTCCTGACATGTGCCTTGGCTGCAGTGAACTTGTCCAGCCTGGGCCAAGCCGCCAAGACCACGGACACGCAGCCGGACCACAACCCAACTGAAACCAAGGCCGACATCTTGCTGCTGGACAAATGGCGGCACGTGGGGTTTCACCTCATTTCCGACTGGCAGGGCGGCGAGGTGGACTCGGTGTTGGACGACCCGACGTTTGGGTTTGCCTTGACGTACATGAAGCACGACCGCCACGGCCTGTTGGACGGTGGATTCGACATCGGGTTCCAACCCATGGGTGGCTTCGACACCACGGCGTTTGTGGTGCAGGACGGCAAAGCGCCGCTGGAAGGACAGCTGCGGGTGCGGAACCAACTGGTGCACGCCCACTACCTGCTGCGCTTCACGCTGTTTCAGCGGGCCAAAATCCAACCCTTCGCCGAAGGATTTGTGGGCGCCCGCGGGTCGCTGTTGGGGGCCAGATTCACGGCGCACGGCTCGGACGACTTCACCCCGGTGAACGACGTGCCCTTCTTCTCGGCCAACTTCAGTTACGGCTACGCCTTGGGCGCCCGTGTACAAATGGGCGAACGCAGCTTTCTGACTGCCCGGTACGGCGAGATGCGTCATTTGGACGGAGGCAACGTGGTGCAAGTGGCCGACGCGGACCGGTTGACCATCGGACCCGACGGCACCGTGACAAGCAACGCCACCACGGGGGTGACCCTTCCGCCCTACTCGGTGCGGGTGGGGTTGGCCGTGAACTTTTAAGACGTGCGCATCGCCTCCACAGGAGGCATGCCGGCGGCTTGACGGGCGGGCGCAAGGCCCGCGACAAGCCCCGATGTGACGGCCACCGCCAAGGCGATGAGCACGCGTTGGGGGGCGATGTGCAACGTCATGCCCACGTCGGCGAGGTTGACGCCCCACACCAAGACTTGGATGGCCAACAGCGCCAGCAGCGCACCAAACACACACAGCGTCACCGCCTCGAACAAGAATTGGATCAAAATGAAGGCGTTCTTGGCGCCGATGGCCTTTTGGACGCCGATGATTTTGGTGCGTTCACGCACCGACACGAACATGATGTTGGCGATGCTGAAACACCCCACGAGGATGGCGAAAATGGCAATGAACCAGCCGCCGGCCGCGAGGTTGGTGAAGATGCTGTCCAAGATGCCCGTCAGCATTTCCATGCGGTTCACCGAGAAATCGTCCTCGCGTCCGGGACGCACGCGCCGCACCGCCCGAAGCTGCTGGACAAGCTCGTCCTCCAAGGCCGCCATGTCGACGCCGGGCTTGGCCTTGATNGCGATTTGGGCGTTGTCGTCGGCGCGNGAATCNTAAATGCGCGGCGCGAAGGCCGAGGGCACGAGCATGAATTCGTCCAGTCCTGTGGACACCACACTCTCGCCTTCCTGGCCGAGCACGCCGATGACTTCAATGCGGATGCCGCGCACTTTCAAGGTTTGGCCCACCGCGTTGTGGCGTCCAAACAACTGCTGGGCCACCTCATAACCCACCACCGCCACCGGACTGCCGGCCGCGCTTTCGCTCGCGCTGAAGTAGCGGCCGTGCACAATGTTCAAACTGATGACCTGGTCGTACTGGTGCGAACCTGCACCGACGACCACCCCAGGCATCCGGTTGTTTCCCGCCTCCGCATCNAGGAANGTCTTGGACTGGTACATGCCTGCCGAGGCCAGCGTCAANCGCGGCATCAGCAACTCGAGGTCACGNTCGGTTGGCGGGCGGCGCTGCACGTACTTCCACCANGGGTAGTCGCCCCCGGCGGACCACGGCCATTTGGTCACAAACAGCACGTCGTCGTCCAGCATGTTGAACGTGTCCCGCAGCTCGGTTTCCAGCGAGTCCACCACCGTGAACACCGCGCTGATNACGAAGATGCCGACCATCACCCCGAGCAAGCTCANGAAGGTGCGCAGNCGGTTGGTCCAAATCGCGTGCCACGCGAAGGACAAACTCTCTTGAAACAACCGAAACCACAGCATGCAACGAAGCTACTGCATCGTAGATTTGCGCCTTTCAAAAACCCCGCATTTCTCAGGTCATGTCAGACGCCCGCCACATCAAATCTGCCCTCATCTCGGTCTTCCACAAAGACGGTTTGGAACCCATTGTGGCCGAATTGAAACGCCTGGGCGTCACGATCTACTCTACAGGGGGCACGCAAGCCGCGATTGAAGCGATGGGCGCCGAGGTGGTGCCGGTGGAATCGGTGACGGATTATCCGTCCATCTTGGGAGGGCGCGTCAAGACCTTGCACCCGAAGGTGTTTGGGGGGATTTTGAACCGCCGCGACCACGAAGGCGACCAAGCTCAAATGGCGGAGTTCAACCTCCCCAACCTCGACCTCGTCATCGTGGACCTCTACCCTTTCGAAGCCACCGTCGCAAGCGGCGCCTCGGAGGCCGACATCGTCGAGAAAATTGACATCGGAGGCATCGCCCTCATCCGCGGCGCGGCCAAGAACTTCAACGACGTGGTGGTGGTGCCATCCATGAACGACTACGGCACGTTGGTCGACATCTTGAAGCGCGACGGCGTGACCAGCTTGGAAGAGCGCAAGGCCCTCGCGGCCCGTGGATTCCGTGTGAGCTCGCACTACGACACCATGATCCACGCCCACCTCAGCGGGTCAAGCCTCGACAAGGGCAGCGTGGACACCTTGAACCTGAGCGTGCCCCAAAGCCGCACCCTGCGCTACGGGGAAAACCCGCACCAAGCCGGCCAGTACTTCGGCGACTTGGACGGNCTGCTCAAGCCTTTGCACGGAAAAGCGCTGTCCTACAACAACCTCTTGGACGTGGACGCCGCAGTGCAGTTGATGGAGGAGTTCAAGGACGACGCGCCGACGTTTGCCATCCTCAAGCACAACAACGCCTGTGGATGCGCCACCCGCGAGACCTTGGCCCAAGCCTACGCCGACGCCTTGGCCGGCGACCCAACGAGCGCCTTCGGGGGCGTGTTGATCGCGAACCGGGCCATTGATTTGGCCACCGCCAAACACATCCACGAACTCTTCTGCGAAGTGGTCATTGCCCCTGGGTTCGACGACGACGCGTTCGCCATGTTGTCCCAAAAGAAGAACCGCATCCTCCTCGAACGCCAGCCCGGCGACTTGCCCAAGTCAACTGTGCGGTCTGCCCTGAATGGGTACTTGGTCCAAGCGCGCGACAACGGCATGGAAGCGGCCGACACCTGGACGTGCACCACGGCGACCGCCCGGCCCGAGAGCGCAGAGGACTTGTTGTTCGCGTTGAAGCTGGTCAAGCACACGAAGTCCAACACCGTGGTCTTCGCCAAGAACGGCCAGCTCTTGGCCAGCGGCACCGGCCAAACCAGCCGCGTNGACGCGCTGAAGCAAGCTGTGGAGAAGGCNAAGAACTTTGGGTTNGACTTGAACGGCTCGAGCATGGCCTCGGACGCCTTCTTCCCNTTCCCNGATTGCGTGGAGCTCGCGGCCGACGCCGGGGTGGTGGCGGTCATTCAACCTGGAGGCTCGATCAACGACCAAAAAAGCATCGACGCCTGCGACGCACGTGGCCTTGCGATGTACACCACCGGGGTTCGTCACTTCCGCCACTGATTTCACACCCGTTGGCAACTTACACCGGCGTGTTGGGGCCAAAGTGAAACTTATCAACCATCCGCGCACATTGCCCTGAATGGGCGCGGCGTGACGGGTCCACCCGTCTACCTTTAGGGTATGGGATTGTTCGACTTTTTCACGCAGGAAATTGCCATGGATTTGGGCACGGCAAACACCATCATCTACTACCAAGACAAGGTGGTGGTGGACGAGCCCTCCATCGTGGCGAAGGACCGAATGACGGGCAACGTGGTGGCCATTGGTCGCTTGGCCCAGCAAATGCACGGGAAAACCCACAAGAACATCGAGACCATCCGCCCGCTCAAGGACGGCGTGATCGCGGATTTTGAATCTGCGGAACAGATGATCAAGGGGATGATCAAGCTCATCTCTGGAAAGAAGTCTTGGTTCAACCCAACCCTGCGCATGGTCATCTGCATCCCCTCCGGCATCACGGACGTGGAGAAGCGCGCCGTGAAAGACAGCGCGGAGCACGCCGGCGGCAAGGAGGTGTACCTCATCCACGAGCCCATGGCGGCGGCCATCGGCATCGGCATCGACGTGGAAGAGCCCATGGGCAACATGATTGTCGACATCGGAGGTGGCACCTCAGAGATCGCGGTGATNGCCTTGGGCGGCATCGTGACCGACACCAACATCCGCGTCGCNGGGGACGAGTTCACCCACGACATCGAAGANTACATGCGCCGCCAGCACAACATCNTGATTGGGGAGCGCACNGCAGANCAAATCAAAATCGCCGTCGGGTCTGCCCTCACCGAGTTGGAGAACCCGCCCGAGGACTACGCCGTCCACGGACGCGACTTGATCACGGGCATCCCCAAAGAAATTGTGGTGACCTACTCCGAGATCGCGGGCGCACTCGACAAGAGCATCTCCAAGATTGAGGAAAGCATCCACAGCGCGCTGGAGGACACGCCGCCCGAGCTGTCGGCCGACATCTTCAAAACAGGCATCTACCTCGCCGGAGGCGGGGCCCAACTGCGCGGGTTGGACAAGCGCATCCAGCACAAGACCAAACTCCCCGTGCACGTGGCGGACGACCCGCTTCACGCTGTGGCGAAAGGCACCGCCATCGCGCTGAAGAACATCGACCGTTTCCCCTTCTTGATGCGCAACTGATCCCAGGGCCGTGCGGAACCTTCTGGCCCTTCTCGCACGAACCCACCGCTGGCTCCTCTTCTTGGGTCTGTGGGGGGTCGCGTTGGGCTGGATGAACACGACGTACAGCCACCAACGCACNGCCATGTCCAAGTGGTCGCTGCGCGCCTCAGGATCCTGGNTGGAGACNNTNGGNCAAGTGAGCGACTGGGCCCAGTTGGTGGAAGCCAATGAACTGGTGATGCTCGAAAACGCCCGGTTGCGGGCCACGGTGGAGCGTCTGCGCGAGCCCGGAGCCACCCCCTGGACTTCTTCCCATGCCCGGGTGCTTCGAAGCCCAAGTTGGCAAGGGTCGCCCTGGATGGTGCTCAACCGCGGGGGGCAAGATGGCTTGACACCCGGCGCAGGGGTGCTCTCGTTGGGACACGCCGCGGGCAAAATCGTGGACACCACCGCCCATGAAAGCTTGGTCCTCACCCTCACGCACCCCGACGCCCAATGGAGCGTGCGCGTGGGGCGGCAAGGGCAAGCCGTGCGGTTGCTGGCGCGCAAAGGCGACGTGCGACGCGCTGCGGTGATGGACGTGCCGCTCGCCCAATTGGTCTTGCCCGGAGACACGGTGTTCACCACAGGCCACGACGGGGTGTTCCCTGCGGACATCCCGGTGGGNACGGTGGAAGANGTGGCGCGGAGCGGGGCNGATGAATTCCAANCNCTGACCGTGACCCTGGGCGCCAATTTTCCCGCAAGCCGCCACGTGGTGTGCNTGGCNTCTGCNCGCAACGCCAGGATTGACGAGTTGTTGAACGCCCAAGCCCCGCAACCATGAACCCCGGGATCCCACTTCTGTGGACCCTGGCATGGGCCACCGTGTTCCAGGTGCTGCTGTTCCGCTTTGGCATCTTCTGGGGAGGCTATGGGTTGATGGCCGTGCACCTCTACGCGTTGTTCCGGATGCCTGTCGGGTGGTCCCCCACCGCCTACCTCGTGGTGGCCGCCGGCACCGGGGCCGTCATGGACGTGGTGTGCTTCACCGGAGGCATGCACTTGGCAGCATGCACCACCTTGGGCATGGCCTATCCGTCGCTGATCGCCGCCATGGAATCGCGGGACGGCCTACGGCAAGGCCACGTCATGAACCCTCACCAAGACGGATGGGGTCGCTACGCCGTGTTCGTGGCCTTTGGGCTTGCCATCCACTGGATGGTGCTGTTTGGCCTTCAAAACGGATGGGGCCTCATGGGCCGAACCCTGACGGAAACGGCCGTGTCCACGGGCCTGAATATGGGCGTGTTCCTGTTGTTGCAGGGCTTGTTCAACCGCCCGGGACGTGCGTCAGGTGGGGCCGCAAGCGCCTACCCATGGAGTTGAACGGCAACCACCTTTCTGGCCGTCAACGCATCGTCGGCGCCATGGTGTTGGCCGTCGGGTTGGTCTTCATCATCCGGCTGTTCCAAATGCAGGTCACCACGGACGAATACCGCAACCGCGCGGAGCGCCTCACCGAGGAACAAGAACTGCTTCACCCCACCCGAGGTCTTTGCCTGGACCGCCACGGCGAATTGCTCGTGAACAACGTCCCAGGGTACGAATTGATGGTGGTGCCGCGGGCCATGGCAGGTGTGGACACCGCGGCGTTGGCGACGCTGCTGTCCCTCGAGAAAGACAACTTGGTGGCCAGGCTCAACAAGGCCCGACGCTACTCGCGGTACAAGGCCTCGCCTTTGCTTCGTCAGCTCAACGCCGAGGAGTACGCCGCGCTCAGCGCAGAACTTTGGAAATACCCAGGGTTGTCCATTCGGACGAAGCCCGTGCGTGAAAATGTCTTTGGCATTGCAAGCCAAATCGTGGGCGAATACCGCGAGGTCGACCGCCAAGACATGAACGACGACGCGCGCTACCGGCTGGGCGACTACAAGGGTAAGTCCGGAATTGAAGGCCTGCACGAACTGGACTTGCGCGGAACCCCTGGCATCCGACACCACCTCGTGGACGTTCGAAACAACGTGCGAAACACCTTGACCGAGCTTGATTCCTTGCCTGTCCCCGGCGACGACCTCACGCTCACGCTG
>PBWG01000051.1 GCA_002729115.1 Crocinitomicaceae bacterium | reverse complement strand
ATTCACGCCCACGGCGGGCAGGTGTACATGGACGGGGCCAACATGAACGCCCAGGTCGGACTCACCAGTCCTGGCATGATTGGGGCCGACGTCTGTCACCTCAACCTCCACAAGACCTTCGCCATCCCGCACGGGGGAGGCGGCCCTGGTGTGGGCCCGATTGGGGTCGCGGCGCACCTGGTGCCTTTCTTGCCGGGCCACGACGTGGTGGCGGTGGGCGAGGACACGTCCATTGACGCGGTTAGCGCCGCGCCGTTTGGAAGCGCGTTGATTGCCCAAATNCCTTACGCCTACATCAAGATGCTCGGCCAAAGCGGGTTGACGGAGAGCACGAAGGTGGCCATTTTGAATGCGAACTACTTGAAAGCCCGGCTTGAAGGGTCGTACGACGTGTTGTATCAGGCCAANAATGGCACGGTGGCGCACGAGATGATCTTGGATTGTCGTGCGTTCAAAGAGGTGGGCATCGAGGTGATGGACATCGCCAAGCGGTTGATTGACTACGGCTTCCACGCCCCCACGGTGTCCTGGCCTGTGCCCGGCACGTTGATGGTGGAGCCGACCGAGAGCGAAAGCCTGGAGGAATTGGACCGCTTTGCGGAGGCCATGCTGGCCATCCGGGAGGAAATCGCGGCGGTGCAACGTGGCGAGGCCGACGCCCAAGACAACGTCCTGAAAATGGCGCCCCACACCGTGGAGGAGGCCACCGCGACCGAATGGCACCACGTGTACAGCCGCGAGAAAGCGGTGTACCCCGTGCGCGATTTGGTGGGACGGAAGTTCTGGAGTTCAGTGGCCCGCGTGGACAACGCCCACGGAGACCGCAACCTTGTCTGCTCTTGCCCGCCGCTTGCGGCATTTGAGGAAGCGTTCACCTGAGGATGTTCGCAACCCTTGGGTCTGAAGAAGCNACTTNAAGAGGACGAGCCTATTTTCGCCACGAATTGTATNTGAATCCAAAACCAACATCTATGAAGCAATTTTACATTTTGGCCCTTGCCGGCCTCATNAGCTTCAGCGCGGCCGCCCAAAAAGTGTGCGCTCCTGCTGAAGCCGTCCGCACCGAGTTGCGCGACGTGAAAGCTGTGGCCCCCGCCCTGGACGGAGACCGCGAAACCATTTGGGCCACCACCTTCGCCAACTGCGACGAGTGGGCCTTCGACAACCAAAACGAGCCTGGCATCGTGTTGGATTGGGAGTGCGGACCTGGCTTGGCGCCAAGCGGACCTGCCGCGATTGCAGCCATCAACAGCGCCACTGCAGACGACGGNTTCTTGATGATCGACTCCGACCTNGCCGGNGGTGAGTCTGGCTTGGGCGTGCTNGAGAACGCATGGGCCGACCTCGTGACTCCNTTCTCCACNGTGGGACACCCTGGCGTGGCGATCACCTTNGCCAACCAGTACCGCATGTGGGACAACGGCAACAGCGACGGCAACGAGTACTGCTTGGTGGAAGTCTCTCGCGACGGCACCACATGGCCAGACTTGAACACCTTCGAGGTGTCCGAGGGCTTNGTGACCTACGACGAGATGGAAGGCCCNGTGCAGGCCCGTTGGGAATTGTGGCCCGACATGCAGACCCAAGACCCTGTGGCCAACCCCACCCAAAAGACTTTCAACATCACCGGCATCGCTGGCAACCAGGAAACGGTGTACATCCGTTTCCGCTGGAAGGGCATTTGGGGTTACGCATGGATGATCGACGACCTTGAGGTCTTCGAAGCCCCCGACAACGACTTGACTGTGGGCAATTACAGCAGCTACACCGCAACGGCGACAAGCAACCTCTACGAGTACGGCGCCTGGGCCCAGTCTCAGTTGCCCGACACCTTGACCTATGCTGTTGAAGCGTCCAACTTCGGTAACAATATTGTGTCAGGAGTATACGCATCCTTGGACGTGAACGGCGAAGTCAGTGTGGGCGCTCCCCTTGCGGCGGACTTGGCCACCGGCGAGACCGACACCGTGTATGTGAACTACGCGCCTGGATCTGACCTCGGCATGGTGAACCTCAACCTCACCTTGGAAATGGACTCCATCGACGCCGACATGAGCAACAACTCTGTGAGTGCCGAATTCGAAATCACCGACCTTCAGTGGGGGCGTGACAACGGCGAGGTGTCAGGTTTGGCTCCATTCGACGGCACCGTGGACTACATTCAAATGCCTCTGTACCAGGTGTTGGCAGACGTCACCGTCTACGGTGTGGACGTGGCCATCATGGAGGGCAGCGAGGACTTCACGCCTGTGCGTGGGTTCTTGGTGGACATCAATGCGACCGAGGCGTTGAACGAGCAATACGGCGGTGAATTGACTTCTTCTCCTGAGATCGCCTTGGTCCCAGGCAACACCAACGACGGTGCCGGTGAGATCACATGGTACACGTTCGTGTTTGACGAGCCATACGAAGCGGTGGAGGGCGACTTCCTCGGCGCGGCGTTTGAGCACTACGGTGGCGCCAACGTCCAGATCGGCGAGGCCCAGGACACAGAAGCGCAGACTGCCTTCGTGTACGGCCCATTCGGTTCTGGCCAGGCGTACGACTGGTACTACACCACAGAAGTGCCCATGGTGCGCTTGAACTTGAACCCCGACGCCGTGACCAACACNAACGAGGTGATGGCCAGCGAAGGGTTCGAAATGTTCCCAGCCTTCCCGAATCCAACCNCCGACAACACCCGCTTCCAGTTCCGTTTGGACCAAGCGGCTGCGGTNACGTTCGAGTTGCGCGACATCACGGGCAAGTTGGTGGAGGTCCGCGAGTTGGGCACCCAGCCTGCCGGCATGAACAACTTCATGGTGGAGACTTCAGCGTTTGGCGCTGGCTCCTACACCGCGACCCTCGTGGTGAATGGAGCCCGCATCACCCAGAAGTTGATGGTGAAGTAAGATTGACTTTGACTTCCCCGGAAGGGGATTCCTGAAAAGGGGAGGCTTCGGCTTCCCCTTTTTTTGTGTTCGGCCCCGGGCATGGTGCACGGATGCCCTCCGGNCAGTATTTTTNGGCGCAATCAAAACCTGATCCTCATCATGAAACGCATTTCAATGCTCGCCGTTCTTGCCTTGGGCACGACGGCTGCGGTGGCCCAGCGCCCCGCCGACACAGACAAGGCTTTGGTCCCCACGACGGTGACCCGGGCTGAAAACGAAGCTTCTTTGGCGCAAGGCCAAGAGGCGCTGGCCAACCAAGGTGGCGTCCGCANCGTGGTGTTCCAAGAGACGTTCGCCAACGGCTTCGACGGCAGCAACGGCAACGGCGCGTGGACCGTGGAAGACAACGTGGAAGGCATCAACAGCGAAGAAATTTGGGTGTGGGTNGCCCCAGGCAACGTGGGCTACTNCGCCGACGGAACCCANACNGGCTCNGCCCACCCTGGNGGCAACTACAGCGGCAACACCGCTGAATTGGCGTCTGAAACGGCGTTCGACGGTTGGGTGGTGTTCGACAACGACTTCTTCCATGGCGGCGCGATCACCGCAGACAACCCTGCGGTGGACACCGAGGGCTCCATCACCAGCCCATGGTTGAACCTCGAGGAGAATGCGTCGGTCATTGTCAGCTGGGAGTCGTACTTCCGTTACTGCTGCTACCCCTACGCGCCAGTGTACCTGGAAGTGGGCACCACCAACGAAGGGGTGACTTCTTGGACCACGTTCGACGCCCACGGCGATTTCATCGAGTCGGCCAACACCATCTCCGCCAACCCCCTCCCTGTGAGTGTGGACGTGAGCTGTGTGGCAGCCAACCAAGACTCGGTCCAGCTTCGTTTTGCGTACCGTCAAGCGCCTGAAACAGGCGCCGCCTACAGCCACTACTTCTGGGGCATCGACGANGTGACGGTGAGCTCCAACGAGATCATGAACGACGTGGAGGTCACTCAAATCGTGAACGGCGACGTGTGGAACGTGTTTGAATACCGCGTCACGCCCCTCGAGCAAGCCATCCTCGACAGCGAAGGAGGGTTGTTGGCTGGGGTGATGTACAAGAACGTCGGCACCGTGAACCAGACCAACGTGGAAGTGCTGGTCGAGGTGCTCGACGAGTCCGGCGTGGTGTTGAACACCACCACGGAGATGTTGGACACTGTGTTGACTTACGCCAANGCGCTCACGTGCCCAGCAAACACCCAGGACACCTTGTACTTGGCCACCGGATGGGAGCCCGACGCCACAGGTACCTACGGCTTGCGCATCACCTTGACTGGCGACAGCGCAGACGCCACCCCTGAGAACAACACCCTGTTCAAGAGCATCTTGTACACCGACGACATCTACGGTCACGACGACGAAAACGTCTTGGACGGCGAGCTCGGACCGCGCGAAAACGACGACATCGAAGGGTACTACGACCCCACTGGATACGGCTCGTACTTCCACTGCCCCAACCCCGGCACGATGGCTTACGGCGTGGCGGTGCGTTTCGGACCGAATTGCGGTTTGGACATCGACGGCAACCCAGGTGAATTGGAATTCGAGACGCGCTTGTACTCGTACGACGGCGCAGTGGGCTTGACCGACAGCCCCTTCGACGCGAACTACTGGTTGTACGACGTGGAGTGGAGCAACTTGGACGGCACCAGCGACTTTGAAGTGTACCTCTCGTTTGAGGACGCCATTGAATTGGACGAAGACGCCTTCTACTTCGCGGCCGTGATCAACGAGTACGAGTCGCCAACCCAGTTGACCGTGTTGACGGAATTGGGCAGCGACACCGACAACAGCACTGGAAACTTCAACCAGGCTGGCGACGGAAGCTTTGTGTGGTTCACAAGCCAAACCTCCACTCCAGCGGTGCGCCTCATCACAAGCGAGCGTGAAGCGGTGGAGTTGTTGGAGGCCAGCCAAGGCATCCGCCTCGAGCAATGCATGCCCAACCCCGCTTCTGAAAGCACATTGGTGCGCTTCGAGTTGGGCCAGCCCCGCGACGTCACCTTGGAGGTGCGCGACGGCATGGGCCGCTTGTTGTCCACCCAGGACATGGGCACACTCGGCGCAGGTCAGCACAACACCACCCTCGACTTGAGCGGTTGGGCTTCTGGCCTGTACACCTACACCTTGGTGGCGGACAACTTCCGCACCACCAAGAAGTTGACAGTGAAGTAAGCGAATCCAACCATTTGACTTCAGCAAGGCATCGCCCCCGTGGCGGTGCCTTGTTATTTTCGGGCCATGGGATGGAAGGCGTGGCTGAGCAAACCGTTGGCAAGGGCAACCATGCGTCGGGTTCGGCGCCAGGTAGCACGACCGGCGACCGCCCAGCGTGGGGTGTTGTCGTCCTTGGTGGAACGAGCCCGTGAGACGGCGTTTGGCCGCGACCACGGATTCCAGCCGGGCATGACGGTCCAAGCATTCCAGGATCGCGTCCCCGTGCGGGACTACGAAGGCCTGAAAGGCTATGTGGACCGGGCCGTGGCGGGCGAGCAGAACGTCCTTTGGCCTGGGGAACCCCTGTATTTCTGCAAGACCAGCGGAACGACGTCCGGCGCCAAGTTCATTCCCTTGACGGCGGACAGCATGCCCAACCACATCGGCAGCGCGCGCAACGCGTTGCTGGGACACATCGCCGGCACAGGAGACGCCTCGTTTGTGGATGGGAAAATGATCTTTTTGCAGGGGAGCCCGGAGTTGGCGAAAACGGAGGGTGGCATCCATTTGGGACGTCTCAGCGGCATTGTCGCCCACCACGTGCCCGCCTACCTGCAGCGCAACCGGCTGCCCTCCTGGGAGGCCAATTGCATCGAAGACTGGGAGACGAAGGTGGACGCCATTGTGAAAGAGACCTGCACTGAGGATTTGCGGCTGGTGAGTGGCATCCCGTCCTGGGTGCAGATGTACTTCGAGCGGTTGCTGGAGCACACCGGCGTGGCCACCGTCCAAGACGTCTTTCCCAACCTGTCGCTGTTCGTCCACGGGGGCGTCGCATACGGACCCTACGCCGAGCGGTTCAAGCAGCTGCTCGGGTTCGAGATTCCGCGCGTCGAGCTCTACCCCGCCTCGGAAGGGTTCTTGGCGTACCAAGACGCACCGGACGTGGAAGGCATGCTGCTCAACGTGAACGACGGCATCTTTTTCGAATTCATCCCGGCCAGCGAATACTTCGACGAGCGCCCCCGCAGGTTGACCCTTGAGGAGGTGGAGCTCGGCGTGCAGTATGCCGTGGTGCTCAGCACCAACGCCGGCTTGTGGGCCTACGACATTGGCGACACCGTGAAGTTTGTGTCCTTGGACCCGCCGCGGGTGTTGGTCACAGGCCGAATCAAACACTACACCTCCGCGTTCGGAGAGCACGTGATCGCCGAAGAAGTGGAGGGCGCCGCCCAGGAGGCCATGGCCGCCCACGGCGGTGTGGTGTCCGAGTTCCACGTGGCCCCGCAGGTGACGCCGGAGCAAGGGTTGCCCCACCACGAGTGGGTGGTCGCGTTCGAGCAGTTGCCCCCAGACGTCAAGGCCTTTGAGGCCGCGCTCGACGTGGCGCTGCAATCGCGCAACCCGTACTACAAGGACTTGATCCAGGGCGCCGTGCTGCGACCTGCCGTGTTGACCCCGGTGGCCAGCGATTGCTTTGTGGAGGCCATGAGGCAACGGGGCAAGCTNGGAGGCCAAAACAAAATCCCTCGCCTCGCCAACGACCGCAACATGGCCGACATGTTGCTGGCGGTGCACCATTCGACCCCACAACCATGAAGATCCTCGCCATCACGGGAGGTAGTGGCTCTGGAAAGAGCACCGTCCTTCGCGCCCTCGCNGACCATTTGGGGGCGCGGGCGTCCATGCTTTCTCTGGACGACTACTACCGTCCCAAGGAGGAGTTGCCAGTGGACGACAACGGCGAAACCAACTTTGACGTGCCCGAGGCCATCGACCACGTGGCGCTCCACAGGGACATCCTCAAGCTCGGCCGTGGAGAGCAGGTCTCGTTCCAATCCTACACGTACAACAAGGACCTGATGACGTCCGAATTGACGGTGGTGGAGCCGCGCGAGTGGCTCATCGTGGAGGGGTTGTTTGTGATGTGTTACCCCGACGTGGTCGAGATGGCCGACGTCAAGGCCTTCATCCACGCGTCGCCGGAGATCCGTTTGGCCCGCAGGAAAGACCGCGACCTGAACGTGCGGGGCTACGCCCCAGAGGAGGTGGATTACCAGTGGAAGCACCACGTGTCTCCGGCCTACAGCGCGCACATTGAACCCCACCAAGCGCACTGCGACNTGGTCATCGACAACGACCACGATTGGACGCCTGGCTTGAATCGACTCATTGAACACCTCGAGGCCTTGGACGCTTCTTGAGGGAACCCCCTTGAACATGAAAAAGGCATTCACCCTTCCCACGTGCAAAACGTGCCAACGCATTTTTGACGAACTGACCCCCGCTGACCACGGATGTGAGGTGGTGGACATCAAAGCCGAGGGCATTTCGGCCGAGGACCTCGACGCGATGAAGGCCCACGCGGGGTCGTACGAAGCGCTGTTCAGCCGCCGCGCCATGAAGTTTCGNANCATGGGCTTGGCNGACAAGACGNTGACNGAGAANGANTANCGNGCCCTCATTTTGGAGGAATACACNTTCCTCAAGCGCCCCGTGTTTTTGACCAACGAGGGCGTCACCGCCGGGTCGGCCAAGGCGGAAGTGGCCCGCGCCCGGGACTTGATTTCCTGAGCGTTGGGGGACGCCCGCAGTTCCGGATCCTCTTCGCCGTGGAAGGCGCACCTTGCCCTTTGGGGTGTGGGGCTGATTTACGCGTACAACTATTTGGTGGCCAAGGGCGTCATGCCCGAAAAAGTGGGTCCTTCAGGGTTCATCGCGTTGCGTGTGGCCGGGGCCACGCCGTTGTTTTGGCTGCTGTACGCGTTCCGCTGGGAGCGCGTGGCGCGCGCGGATCTGGGCAGGCTTTGGTTGTGTGGTTTGACAGGCGTGACGGTGAACCAACTGTTGTTCTTCAACGGCCTCGCAATCACCAGCCCCGTGCACGCATCCATCATCATGACCATCAACCCTGTGTTGGTGTTGTTGATCAGCGCAGGACTGCTGGGCACC
>PBWG01000050.1 GCA_002729115.1 Crocinitomicaceae bacterium | reverse complement strand
GTCGTCTTCCACCGCTTCGTTGAATTCCACGATTTCTCCCGCCACGGGCAAGAACAAGTCGCTCACGGTTTTGACCGCCTCCACGGTTCCAAACACCTCGTCCGCGTCCAACGTCTCGTCCACCGTCTCCACTTCCACAAAGACAATGTCGCCCAATTCCCCTTGGGCAAAATCTGTGATGCCCACCACGGCGACATCACCTTCAAGGCGCACCCACTCGTGCTCCTTGGTGTACTTGAGGTTGTCTGGAATGTTCATGCGGCGAAGGTACAGCCGCCACCCTGATTTTGTTCACCCTGAGGGGCGTCCAAATCACTGCGTCAGGTTGAAGCGCAAGGCCAAGCCCGAGCTGACGTTGGTGGTCGCAAACGANGTCGACACCTTGGGCTTGTTGATCTGNTGGTCGTAGAACATCCGCANGGTCATCTTGTCGCTCACCTCGAGGTCGCCACTCAGCTTGATGGAGACGAGTCGCTGGCCNGCTGTGACCTGGTTCTGCTGCTCCACCATCTTGCGGATCACGGTGCTGTTCTCCCGGATGTTGATGTCCGCCCTGACCAAGAAGTCCGTCTTCTTCAACATCTTGATCGGCAGTTTGCCGTACGTCTTGAGGAACGGGTTGGGCACGTCGTCGAACTTGTACCCAACGCCGATGACGACGCCCTTGGTTTTGGTTTCGGTGATTTGGTAGTTGCTCAAGCCCAAATTCACGTTTCGGTCCCGCGTGATCTCCAACTTCAACTGCGGCTCGTTATTGTTCGCCGTCTTGATGCTCACGTCCACCCCCACAAGCGGAGACAACTGCTCCGAAATNGTCACCGTGTTGAATTGGCGCTGTGCGATGTAGTCCTGGAATTCCCCCTGGTCCGTCGCCACAGGCCGCCCGGCCTCGTCGCCTTCGTAGCTCAAGTTCGTCGTGTAGGACGACGACATGGTGCTGCGGTAGGTGTGGTTCAAGTTGAAGCGCTTGAACTTCTTCTTGAGCGTCGGATTCTTCGACAGGCCGTCGTAGCTGACGCGCCAGTTGGGACGAACCGGGGCCTGGAAGACATCCAGCGGAACGTCCTCGGCCCCCATGCCCAGGTAGGCCGCCATGAACGACGGGATGACCACGTTTTGGCTGATGGGGCCAAAACCAGGTGCGTACTCCTGGCCGTCGATGTCGACCAACTCGTCGTTGTAGTTGAGCTCGTTCTGGCGGGCGCTGACGGCGCTCCGACCCGCCAAGAANGCCTCCCACACCGAGTTCGTGTACGTGCTGTCGTCGTCCACAAACGCCGTCGGCCAAGTGAGCACAGTGGCCGTGAAATTCCCCGTTTCTTGGGCCGATTCATTCACGTAGTCCTGCAGGTCGTCGTCGTACCTGAAGAAGCTTTGGTGGTTGCGGCTGATGGTGCGGTTGGCCGTCAATTCCATCTTGAAGTCTCGAATGGGCTCCAGTGTCGCTCGGGCGTTGAACGTCTCGCTGTACGACTCCGTGTATTGGTTGTTCAAGTTGGGCTGCTGCACGAGCCATCCGTTGGACGCCGCCTCGTAAGCGTAAGTGCCCTCGCCAAACCCGTTTCCAAACACGTCGGTCTGCTGGTGGCCCAACAGGAAGGGCAACCCTGGCGCGTCCAGCCCCTGGTCGAATCCAGCAAACGTGGCGCGCGGGGCATAACCCGGCAACAACGTGCCTTCGTTCCGGGAGTAGGTCGCGCTCACGTTGTGCAACCCCATGGCGAACCGCAGNATGTGCTCGAGCGGGTTGATGTCGCGCTTTTCCTTTTCCTCCTCTTCCTCGATGTTGCCGAACCCGTCGCGACGTTCGTTGCTCACTTCGCGGTCCTTGGGTCGTGGGCGGCGCTTGTTGTTGATCTCCTTCAGGTAGGGCACCTTGTTGTAGAAGTTCTTCAAGTTGGCCTGCGCGTTGAGGCTGATGTTGCGGCTGTTTTGAATCGTGTTGCCGAGGGTGTCTTGCGCAAACGGCGCACGGTCCCAGCGGAACGAGCTTTGGTAGCGCGTGTCCAGGCTGACCCAATCGGTCAGNGGGAATTTGTCAAGCGGAAGCTTGTACGTCCCGTTGACTTGGTGGTTGTAGGTTGTGAGTTCACCGCCTTGCATGAGGCTGGATTCCACCGCATCCCTGTACTCGTTGTAAGCGTCGGGATCGTCCACCTCGCTGGGGATTTCGCCGGCATCTTCCAGCACAAGCGCCTGGGCACTGCCCTGGTAATCGAACTTCAGCGCTTGGGTCAAATCGTACTTGACCGTGTAGTTCCGGTTCCAGTTCCACGTTTTGACCACCTGAGGCACGATGATGGGCTCCAGCCCCAACCCAGGGTTCAACACCTCCATGTTGTCGCGCACTTGGCTCACCTCATACATGCGCTGCATTTGGTTGGACGCCGAGACTTGCTTGGGTAGGAGGTAAAAGTTGAAGTCCTTGATGAGCTTCAGGTACTTGGCGTCCCGCAAGAAGCCCACCTTCGAGAACGGCTCGCGCTTTTTGGGACGGGGCTGCCAGTTGTAATTGAGGGCACCACGGTGCTCCACGTTGCGGAAGTTGTCCGTGTAGATGTCTTGGCGGTACTGCTCGTTGTAACTGTAGTTCGCCGAGAAGTTGGCCGGGCTGATCACAGAGAGCAATCCGCCGCCGCTGCTGTTGCTGCCGCCGCGACCGCCCTGGGCCCCGCCACGGCTGCCCGAGTTCTTGCCGCCCGCGTCACGTCCACCGGCATCACGGCTGTCCTTGCCTTTGCCCGCGTCGTCCTTCCCACGGGAATTCCGGTCTTTGGAACCTCCACCCTTGCCCACCTGCGGGGCAATCTTCACGTTGGAGAAGTTGATGCTTCGGACTTGGTTGATCGTGCGGGCGTCGCGCTGGCGAGAACCGATGGCGTCCAAGTCGTCGGGGTTGTCAATCAAATCGGCAATCGCGGCCAAATCCGTGGCCTCCACATCCGGCGACAACGGGTCGAACTGAGGCGTGCTCGTTTGGTTGCTGTAGCCCAAATACATGGGCAAGGTCACGCCCAGCTTTTCTGGCAACAACTTGCCCAGCTGAATCGTGCCGTTGGCGTCGAGCCCCTGCATGGTCTCCCGCTGGCGTTCCTGCACACGCTCCTCAAGTCCACCCCAGCCCGGCACGGACATGTTGGCCGCGACGCTCACGTTGGCCAAATCCGCCAACGTCGCGTTGGCCTGCGCCACGGCGGCCCAGCCGCCTTCCTCGTTGAAGCCAGACAAGCGCAATTCGTTCACCCACATCTCCGCGCACTTCGGCTGGCCGTCGTCGCTGGTCCACAACGGCTGCTCCAAATCCTTGTCCGGGTTCCGGATGCCGACCATGACGGTCACCACATTGGACAACGTGGGGTTGCCCTTCACCGACAGACGCTTGCCGTCGTTCACCACGGAATACACGCCCGTGGGTGAAATGTCGCCGTTCACGTACCGGTTTCTCAGCTTATCCAGGCTCAAAAGACGCAGCGAATCGAGGTTGATGTCGATGTTGTTCTCGAGCGGCCAAATGTCGTAGTCCGTCAACGCCGTGACGTTGATGGGCGTGGGCTTCAGCGGAATCTCATACTCGTAATAGTTCTGGTCGTAATCGCTCCCGAGCCGCACGAACACGTTCAGGTCGCCCTCGTTCAAGACCTCGTCTGCCCGGCCCGCCTCGACGTGCACGAACATCTTGAGGCGCTCGTACATCCGCATGTCGAAGTTGATGTTCCGGTAGGCCGCCCGCGCATCTCCGTCCTCCAAACCGCACACCTCAAGTGCCAACGATTGCTCGTTCAAGCGGCGTTGGTTCAAGTTGGAGGGGTCGATTTCCTGGTTGATGCCAGGGGGNATCACGTACGGGACAGGCTGACGCACCCCGTTTTCCTCCAGGTTCACCGCCGTCAACGCAAACTGCGTTCCGGTCGGGTCGTCCACCTCGACTTCCTGCAAGCCGGCCAAGCTTTGCTCGTACCGGCGCCATTCGCCACGCACCAACTCAATGCGTGCAAAGCGCAACGTGACCGGCTCCNTCCANCCCTGCATGAACATCCGCATGAACCGGATGGAGCGNAAATCGCTGATGCCGTTGAAGGCTTGCTGGTATTCTTTGACCGGAATCTTGAACTGGTACCACTTGATGGGACGCTGCTCTGCCGACCCGTTGGTCTTGGACACCGTCTCCAAAATGTCCGCGAGGTACCCTTTGCCGATGTTGTCGGACATCAAATCCGCGGGGGCCATCGGAATCTCATACTGGTAGTACGACTCGATGGTGCCCAAGGTCAAATCCTCGTTGATGTCTTCCGTGTTCGGAATCGTCGTTTGGGTGATGGGGTACCCGTTGGGTTGCTGGGTGTTGGAGTTGCCCTCGTACCGGCTGAAGAACTGGTACCGCTCCANGATGTCCTCCTCGTTTTCCTGCGCGATGGGGTCGCGGAAATAGCGGAAATCGTCGGCCGAGGGGTCACTTTGGTATTGCGCGAATGCGTCCGGCGCCAAGTCCGTCTCCAACCCGTCGAGCCAAGGCGCGAAGAANGTCCGCTCGGCATCCGAGTTCAATCCGTCCAGGCCNACGTCCTGGACGCTGTAATCGTTGGTGCTGTTGTCAAACGCGTTGACCACGTTGAACGTGGTNGGGTCCGGGTACACCCCCCATGTGCTNGTGTCGGTCTCCAGCTCGTTGTTGGCCGAGGGAAGGCCGTTCTCNAATTCAAGNTGGCTGTCGTTCAANACGTCCTCGCTGACGTTGCCGAGGTTGACGTACAACTTGCCACCCGTTTCGTTCTCCGAGTCCTCGTTGAACGGGTCCATGACCCAAAACTGGATGTACTCGATGTTGGCCGCCTCGAAATCGGTCGTCATCAGGGCGCGCTGCACCCCAGCCCAACGGGACTCNGGATCGCGCAACGTGCCGTCTTCTTCCAACCCCGAAGAATAATCGGAGCCGTCAAAAGGCTCGTAGTTGTATGGCCCGCGCTCCGTCGGACGGTAGGTCAAGTCCAACGTGGGCAGGTTGGTCGGCATGCCCGCGGTGGCGCTGTTGCTGTAGTCCCCCTTCTCGTAGAGTTCACGCAACAGGATTTGACGCATGCGGTGGTCTTGGCGCACCTCNGGATCCACCTGGCCGTCCTGCAANGAACTGCCGTTGATGAGCGAGGGGTCGATGGTGTACCAGCTCAGCCCNGCCCGGTTGTAGTTGGACGTGAGGTCGTTTTCCAAGCGCGCCTCGGGGAAGCGCGTGTCNTGCCATCGGGGCGTCGACGCCAAGAACCAGCGGTTGATCGCACGCAAATCGATGGTGCTCTGCGACCCCTCGAAATCGTCGATGTAGGCCGTGCCCTCGTCCCCCACCGCGCGGCTGTGTCCTGGAATCAGGTACGCGCCCTCCGCCGAGATGTCGAAGGTGGACTTCGCAGAGGTGTTGTAAAACGGCAACCTGTCGATGAGCTCGGTCAGCAAGCGGCTTTCCGTTTGCCACGAGAAGTCGGCCCCCACCACCGTGTTGTTCACCGGCTCGTCCCCCATGTTCACCTTCCGCGTCAACGGCCGCTCCCGCATGTTGAGCAACGTGGTTCCGATGTTGAAGTTGTCGCTGGCCACGTAGTCGAACCGCGTNCCCATGAGGGTCTTGGTCTGGATGTTGAACAGCGAGTTCGACTCCANGGAAACCTTGATGGTCTGGCCGGATTCAAGCANGCCGTCGTTGATGATCCGCACACGGCCCAAGTTGTAATCGACCGTGTAGTCCCGGTTTTCCACCAAGCGCACCCCTCCGGCCGTGACGGTCACGGACCCTTCAGGGACGTTGAGGGCGTTGAGCTGGATCTCTGACGAACTCTGCGACTGGAAACGTCCCTTGATGCGGTAGCGGTTCAGCGATGGAATCTGCTGGGCCGCGGTTTTGGTGCTGTCGTAGAGCGGCTGGAAGACCAAGGTTTGGGCCAACGCGCTGACCACGGCTTCCTTGTCGCTTTGGGCGATGCTCTCCGCCTCGTCCACGTATTCGGCGATGCGGTTGCGCAGGTTGGCGCCAAACGGCTCCACCGACGGCAAGAAAATGCGGCCGTTCTGGCTGTTGATGGTCCCGCCGTTGACCGCGGCGTTGTCCACGTAATCGAACACCCCGTCCTGGTTGGGCAATCCGTTGATGTCGATGCGGTCCATGCCCAAGACCTGCACAAGCAACTGNCCTTCGAGCGGCTCACGNGGGATGTAGTTGAGNTCNACCCCGGAGTTGGGGTCGTTGTACCANACGTCCAGCCGGAAGTCCTCGTTGCTCACGCCAAACGCCCCCATGGAGTAGACGTTCTTCATCATCACCCGCCANAGCGGGGCTTGGTCGCCGTTGTCCANCTTCACCTGNGTNACCGACGACTTGAGCATCTTCAAAATCAAGGAGCCAGGTGCCGCGTAACCGTCCTGACTCAACGTGCCGACCTGGTAAGTTTCCCCATCCAAGGTGTATTCGTAGGCGACCGCCAAAACCTCGGCGTTGTTGAGGGACTGGCGCAACGAGATGAATCCCAACCGGCTGTTGAACGTGAATTCCGAGGGACTCAGCTTCCGCGCGTTGCCTACACGCTCGTAGTGCACGCCTTGCTTGAGTTGTCCGCCGAGGGCACCCGAAATGGCTTGGTTGGCCCCGTTGAAGTCCATGACCCCTTCGTCCAAGGTCAAACTGCGAAACAGGTCGTTGTTGAAGTTGCTTGGCGCGCGGTTCGGCGTCGCCTCGGTGGCGGGCTCGAGCAAGGCCCCGTCGAAAACGCTGGTGTTGTCGGTCAGGCTGCCCAACGGCAAGTTGGTCGACACGTAATCGGGGTGTTCGCCCAGGTCGGTGAACGCGACGACGTTTCGAACGTCTTGGGTGTTNGCCTGGGTGTTCACGACGTAGACCTCAATCCGGTTGATCATGGCACCGGAATTGGGCACCGGCAAGGACCGCATGGCCACGTCGTATTGGTCGACGAAGTACTGCGACAAGAAGTAGTGTCGGTTGGCCTCGTAGTCGTCGGCGCGGATGTCGAACTCTTGGGTTTGCGCGCCACCCTCGACCTCAATTTCACTCCGCTCNCCNTTCTGNTGGCTGAACACCGTGGTGTTGTAGAGNCGTCCCCACTGCGTTTCCAGCTTGACCCCNAACAANCTCTGGGANCCCACAATCAAACTGCTGTTGAGCGGCATGTTGATGTTNCCCGCCTCGATGTTNTTCAANATGTCGTCCTCCTCCCCTTGGAANCCGATGTTCATCTGGTTCTCAAANTCGAACAGCGACTCNGTGTTGAACTGGGTGCCCAACTCAATTTTGTCGCCGATGCTTCCGCCGATGTTCAGCTGGATGCGCTGGTCGAAGTTCACGGCACCCGCCCTGCGCTGACGCTCCGGAATCCTCGGGTTTTCGGTGTTGTTCCAGGTGTANCCCAGGGTGATTTCGGCGGTTCCCTGCGGCTTGATTTCAATCTCGTTGCTGCCGAAAATCATCTCGAACAGCTCGCTGTCGATCTCCAGCTTGGGGGCGAAGGCCTTGTCGGCGGCATCCTCCTCTTCTTGGAGTTCGTTCCAGAATTCGCTCAGGTTGCCCTCGATGTTGTAGTCCAAATACTCGTCCAACGAGAACATGCTGGACGGCCGGAACAAGAGCGTGTCGCCGATGGTTTGTTGCACCTCGTACATCCCCGTGACGGGGTTGTACACCACGCCGTAGTTGAAGTTGCTCGGCCATTGCAACGACACCCCGCCCGGGAATTCAGTGGGGTTGTAGGGGTCCGCATTGTCGTGCGGGAAAGGCAGGTTGTAGGTGACCGAATCGGACGAGGCGCCTGACGTTTGGGCCCAGATGCCTGAAGCCCAGGGCGCAAGACAGCACAGCACAGTCGCAACCATGCGTGCAAAACCCATGTGAGGTCGGGTGGTCATTCGTCTCGCCTGTTCAATCGTCGGTGGGCGTCAAAGTTCGCGCAAAGCGGCTTTGATTAGACCTTCCAGCGTGGCCGAATTTCCTTGGGATGCCAAGAGTTTGTCGAGCACTTTGTTGCATTTGGCCTTGTCAAAACCGAGCGATGTCAAAGCCCCCAACGCATCCACCTTGGTTGTATTGTGCGCGACTGCAGAAGTTCCTGACGCCAAGGGGGTGGAAGCCTCTGCGGCGCCCACCTTGTCTTGCAAGTCGACGATGATCCTTTGGGCGGTTTTGGCCCCGATGCCTTTCACCCGCTTCATGGCGTCCACGTCGCCTGACGAAATCGCGAGCGAGGCGGTGGCGGGGTCCATGGCGCTCAAGATGAGCCGCGCGGTGTTGGCGCCCACCCCGTTCACGCCCAAAAGCAACAAGAACAAGCTCCGCTCCTCGGTGGTGGCAAACCCGAACAACAGCTGCGCGTCCTCCCGGACCACCATGTGGGTGTGGATCTTGACCAATTCGTGGTCGCCCAATTGGTCGAACGTGGTCAAGCTGATGGCCACGAAATACCCCACCCCGCCGCACTCCACCACCACATGCGTGGGGTGCTTCTCGACNAGACGGCCGTGCAGGTGATGAATCATGGCTGAAGGCTCTTNATCTGGGCGTCAACCACCGCCAAACGGACCATGTCCAAGATCTCCTTGGCNCTCGAGCCCATTTGCAGGATGTGCACGCTCTTGCGCATGCCCAACAGCACAGGGCCTTGGGCGTCCATTCCCGCCATCTCGTGNAGCAGCTTGTAGCTGATGTTGCCGGCCGACAGGTTGGGNAAAATGAGGGTNTTGACNCGNCGTTTGTGCAAGGANCTGAANGGGAAGCTCTCGCCCAGCAAGTCTTGGTTCATCGCGAANTTGGCTTGGATTTCACCGTCCACNATNAGCTCCGGATGGTGCACGTGGAGGTACCGCGCCGCCTCGGCCATTTTTTCCGCNTCNCGCCCNTTCGAACTTCCGAAGTTGGAATAGCTCAACAGCGCGATCCTTGGAACGATGCGGAGGTTGCGCACCGCCTCGGNCGTNAGCAGGGTGATGTTGACGATGTCCTCGACCGTCGGGTCGGTNTTGACCGTGGTGTCGGCGAAGAACATGGGGCCGTTTTTGGTCTGGAGGATGTACATCCCCGCCACCTTGTCCACCCCCTGCCCNTTTCCAATCACNTGCAAGGCAGGCCGNATCACGTTGGGGTAATTGCGCGTCAAGCCGGACACCAANGCGTCGGCTTCTCCTTGGTCCACAAGCATGGACCCGAAGTAGTTGCGCTGGCGCATTTGGCGCTCCGCCTCCAAGGCCGTCAAGCCGTGACGCATGCGCCGCTCGAAGAGCACCGCGCCGAAAGCCTTGCGGCGCTCANCCTCCTCGTCGCCACGTGGGTCGAGGATGGTNGCNCCCTCCAACTCGAGGTTGTTTTCCTCGATCAAGGATTGGATGCGCGCGCTCCGNCCCAACAAGATGGGGTGGGCGATGCCTTCGTCCATGGCCATTTCCGCAGCCTTGAGCACTTTGTAGTGCTCCGCCTCGGCAAACACGACCCGCTTGGGCGCGCGTGCGGCACGGGTGGCGATGTTNCGGGAGAACGTCGAATCGTTCCCCAACCGCATTTCCAGTTCACGCTTGTACGCCTCCCAATCGTCGATGGGCGAACCGGCAATGCCGGACTCCATGGCCGCTTGGGCCACCGCCGGTGCGACCGTGGTGATCAGGCGCGGGTCCAACGGCTTGGGGATGATCAAATCCCGCCCGAAGGTCAACGCCCCTTCCCCGTAGGCCTCGCTGACCTCGTCGGGCACGTTTTCTTCTGCCAGAGCAGCGATCGCACGCACAGCGGCGAGCTTCATCGCGTCGTTGATGCCCGTGGCACGCACGTCCAATGCGCCGCGGAAGATGTAGGGGAATCCCAAAACGTTGTTGACCTGGTTGGGGTGGTCCGAGCGGCCGGTCGCCATGATCACATCCTCGCGGGACGCCATGGCTTCTTCGTAGCCAATTTCTGGATCGGGGTTGGCCAAGGCGAACACGATGGGGTTGTCGGCCATGCCTTGAACCATCGAGGCGTCCACAAGTCCACCTTTGCTCAAGCCCAAAAACACGTCGGCCCCCTTCATCGCGTCGGCCAAACTGTCGTAGGCCTTCTTTGTGGCGTATCGCTGCTTGCTTTCGCCCAACCCTTCGCGGCCCGCGTGGATGTGGCCGCGGCTGTCGAAGACCGCCGCGTGCTCGCGCTTCATGCCGAGCTGCTCGTAGATGTCCAAGCAGGACATGGCGGCCGCACCCGCGCCGCTGACCACCACGCGGATGTCCTCAATGTTCTTGCCGGCGAGCTTCAGCGCGTTGATCAACGCCGCCGCACTGATGATGGCCGTGCCGTGTTGGTCGTCGTGCATCAACGGGATGTCCAACTCCTCTTTCAAGCGGCGCTCGATCTCGAACGCTTCCGGCGCCTTGATGTCCTCCAAATTGATGCCGCCGAAGGTGGGCGCAATGGCCTTCACCGTGGCGACAAATTGATCGACGTCGGTGGCGTCCACTTCGATGTCGAACACGTCGATGTCGGCGAACACCTTGAACAACACCCCCTTCCCTTCCATCACAGGCTTGCTCGCCTCCGGCCCGATGTCACCCAGCCCCAACACGGCAGTGCCGTTGCTGATGACCGCGACCAAGTTGCCCTTGGCGGTGTACTTGTACACGTCTTGAGGCTCCTCGGCAATGGCCATGCACGGCTCTGCCACGCCTGGGCTGTAGGCCAAGCTGAGGTCACGCTGCGTGCTGTAAGGCTTGGTGGGGACCACCTCCACCTTGCCTCGACGTTCGCGGGCATGGTATTCGAGCGCCTCTCGTTTCAGGTTGTTCTGTTGCATGAAGAGACGAAGTTCACCACGAATGAACACAGAACGGGCGGTTGCCCATCCAAAGGATGCACAACCGCCCGTGCAAATTGTGAGGAACTCGCGCTCAGCGAATCACGAGGCGCTGCGTGGCCAACACGCGGCCTTCAGAGGCCACACTGACCAACCAAATGCCCTCGGTCAATCCGTCCAAGTTCACAGCTTGTTGGGTCACCCCAGCTTGAATGCGTTCGCGCTTGGCCACTTGACCCACCAGGTTGCGGAACTCGACCACGCCGTCCAGGGCGCGGTCCAAGCTGAAGGTCACCATGTCGGTCGCGGGGTTGGGCATGAGGCTGCACGTCACCCCCGAGGAAAGCTCAGCCACGTCAGATGTGGCATCCACCACAAACGTCACCTCGTGGCACACGGCGTTCGAGGCATTGCCTGGCGTTTGGAAGCAGTACTTGATGGTGGTCACGCCGGCCACGCCATTGGGGTAGAAGTCCGCCTTGAACGTGTTGTTGGTGTCCGCAGGCGCCAAGGTGACCAAGGCCGAACCTTGGTCGGCAGACGCCACCGTGCCGAAGGGGTAACACAACGGGCCCCAGCAGAAGCGCTCGTAAGATCCTGGCTCTCCGTCGACATAGGGGAAGTTGAAGGGGTCTGCCATCTCCATGAACGAACGGGTCACGAGCACGTCCAGCGATTCCTCGCCGACGTTGGTGACGTCCCAATACGCCTGCACGTCCGGGCCGCTCAAGGTGTCGAGCGAGACGTGCACGGTGTCAGGCGCGTCCAAAATCTCCAAGCTGATTTGCGCTTGAGCCACATTCAATGCACCAGCGAGGCACACAGACAGGCAAAATGTCAATAGCTGCTTCATGCTTCAAAGTTAACCCATCTGAGGTCAGGACTCCCGTGCTATTTTTGGCATGAATCGTGCGAGAGCACACCAAACCGCCCATGATGAAGACCCCACTTGCCATGTTGACCGCCGCCCTTTGGATGGCGTTCACGCTTCAAGCCTCCGCCCAAACCTTGCCCGACGTGGCACTCAAGGACATCGAGGGCAACACCGTGAACACTTCAAGCTTGGTGGGTGATGAAGGGCCCACGGTCTTTTGCTTTTGGGCCACTTGGTGCAGCCCATGCAAGCGAGAGCTGAACAACTACGCCGAACTGTANGAAGACTGGGTGGACGAGACTGGCGTGCGCATTGTGGCCGTGAGCATCGACGACCAGCGGTCCGTGAATCGGGTGGCACCCTACGTGAACAGCGTGGGATGGGAGTACGACATCTTGCTGGATCCCAACCGCGATTTCGCCCGCGCCTTGAACGTGCAGAACGTGCCCCACACGTTTGTCGTGGATGGGGAAGGCAACGTGGTGTGGTCGCACAACAACTACGCCGATGGGGACGAATACGAGCTGCACGAGGAATTGCTGAAGCTCGCCGAATGAAGTTGAGCGTCGTCGCCCGCCGGGCTGGGTTGTGGTTGGCCATGATGGCCAGCGGGGCCGTGATTGCCCAAGACCAAGCGCCAGCCCAAGTGTCCGGAAACGTCGGCATCCTTTGGCAGTCCTACGCAGAGGACTCGCTCATCGGCGCCGTGGTTCCGCCATCCAAGACGGGGTACAACGCCTTTGCGAACGTGCTCTACAACCAAGGAGACTTCAGCGCCGGGCTTCGGTACGAGAGCTACCTGAATTCTGTGCTTGGTTTTCCAGGACGTTTCGACGGGAGCGGCGTGGGATACCGTTTTGCCCGGTACGCCGACCGCGACCGGGGCATCGACGTGACGATTGGCAACTTCTACGACCAGTTTGGCAGCGGGCTTGTGTTGCGTGCCTACGAGGAGCGCAACCTGGGCATCGACAACGCCTTGGACGGGTTCCGCCTCGTGTTCACCCCCAAGGACGGGCTTCAGCTCAAATTCATCTACGGCAAGCAACGTTTTGACTTCCGCGACGGGTTGATCAACGGACCAGGTGTGGTCCGGGCCGTGGACGCCGAAGCCGACCTGAACACCTTGGTCCCAGCTTGGGCGGACAAACCGACGAAGGTGACGTTGGGCGCAAGCTTCGTGAGCAAGTTCCAGCCGGGCACCTCGTTCAACGTGGACAGCCTCGTGCTCGCGATGCCCCAAAACATCGGGTCTTGGTCGTACCGCTTGAACGCCGTGCGCAAAGGGTGGATTGCCAGTGCGGAATACGCGGGCAAAATCAACGACCCCAGCGCCGACAACGGCTACACGTACCGGAACGGCGAGGCCTTTTTGGCNACCCTGGGCTACAGCAAGAAAGGCTTGGGGATGTTGCTCACCGCCAAAATGGTGGACAACATGAGCTTCCGGTCGGACCGCGATTTGCGTTTGTTTGACCTGCCCATCAACTTCATCCCTGCCGTCACCCAACAGCACACGTACAATCTGGCGGCGACCCTCTACCCCTACGCCACAGTCATCACGGGGGAAACCAGCGCCAGTGCGGAAGTCTTTTACACCATTCCGAAGGGGAGCAAGCTCGGGGGCAAGTATGGCACCAAGCTGAGCGCCAGTTTTTCCGCNGCCAACAGCTTGGACACCACCCGCTTCGCCGAGGGGACCCGCGAGCAGGTCCTGTATGGCTACGAGCGCAACAGCTGGGGCCCGGGAGAAGAATTGTTCGTGCGGGATTTCAACGTCACCGCAAGCCGGAAATTCAACAAGCGCTTCAAGGCCAAATACGCCTACTACCACTTCGATTTCAACACGTCCACCACACCCGTCACCACNGACTACAAGGGCATCGTGAACGCCAACATCCACGTGCTGGAGACGCAATTCAAAGTCANGCCCAAGCAGAGCCTGCGCACCGAACTGCAAGGCCTTTGGGTGGGGGAAGACCAGGACGACCCCTCCTTGCTTCAAGACAAAGGACACTGGGCCACAGTCTTGGCAGAGTACACGTGGAGCCCCCACTGGTTTGTGAGCGTGCTGGACCAATACAACTTTGGCAACAACGACGAGGCCAAACGCGTCCACTACATCTACGGCGCCGCGGGCTACATCCAAGGACCCCACCGCTTGAGCGTGGGGTATGGAAAGCGCCGAGAGGGCATCTTCTGCGTGGGGGGTGTTTGTCGTGCCGTGCCTGCTTCCAACGGCTTCGAGGTGACGTTCACGAGCAGCTTTTGATGGAAGCAACCCCGCATCCCTTATTTTAGACCTCTGATTATCTCTATTTGAAACTCAAACCTGTTCTTATGAAGAAATTCTTCGCCCTCATGGCTTCTGTCGTGATTTCCACAGGCGCCTTCGCACAGCTTCCCGACGGAAGCGTGGCTCCGGACTTCACAGCCACCGATATTTACGGTGTCGAGCACAACCTTTATAGCCTCCTTGACCAGGGCTACAAAGTCATCCTCGACTTCTCAGCCACTTGGTGTGGCCCTTGCTGGTCTTACCACGAAGCAGGCACACTCTCAGAATTGCACAATACTTATGGCCCGGACGGCACCGACGAAATTCGCGTGTTCTATTTGGAAGCAGACGACTCCACCACCGACGCCGATTTGAACGGCACAGGCGCCAACACGCAAGGCGATTGGGTGACTGGAACGCCGTACACCATCATCGACAATGCGGGAAGCATATTTGATCTTTTCAATGGAGCTTATTACCCTACCATCTACACTGTGTGCCC
>PBWG01000049.1 GCA_002729115.1 Crocinitomicaceae bacterium | reverse complement strand
CTCGCCTCGCACTGGCCCTCGTTGAAGCCCGTGTCTGGGAGGTTGTCGAGCGTCAAACGACCGCAAGGAGGCGTGTTGCTCCAAGACGACACCAGCCACGATTTTGGCGCGTTGGGCGTGGGCCTTCAACGGCTCGCCGGGCTGGAAGACAACCTGCCACGTGTCGCCATCGTCGGCGACGTCCCACAATCCGGACTTGAAGACGGCGAACGTGCGGACAAGCTTGGAGCTTACCTCCAGCGCACAGGGTGCGAACAAGCGTGGGTTTGGTGCCCACGATGGACCGACGACATGCAATCCCGGTTGGCCGAGGCCGCCCATCAAGTCCAGGTCACCTTCTTCAACCACGCCGAGGCGCTTTGCCAAGCGGCGGAAAGTTTGGGTTCGGCCCACGTGTTGATGAAGCTCGGGTCCGGAGATGCGGTGGCCGGGTTGAAGCAAGCGCTGGCGCCGGCCGAGCACATCACCACGCTCACCATCAACGTGCCCGCCATCGTGGACAACGTCAGGCTGCTTCAACACGCGGCCGGCGCGTCCCGCGTCATCGCGGTCATCAAGGGGTTGGGCTACGGAACCGACCCGGTGATGTTGGGGCGCATCTTGGAGGCCCAAGGGGTCGACGGCTTGGCGGTGGCGTATGCGGAAGAGGGCGTGCGGCTTCGGGAGGCAGGCATCCAAACCCGGGTGCTGGTGCTCAATCCCGACCCCACCACCTTCAGCACGATGCACCACCACGGGTTGGAGCCTGAAATCGTCTCTTGGCCTCACCTCCAGCAAGCCCACGCTTGGGCCGAGCAAGCGGGTGTGCAGGCCTGGCCCATTCATTTGAAGCTCGACACTGGAATGCGCCGCCTGGGCATTTTGCCGGAAGAAGACGCCAAGGCCGCCGCACTGCTGGCCGACAGCCGCCTGAAGCTCGGCACGGTGATGTCCCACCTCGCAGCAGGCGACGACGCAGGACAGGACGCTCGGACGTTGGACCAATTGCAGGCGTTTGCCAACCGGGTCTCTTCCCATTTCCAGGGGGCGCAAAGCCACATCCTGAACACGGCAGGCGCCGCACGCGCCCAGGCATGGCTGGAAGGCCGTCCCGAGCTCGGATTTCTGCGCGACACCATCCGGATTGGGCTGGGCATGTATGGCTTGGCGCCGCACGCCACGGCGCACGGGTTGACCCCTGCCCTGGCCCTCACTTCTGTGGTGTCCAAACTGGTGGATGTCCCCGCCGGGCACGGTTCAGGGTACGGCTGGACGGACGCCGCGGACCATGACCGCACCCTGGCCGTGGTGTCGGCCGGCTACGCCGACGGCTACCCGCGGTCCCTCGGGGGAGGCCAAGCCCACGTCGGGTGGAACGGCCACCTCCTTCCCACTGTAGGACGGGTTTGCATGGACATGATGACCGTGGACGTCACGGGGCTGGAGGTTCACCCCGGAGACGCCGTCACCCTGTGGGGTGCGGCGCCGACCCTGGAGGTTTGCGCCAAGCAAGCCCACACCATCCCCTACGAATTGTTGACCCGCATTGGGCCCCGCGTCCAACGGGTGTCGGAGCGCTGAGCCTCGCCGCTCACGTCGTCAGACCGCTCGGCCCGCCCACTTGTACGTGGTGCGCTCAATCCACCAATACATGACCGGAACGATGATGAGGGTCAAGAACGTGGCGAAGGTCAACCCGAAGATGATCGCCCAGCTCATGGGCTTCCAAAACACGTTGTTGTCCCCGCCCACGTAGATGTTGGGGTCGTACTCGGTGATCAGGCCCACAAAGTCGATGTTCAGGCCAATGGCCAAAGGCAACAAGCCCAGCACCGTGGTGATGGCCGTCAACAAGACGGGGCGCAGACGGGTCTTGCCCCCTTCCACGATCGCCTTGTGCACCTCCTCAAAGGGCAACCTGGTCGCCGCTTCTGTGCTTTCACCCTCTTCGAGGCCCAGTTCCTCACGTCTCCGTGCGCGCAGCAAATTGGTGTAGTCGATCAACACAATCGCGTTGTTCACCACCACCCCAGCCAGCGAGATGATGCCAATCATCGTCATGATGATCACGAATTCCATTTGGAAGATCACCAAGCCCAAGAGCACGCCGATCAGGGAGAACACCACGCTGAAGCCGATGATGAACGGCGTGGTGACGCTGTTGAATTGGCTCACGATGATGAGGAAAATCAGGAACAGGGCGATCAAGAGCGCCTTGCTCAAGAAGGCCATCTCCTTGGCTTGCTCCTCTTGCTGGCCGGTGAAGGCCCACTTGACCGTGGTCGGAAGGTTGAGTTCTTCCGCCATGTCCACCTCCATGTTGGAGATGATCTCAGTGGGGTTGGCGCCTTCCAGCACGTTGGATGTGAGGGTGATGACGCGCTTGAGGTCCTTGCGCTTGACCGCACTGAAGGTCGTGGCGCGGCTCGCAGTGGCCACCGCACTGATCGGCACCTCCTTGATCTGGCCGTCCGATTGGCTCCGGAAGATGACCTTTTGGTTCATCAACGCATCGCTGCTGTGGCGGTGCTTTTCTGAGAAACGCAGGTTGATTGGATAATCGTCTTCCCCGTCCTTGAAGGTACCCACCTCCCGGCCAAACAGCGCCGTCCGCAAGGTGTACCCGATGTCGCGGGTGCTGAGTCCGTAGGTCCGCGCCTTTTCACGGTCGATTGTGACAGGCATTTGGGGTTTGCGCTTGTCCACGTCAATCTTGAGCTCCTCCACGCCTGCGTAATCTTTGCCGCGGAGGTACAAAAGCACCTCCTCGGACGCAGCGAGCAACTCGTCGTAATCGTCCCCGGTCAACTCCAAATTGATGGGGGCGCCTTGCGGCGGCCCGTCGGAGTTCTTGGTCACCACGACCTCGGCGTCTGGATATCCTTTCAGTTCTTCCCGGATGGCGCTCAGCACATCTCCAGTGGCCAACCCTCGGCGGTCTTGGAACTTCACGAAGTTGACCACGATGCGCGCCTTGTGCGGCGTGGGGCCGAGCTGCGGACCTTCGTTGGGGTCGCTGGTTCCGTTGCCCACGGTGCCGATGACCGAGTTCACGAGGAAGCTCTCCAGCTCGCCCGTCTCCGGATTGGGACGCTTGAACTCGTCCCGCTCCAGCACCTCCATGACCCGCAGCTCAATGTCCTTCGCCACCTCGTTGGTGGCGTTGAGGTCGGTGCCAATGGGTTTGGACACGAAGATGTTGAGGTACTGTGGTTGGTTGTCCGGGAAGAACAGCACTTTGGGCGGGAACACGCCCATCAGCACCATCGACAAGAACAACAAGCCCACGGTTCCGAAGAAGAAGGCCCAAGGGCGGCGTCCCCCCAACACGTACGACAAGAACCGCTCGTAGGCGGACTCCAAACGCGGCAGGAAGAGGTTTTGGAACATCAACGTCGCGGGGTAGAGCACGTAGGTGTTGAGCAGCGTCAACACGCCGGCCAACGCCAACATGTTGCCCAACCCTGTGGCGCCCAGCGCCAAGAAGGCCGCGCCCACGGCCACCAAAATCCCCGACACGAGGTGGGTCCGGCGGCGGTTCACGTGTTCTTCCCCCACTTTCATGAAGACCGCGGTCAACACCGGGTTGATCACAAGCGCCACGAACAGAGACGACCCCAACACGATGATCAGCGTCATCGGCAGGTAACTCATGAATTCGCCGATGAGTCCAGGCCACAACGCCAGGGGCAAGAAGGCCGCGAGCGTCGTGCCGGTGGACGCGATGATGGGCCACGCCACCTCGCCCACACCGTAGCGTGCGGCTTTCAGCGGACTGTACCCCTCGTCCATGAGGCGGTACACGTTCTCCACCACAACAATACCGTTGTCGACCAACATCCCGAGCGCCAAGACCAAGGAGAACAAGACCATGGTGTTGAACGTCACGCCCAAGGAGTTCAGGATGAGGAAGCTCATGAACATGGACAACGGAATGGCCACCCCCACGAACAACGCGTTGCGCAGGCCCAAGAAGAACAAGAGCACACCGACCACCAGCAACACCCCAAAAATGATGGAGTTCTGCAGCTCCTCCACTTGGGTTTGGGTCATGTCGCTTTGGTCGTTGGTGATGGACACCCCCAAGTTTCGGGGCAACACATTTTGCTTGGCTTCCTCGATGATGGCGTTGATGGCGGAAGAGGCCTCCAGCAAGTTTTCGCCCGCGCGTTTCACCACGTCGAGGGAGACCACCGGACGCATGTATTCCCGGGCGAAGCTCTCCGCCTCTTTCTCCACGAACGCCACGGTCGCCACGTCACTGAGGTGGATGATGTTGCCTCCTTCTGCCTTGATGATGACGTTCTTCAATTCTTCCACGCTGGTGAAGTCGCCCTCCACCTGCACGCTTCGGCGCACCCCGTCCATGAGGAGGTCGCCGCCGGAAATCGTCATGTTCTCTGCAGCGATGGCCCCGGAAATGTCGTTGAAACTGACCTGCATGGCCTCGGCCCGCAGGTGGTCCACCTCAATCTCCACCTCGAGGTCGCTGATGCCCTGGATGTCCACCTTGCTGATTTGGGGCAGCGCCTCTATTTCATCTTCGAGGTATTCGGCGTACTTCTTCAAATCCTGCAACCGGTAATCCCCGCTCAGGTTGATGTTCATCACCGGCATGAGCTCGCTGAAGTTGAGCTCCATGATGCTGGGATCGGCCGGAAGGTCGGTGGGGAAATCGGGGTCGGCCTTCGCCTTATCCACGGCGTCCTTCACCTTGCGCAACGCCTCGGTGGGGGTCACGTCGAAGTTGAACTTGATGTCGATGGCACTGAATCCCTGCACGCTGGTCGACGTGATTTCGTCGATGCCTGAGATGGTGTTGATCTCCTTCTCCAGGGGACGGGTCACCANCTTTTCCATGTTCGCCGGGCTGTTNCCGGGGTAGGCNGTGCTGACGAANATCTCCGGCACCACGATCTCGGGGAACGCCTCCTTGGGNACCGACAAGTAGCTGCTGATGCCNGACAACGTGATGATGGCAATCAAGACNAAGACCGTGGTCTTGTTTTGAATGCTCAAGGTTGTCAGGCCAAACTCGCGCAGCTTGAGCTTGCTTTGGTTCTGTTCACTCATGGTCTTGGGCTCAGGATTCGATCAATGCCACGCGTTCGCCGTCCACCACACGCGCAGCGCCACGGTCGATGACACGGTCGCCCGGCGCCAGGCCGGATTGGATGAGAAGCATGCCGTCGGACATGGTCCCCGCCTCCACCGTTTGCTTCTTGGCCACGTCTCCGCGCACGACGTACACGAAGTCCTGGCCCTGGGNGTCTTGCTGCACCAACGACGTGGGCAAGGCCAACGCGCTGTCCAAGGCGAGGTCGGTGATGTGGACCGTGGCCACCATGTTGGGCAACATTTTGGCGTCGCTGGGCAAGTCCACGGTCAAATCTATGGTCCGGTTGGCCGCCGTGATGTACTGGCCCACGCGGCGGATTTGGCTTTGCATGTCGCCCTCAAATCCGCGCACCTCGATGCGCACAGGCTGGCCTTTCTCCACGCTTCCGGCGTAGTGGTCACTCACAGAGGCGCGGATGTAGAGGTCGCTCAAGTCCACCACGCGCACCACAGGCATGGGGGGAGACGCCATCTCACCGACGTTGGCGAACACGCGGTCCACCACCCCGCTGAACGGGGCGCGGATGGTCGCCTTGTCCACCTGCTCGTCGAGGGTGGCCAGGCTGCGTTCCAACGCTTCGACGCCGGCGCGGGCTTGGAGGTACTCGACTTCCGACCCGATGTCCTTGTTCCACAAACGCTCCTGACGCTCGAACAGGGTTTGGGCCAACTCGAGCTGGGTCGTCAATTCAGCGCGCTGCTTCTGCAGCACGTCGGTGTTGATGCGGAGGATGGCCTCGCCTTTGGCGACTTGCGTGCCTTCCTCGACTAGCACGGCGTCGACCACGCCAGGGAATTCAGCCAAGATGTTGGCCACGCGGTCGGTCTCCACGTTGCCTTGCACGGCAAAGCTGTGGGCGAACGGGGCCCACTCCATGGTGCGCACCCCGACACGGGTAAGGCGGGTGGTGGGGGCGGCGGGGGCTTCCTCGGCTGGCGCCGAAGGTCCACCGCACTGGGTCATTCCGACGACGAGGGCCAAGGCGGCCATCACACGGGGGAGGTGGGATGTCAAGTTCATGGTTGTGGGTTGGAGGCGATGAGACGTTGTTGTGCATTCAGCCACGCGAGTTGCGCGCCGATGAGGTTGCCCTCGGATTCGATGAGTTGGTTCTGTGCGTCGTTCAGCTCAAAGCTGCTGCGCACCCCTTCTTTGTGGCCCGCTTCGATGCGTTCCAAAATACGCGAGGCCAAATCCCGCTGCTCCCGCGCCGTGCGCANCGCCGCTTCGGCGTCGAGGAACGTGGCTTTGGCGTTGTCGAATTCCAACTTCGCGGCTTCCACCATTTGGCGGTACCCGCTCTGGGCGGTCAAGACTTGAAGNTTGGCTTTCTCCACNCGCTGGCGTCCCCCAAAGCTGGTCCACACCGGCATGCTCATGGAGAGGCCNACGATTTGGTTGGGGTACCAATTGTTTTGGTCCTCAAGAACCGGGAAATCCGGGTCCCGAAACGCTTGTTGGCTCGTGCTGTAAAATCCGGCGATCTGGGGAAGCCCCTCGGCGCGGCGGTTCTTCACGTCGAGCTCGGCCAGCGCCACGTATTGCTGCTGCTCTTGCAGCGACGGCACCGTGGTCAAATTCAACTGCCCCTGCACAGCCGCCGGCACCTCGGCTTGGGTCAAGTCTTCCAGCGTGTCCGTCAACTCCACGTCCGAATCCACAGACATGCCGCATTGGAACAGCAACAACTTCGCGGTGAGCTCCGCCTGGAGGCGCGCCGTGCCCAACTGTTGCTCCAGCGTCTGCCGGGTCAAGGTCAACCGGTCGGCGTCCACCGATTCCAAAAAGCCCTCCTCAGACATCGCACGCAACTCAGATTCCGACTGGGCGACCAGCGTCAGCGCCTTGTCCAAGGTCACCACGTTGGCTTCTGCCGCGAGGGCCGTTGTGTAGGCCTCCGCCACCATGCGGCGGGTGTCGACGGCCGTGCGTTCCACCGCGAGGTCCTTCGCGTCCGCCAGCACCTTGGCCGCTTGCACGCCCACGAGGTAACTCCCGCTGAAGATGAGTTGGGTCGCATTCAACCCCGCGGTCAACGACTGGGTGGTTCCAAACGAAAACTCCAACACCATGTCTTCCGGTGCCGCAGGGTCAAACGACGACGCAGGCACCACTTGGGTGGGGATGTCGATGAAGTGGTTGAAGTCCACACTTCCGGTCACTTGCGGCAACCCCGTGGCGAGCAATTCCTTGACGTCCCGCTTCGCGACTTCCACGTCAATCAGGGCGCGCTCCATGGCGTAAGCNTGATCGAGNGCTTTGTCCTGGGCCTCGGCCAGGCTCAGCGACGTTTGCGCCGAACCCGCCGTCGGGGCGACCAGCAGCGTGCACCACGCCAGGCCAATCGCGCCCGCATTCATTGAGAGAATCTTCATGGTTGATCCTTGAGTTTTTGTTCCAAATGGGCCAGTCCCTGCGAACTCGCAATGCCACGGATGTGGTAAGTGAACAGGGCTTGGAAATGTTCCGCCAGCGGTCGGGCCAACGTGCCGTCTTCCGCCTGCTTCACCATGTCCTCCACCAGGGCCAAGTGCAAATCGGCCACCGCATCCACGTTCAAATCCGAACGGTACAACCCCTCCTCCATGCCGCGGTGCACGTTGTGCTTCACCACGCGCCGCACCATGGCCCGACGGCGGCTGAACGTCGCCTCGAACACTTTGGGGTAGTGCTTTTTCAAATCAAACAACACCGTCGGNTTCATCGCCGACAGCATGCTCCGCTTCTCCTCCATCTCCTGAAGCGCCACGTCAATCGCATTGCCTTGCGACGACATGACTTCGTCCATCCGCTTCTCCAACCCATCGAGGTGGCTCGTCAGCGCTTGTGACACCAAGTCGCGTTTGTCGCGGAAATGCTTGTACAAGGTTTTCTTGGAGCAGGCCAAGTGCTTGGCCAAGTCGTCCATGTTTAGGGTCTTGATGCCAAACCTGGCGAACAGGCCTGCGCACCGCTCACGCAGCTCGGCGGCGCGTGCCTCCTCGCCCACAGGGGCGTCCAACGTGGATGGGGTCTCGTTCAAAGCGCCGCAAAACTACAACGCAATGCACGCACAGGAAACGAAAAAAACACAAATCGTTTCCAGAGGAGGCCATTCGCCAACCCTATTCAGGACAGAGCGCCTGAGATCACGTCGTCGGACGCGTGGTTGGCGCGGGTCACCGTCAACTTCGGCTCCGCCTCCATGGCGCGGTCGATGGCCCATTGGGCTCCTGGGTTGCGCGCCCAGCTGCGCCGTGCAATGCCGTTGTTGACGTCCCAATGCAGCATGGAACGCAGACGGCGCTCGCTGTCTTCGCTTCCGTCGATGAGCATGCCGAAGCCCCCGTTCATCACCTCTCCCCAGCCGACTCCTCCGCCGTTGTGAAGGCTGATCCACGTCGCCCCGCGGAAGCTGTCTCCCACGAAGTTGTGGACGGCCATGTCGGCGGTGAATGCGGAGCCGTCGTAGATGTTGCTGGTCTCACGGTACGGGCTGTCCGTGCCGCTGACGTCGTGGTGGTCCCTGCCCAAGACGACAGGCCCCTTCAAGCGGCCGTCTCGAATCGCGTCGTTGAATGCCGAGGCGATCTCTGCACGGCCATGGGCGTCGGCGTACAAGATGCGCGCCTGAGAACCCACGACCAGTTGATTGGCCTTCGCTTCACGAATCCAGCGCAAGTTGTCTTGCATCTGTTGCTGGATGTCTTCCGGGGCTTCACCCATCAGGCGTTCCAACACCTCCGCCGCGATGGCGTCGGTGGTGTCGAGGTCGGCNGAATCGCCGCTGCAACACACCCAGCGGAACGGCCCNAAGCCGTAGTCAAAGCACATGGGCCCCATGATGTCTTGGACGTAAGAGGGGTAACGGAACCCGTCGCCGTCTTCCGCCAAAATATCCGCCCCCGCCCGGCTCGCTTCGAGCAAGAAGGCGTTGCCGTAGTCGAAGAAGTACGTTCCGCGCGCCGTGTGCTTGTTCACCGCGGCCGCGTGCCGCTTGAGCGAGTCTTGGACGTGCGTCCGGAACGTGTCAGGGTCTTCAGCCATCATGTCGTTCGCGTCGTCGAACGACAACCCGGCGGGGTAGTAACCGCCCGCCCAAGGGTTGTGCAGCGACGTTTGATCAGACCCCATGTCCACCAGGACGTTCTCTTCGTCAAACTTCTCCCACACGTCGACCACGTTGCCGAGGTAGGCGAACGATTCGGCGCGCTTTGCCTCGCGGGCCTCGCGAACCTTGGCGGTCAATTCGTCCAAGTCGGTGACCACGTGGTCCACCCATCCTTGCTCGTGACGTTTGTACGCCGCAGCTGGATTGACTTCCGCAGTCACAGACACGCAACCGGCGATGTTGGCGGCCTTGGGTTGGGCGCCGCTCATGCCACCCAANCCTGCCGTGACAAACAGCTTGCCGGCCAAGCCGTCGGTGGTTCCGGTCACGCCGCGCTTCTTGTCGATCATCCGGCCCGCGTTCAACACGGTGATGGTGGTGCCGTGCACAATGCCCTGGGGGCCGATGTACATGTAGGACCCGGCGGTCATTTGGCCGTATTGGCTGACGCCCAAGGCGTTCATGCGCTCCCAGTCGTCGGGCTGGCTGTAGTTGGGGATGACCANGCCGTTGGTCACCACCACGCGGGGGGCCTCCTTGTTGGACGGGAACAGCCCGAGCGGATGGCCGGAGTACATGACCAGGGTTTGGTCTTCCTCCATCTCGCTCAAATACTTCATGGCCAAACGGTACTGCGCCCAGTTCTGGAACACCGCCCCGTTGCCGCCGTAGGTGATAAGCTCCTCGGGGTGCTGCGCCACAGCCGGGTCGAGGTTGTTCTGGATCATCAACATGACCGAGGCGGCCTGGCGGCACTTGGCCGGGTACCAATCGATGGGGTGCGCCTTCATGTCGTGCGNAGGACGCAAGCGGTACATGTAGATGCGGCCATAGTCCTTGAGCTCCTGGGCAAATTCAGGGGCGAGTTCCGCATGCTGATGCGCCGGGAAATAGCGGAGCGCGTTGCGCAGCGCAAGCTCTTTTTCCTTGGCCGTCAAAATGTCCTTGCGCAACGGGGCGTGGCTCCATTCAGGGTTGCGCTCGACGGCAGGAGGCAGCGTTTGCGGNAGGCCCTCCTGGACAATGGCTTGGAATTCAGCTTGCGTCATGGTCATGGTTTCTTGGTGAAACGGCCCGTGTTTTTGTCGAACCCGTACGGGCAGTGTTTGCAGCCGCTCTGACAGCAATAACCCCGCTTGCGGTGGTATGTTTCCGTGAAGACGATGAAGCCCTCGGGCGTCTTGTAAAAGTCTTCCGGCTCAAGGTCTTTGGGCATGACCCAAAAGTACCGCCAACTCCGCTTGGGTCGCTTGGGTNGCGTCTTGGGTGTACCACCTGTGGACCTCTTGGCTGTAGGTGTGTGCGATGGCCGGATCGGACTTGATCTGCTTGACCAAATCCATNGCCTCCTCAGGCCGTGGACCCCAAGTGCACAACNCCTCGCCGTTCTCGTCCAGGAGCACCGTTTTGGGGATGGACCGTCCGCCGCTCGTGAGGAACAAGTCCATGACCTCGAGGTTGTCGTCCCGCATCAAGACGCGCACGTCGACGGCGCCCCCGGAGGCCAAAGCGACCGCCTCGTGCACGGGCAAAATCTGCGCCCCGTCGCCACACCAAAACTCATTCAACACCAACATCCGGGCGCCGCGCGGCAAAGAGGTGGCCACCGCGGCCAGCTCCTCACGAAGCCCTTTTTTGGCCAAGGCTTTTCGGATCCGCTTGACGCGCTTTTGGTTGATGGGGATGTACTTGTCGTACGGCGCCTCCTCTTCGTCACGTGGGGTTGCCGCCATCAGCCCGTCGAGGTGCGCGGTGATGGAGTCTGCGCGCTCCCAAGCCTNNGAAACCAAGGCCTGCTCAGCNGGGGTNAGTGGGTNTGATGCCATGGCTCAAAAGTAGCCCNGCCCCAAGGCGAAATCGTGACTAAATTTGACGCCGGATGAGCGATTTCCTTCAGCACGAGTGTGGCATCGCCATGCTTCGACTCAAAAAGCCGTTGCAACACTACGTTGACAAGTACGGCACGCCGTTTTACGGCCTCAACAAGATGTACCTGCTGATGGAAAAGCAGCACAACCGCGGCCAAGACGGCGCGGGGTTGGCCAACATCAAGCTGGATGTGAATCCCGGCAAGCGCTACATCTCCAGAATGCGCTCGGTGGACGCGCGACCCATCCAAGACCTGTTCGGCAAAATCATGGGGCGGTTCCAAGACCTCTCCGCCGAGCAACTTCAGGACACGGTCTCGCTTCAGCACGACCACGCCTTCACCGGAGAGTTGTTCTTGGGGCACTTGCGGTACGGCACGTTTGGCAAGAACGAGATCGAGAACTGCCACCCGTTTTTGAGGCAAAACAACTGGCGCACCCGCAACCTCGTGGTCGCCGGCAACTTCAACCTCACGAACGTCGACGAGCTCTTCGACGTGTTGGTCCAAATTGGCCAGCACCCCAAGCAGAAATCCGACACCGTCACGGTGCTGGAAAAAATCGGCCACTTCGTGGACGAGGCCAACCAAAAGTTGTTCGACGAACTCAAGGGGCAAGGCTTGGACAACCAAACCATCTCTGAACGCATCGCGGACACCCTCGACATGGGGTCCATCCTCCGACGCGCCTCTTCCGACTTCGACGGTGGGTACGTCATGTGCGGCATGTTGGGACACGGCGACGCTTTTGTGATGCGCGACCCCAACGGCATCCGGCCTGCCTATTGGTATGAGGACGATGAGGTGGTGGTCGCCGCCTCCGAACGGCCGGTCATCCAAACCGCATTCAATGTCCCCGCCGAGTCCATCCAGGAGGTGGCCCCAGGTGGCGCCCTGCTCGTCCGACGAAGCGGCGAAACCTTGGTGGAGGAGATTCGTCCGGCTGGGGAACGGAAAGCCTGCAGTTTTGAGCGCATCTATTTCTCCCGCGGCAACGACGGGGACATCTACAACGAGCGAAAAGCCCTCGGCAGCAGCATTGTCCCGCGCGTGTTGGAAGCCGTGGAGCACGATTTGGACCACACCGTCACAAGCTTCATTCCCAACACGGCAGAATCGTCGTTCTACGGGTTGATCAAGGGCTTGGAGGAACATTTGAACGCGAGCAAAATCGCACGCATCAAAGGACTCGGCGCAGACCCTGACCATGCGGAAATCGAGTCCATCCTGAACGAGCGCCCGCGCATCGACAAGATTGCCATCAAGGACGCCAAGCTGCGCACCTTCATCACCGAAGACAGTTCACGAGACGACCTCGTCGCCCACGTCTACGACATCACCTACGGCACCGTGGAACCCGGCGTCGACAACCTCGTGGTGATCGACGACAGCATCGTGCGCGGCACCACGCTGAAGAAGAGCATCCTCCGAATCTTGGACCGCCTCCAGCCCAAGCGGATTGTGGTGGCGTCCAGCGCCCCCCAAATCCGTTACCCCGACTGCTACGGCATCGACATGGCGCGCATGGGGGATTTCATCGCATTCCAAGCGGCGGTGTCCTTGCTCAAGGAGCGCGGCATGGAGCACGTGTTGGAAGACACCTACAAAGCGTGCAAGCACCAGCTCACCTTGCCTTTGGCGGAAAATGTCAACCAAGTCAAGGCCATCTACGCGCCCTTCACCGACGAGGAAATCAGCGACCGCATCAGCGATTTACTGACCCCTGAAGGCATGAAGTCGGAGGTGAAAATCATCTTCCAAAGCGTCGCGGGGCTACATGAAGCGTGCCCCAACCACCTGGGCGATTGGTACTTCACGGGCGACTTCCCCACGCCGGGAGGCCACCGCGTGGTGAACAAGGCGTTCGTCTATTACATGGAGGGCAACAACGCCCGCGCCTACTGAAGTCGGTCAGTGGATCACCACCAACCTCGTGGTTTGGGTTCCAGAAGTGGCGACGTACACGCCAGCTTCCCAGCGCGACACGTCAAGGCCCTGAACCAAGTCGTTGAACTGGCCTTGCGCAACCACTTGGCCTGACGCGTTTCTCACTTCCCAAGGCTGGCCTGGCTCCCCTTCCATCTGCACGCGGTCGTGCGCGGGATTCGGGAACGCACGCAGCCGTTCCACCAGGGGCTCGGTGTCCAACGACATCGTCGACTCCAACATGAATTCCGACCCCACAAACAAGACCGACGTGTCGCCCCCCGCCACTTCGCTGTAGGTGTAGCTCTGCGCCACTGGAAGGGGCATGTCTTGGGCCCAAAACGCCGTGGTCACCAGCAACAACGAAGCGTCCATCGTGGCTATGCTGTCGTAGATCAATTGCTCGGTTTCCACGCGCATGACGTCGTTGAACTCCAACTCACCAGGAAGCAACAAGGCCCCCCATTCTGCGGCGACCGAGGTCAAGTAGATGTCCCGATGGACTTGGTCTGCCCCTGCTTCAAACACAAACGACAAGCTGTCTTGGTGCACATCCCCCACTGTGAACGGGAACGGAAGGGTCACGATCTCTTCGGGGTGAATAACCTGAATCCCACTGGGATCCACACCTCCCCAGAACCCCATGCCGTCGGCGTCGTAGCTGTAGTAGGCGTATTGTGTCCCTTGAATGTTGGACACCTGCGCATAGTCGGCGTTGGAAAACCCGTCGGCGTAAGCGGTGCTGTCGGTTGGCAAAAATTCAAGCGCCACGTCTTGCAACGAAAACGCATTGGTCCAATCCCACCCGTTGGGCTGTTGGTTGGACACCCCGTAGGTGAAGGTGTAGCCTTGCGGGTGGAGGTCCGGGGCTTGCAACGTTTGGGCGATGG
>PBWG01000048.1 GCA_002729115.1 Crocinitomicaceae bacterium | reverse complement strand
ATCACCGTCCTGCTGTTCTTCGCCATCGAGTCGCAATACAGCGAGCTGGTGTTCCCCGGATTTGACCAAGGGGTCCTCCTTGTGGTCATCTTGACCACCGCCCTGGTGATGACCGCCGCACTCATCCAGCACGGCGACGGCATCCAACCTGTCGCGGAATTGGACCCAGAGGCCCTCGTCGACGGCGGGGAATTGGCGCTGGCCACCTCCGGCACGCCTGTCACCGACGCAGGTATCGACGGCCCGGAAGCCGAAGAACCCAACCCTGAAGCTCCAGCGTAAACAGCTGGCGCCGCACGTCCTGAAGCGGCAGCTTGGCCGCCGTTGCCAAGGCCCGTTCTGTCCTCGGATGCACTGCATCCACTTGGCTCCACACCGCCACGCACCCCCCGGGCACCCGAACCCCATGGTCGCGACGCTTGGTGATCCAGGGCGTGTGGTCGGCCATCGCTTGCCACAGGGCGTCCACATCCGGCACCGGCATGGCCATGTCGTCCACCACAAGGGCCCGGTTTCCAGCCCATCGCACCCCCCATTGCGGCTGGTGAAAGGTGTACAGCTCGCGGTCTTGGTCGTGGGCGCACCTTGCGCTGATCAAGGACCCGCCCCGGGCCGGACTTTGGACCACGACCGTGGCGGCGGACAGCCCCGTCACCATCCGGTTGCGCGCGGCGAACATCCAGCGCTCCACCTGCCGGCCGGGAGGTTGCTCGCTCACCAACAGCCCTCCGGCCTCTTCAATGCGCCGGGCGAGGGGCTCGTGGATGCGCGGAAACACCTGGTCCAGCGCGCATGGCATCACGGCCACCTGCGCGTGGCGGCGGGGACCCTCCAGCACGCCACGGTGGGCCTGGCCGTCAATGCCGCGTGCCAAGCCACTCACCACGGTGCCGCCGGCGAAGGACCAGTCACCCGCGACCTCGTGCGCTGCGCTGGCCATGTCTGCTGTGCAATTGCGGGTCCCCACGACCGCCAACGACCTTGACCACCCCTCCTCCGAAGGCCAAGTTCCACGCCAAAACAACACCGGCGGGGCGTCCGTCAATTCCCTCAGAAGCGACGGATAGGATGGGTCGTCCAACGTGCAAACCTGCATGCCCTCAGAACCAGCTGTCTCAAGCCAGCGCAGGGCGGTGTCGCGTCCAGCCATGGCTTCCGACGGCTCACGCAAGAACCAGCGGTCCCACGCCTCTTGGGGACTGCCTGCGACTTCCACCCCCTTCAGCACATGCGCAGGCCCCCACTTGGGCCGCGCCAACAACGCCAACCACCACACCGCATCCTCCGTCATGGTGCAAACCAACCGCAGGTCCGCCGAAGCCCGCATACGGATTCACAGACGTGGGCCGATGTTTTGCACACGGCGTGGGGAAGCGGGGAATGTGTCGTTATTTGGCTTCATGCGAATTCACATCCTCGCCACCCTGACGTTGCTTTTGGGCGCGTTCAGCGGGTCCTCCCTCTGGGGCCAAACCGTCCAAGGCCGCGTGGTCGACGGCGACCAAGCGCCTGTGATTGGTGCCTACGTGACCAACGGCTCGGCCACGGTGGCCACCGACCTCGACGGCGCATACCGACTGGACTTGACGCCCGGCGTCCACACGTTGGTGTGCTCGTTCATCGGCATGGCCGACCAACGCAAGGAATTCACCCTTGCCGCCGGCCAAGAACTCACCTGGAACCCCGTGATGGTTTCTGCCGCAGAGGCGTTGGGAATGGTGGTGGTGTCGGCCGGGCGGTTTGAACAAGACGCCTCGGAAGTCACCGTCTCGCTGGAGGTGTTGCAGCCCGCGCTGGTGGAGAACAAGGCGACCACGACGTTGGAAACCGCCATCGAACAAACCCCAGGCGTGAGCCTGGTGGATGGAGAACCCCAAATCCGGAGTGGAAGCGGCTTTTCCTACGGCGCAGGCTCGCGCGTCATGGTGCTGGTGGACGATTTGCCCGTCCTCAGCGGAGATGCCGGACGGCCCATCTGGGGGTTCCTGCCGCTCGAGAATTTGGAACAAATCGAAGTCGTCAAAGGCGCCAGCTCGGTGCTCTACGGAAGTGCCGCACTGAGCGGGGTGATCAACATCCGCACGCGCTACCCCGACGCACGGCCGTTGACCCGTGTGAGCTTGCAGCACGGCGTGTACAGCGACCCGCAGAGTGCAGAAACGTCCAAGTACTGGAATGGCGGGCTGCAGCAATCCAACCTGCGGTTCTTGCACAGCCAACAGCTGGGGGGTTGGGACGTGGTTGTCGGGGGCAACCTCCTGGGCGACGACGGATTCAAGGGCCCTCAAATCAACCTCGACAGCCTGACTGGGGCACCCCTGGACACGGCGTCGATGGCGTACAACCCCTTGAGCGTGGACCGGTGGGGCGCCAACACCCAAGCCCGATTCAACGTGAACCTTCGCCGCCGCGAGAGCGGCATCGATGGACTGACCTACGGCATCAACACGAATTGGCAGAAGGGCGAATCGCTGAACACCCTGATTTGGGAAAACAGCTCCTCTGGGCTGTACTCCAGCAGCACCGGCGCCGCCACGCGCACCAAGCAATTGGTGGGAACCGTCGACCCGTACGTGGAATACACGCGGCCCTCCGGGGTACGACACAGCCTTCGGAACCGTTGGCAACACCTCGTCAACAACAACGACAACGGCCAGGGCAACACCAGCGACGTGTTTTATTCGGAATACCAAGTGCAAGTGCCCGACGAGGCGCTGGGGTGGGAAGGCGGCAGGCTCACTGCGGGGGCGGTGCACCAATTGACGCTGGGGCAAGCCGAGCTCTACAGCGGCGGCAACGAGGACGGCGTGAACCAAGCGCGCAACCGGAGTGCCTACATCCAGTTGGACCAAAAGTTGGACGAGCGCCTCAACTTGAGTGTGGGGGCGAGGTACGAGCATTTCTCCATCAACGATTCCACCGCCGGCAAGCCTGTGTTCAGGGCGGGGATGAATTTCCAAGCGGCTGAGGCCACGTGGCTGCGGGCCAGCGTCGGGCAAGGCTTCCGCTTCCCGACCATCGCAGAAAAATTCATCCGCACAGGTCTAGGTCCCTTGCAAGTGTATCCCAACGCCGGCCTCCGCCCAGAAACGGCCATCAACATCGAGGCCGGGTTGAAGCAAGGTTTGAAAGTGGGGGCATTCCAAGGCTTCTTGGACGTGGCCGGATTCTTCCAGGAATACGACGATTTCATCGAATTCACCTTTGGCCAGTGGGGCACCTTCGCCGACCCGTTGGCGGGCCTGGGGTTCCGGAGTTTGAACACGGGCAGGAGCCGCGTGACTGGATGGGAAACCTCCTTGATGGGCCGGTGCACGTGGGGAGAGACGCAGTTGAACGTCTTGGCCGGGTACACGTACACCAACCCCATCAGCCTCACTCCAGACTTCAATTACGACCCAGAACAAACCACGGTCGGCGGCATCACCTACCTCAACACCAGCTACGACACCACAGGCCACATCCTGAAGTACCGGTCGCAGCACCTCGTGCGGTTCGACGCGGAGTTGTCCCGCGGGCCCTGGTTCCTGGGGATGAGCGCGCGGTACCAAAGCGCCCTCCAAAACTTCGACGCGGCCTTCCTCGCCTTCGAGCAACTCGGCGTCGTGGATTGGGGATTGCAAGATTGGATCGACGCCCACCCAGATTTGCCGTGGTTGTTGGACCTCCGAGCAGGGGTGAACGTCTCCGAAGCCCACAAGCTGTCGCTGGTCATCAGCAACCTGACCAACGCAGAATACAGCATCCGACCCCTTGCGATCGAGGCGCCGCGGCTGGTGAACGTGGTGTACAACTACGAGATCCACTGACGCCATGAAGATGCTCGTCGTGATTCCGGCCCGGTACGGGTCGACCCGCTTCCCTGGCAAGCCCCTGGCCCTGGTCGCCGGCGTTCCCATGATCCAGCGCGTCTACGAGCGCGTGGCCAGCGCCGGGCCTGAAGCCTGCGCCAAGGTGGTGGTCGCCACGGACGACGCCCGCATCGCAGACGTGGTGCGAGGTTTTGGTGGCGAGGCGGTCATGACCTCGGCAGATTGCCCCAACGGCACGGTCCGCTGTCATGAAGCTGTCGTGGCGCTGGAAGGGCAAGGAGAACAATTCGACGGAGTCCTCAACGTACAGGGCGACGAGCCGTTTGTCCATCCAGACCAAATTGCCCAGCTCGCCGAGATGCTTCGAAAGCCCGACGCGGCGGTGGTGACCCTGGCCAAATCCATGCCCGCCGACCCTGAAATCCACTCGCCTCATCGCGTCAAGGTGGTGCGGGACTTGGCCGGGCGCGCCCAGATGTTCAGCCGCAGTCCCATTCCCCACGGGGACGGGCCTTGGATGCAGCACGTCGGCTTGTATGGGTTCACACGGACAGCCTTGGAGGCCCTGGTCCAACTGAGCCCCACGCCGCTCGAGTTGCGTGAAAAGCTGGAGCAGTTGCGCTGGCTCGACCACGGTTGGCGCATCGACGTGGGCACCACCACGCACCTGACCCCGTCGGTGGACACGCCGGAGGATTTGGCGGCGATTGAGGGGTTGATTGCCGACGGAAATTTGGGCGCCTGACGCCTCGGAATCAGGCGAAAGCGCGGCGTATCTTTGCGGTCCGCACGCGTTGTGCGGGACCGAATCTGCCGAAATGAACGCACGACTGATGGGCGCCGCATGCGCCGCTGTTTGGGCCCTCGCCATGGGCTGCAACCCCTCCACTGACATGAAGACCGACTACGTGACCCAAGCCTCGGAGCTCCCCACGCCTCCGGACGCGGCGAAGAAGCCGCACACCACCGACATCCACGGCCTGCAACTTCAGGACGACTACTTCTGGATGCGCNTGAGCGACGCCCAAAAAGAGGCCNAGCAGCCCGACGCCCAAACCGANGAAGTGGTGGCGTACCTCGAGGCTGAGAACGANTACAAGAAGGCCGTGATGGNCCCGACGGAGGCCTTGCAAACCANGATCTACGACGANATCGTGNGGCGCATNAAGAANGACGACGAGAGCGTGCCCGTCCTGGACAAGGGCTANTGGTACTACTCCCGGTACGAGGAAGGCAAGGAGTACGCATTCTCCTGCCGCAAGAAAGGCTCCATGGACGCNGAGGAAGAGGTGATGCTCGACCAGCCGGCCATGGCTGAAGGCCACAACTACTTCNCCATNGGNGGACGCAGCGTGAGCCCNGACAACAACNTGCTGGTGTACGGCGTNGACACCGTNAGCCGCCGCGAATACACGTTGTACGTCAAGGATTTGCGGACGGGCGAGGTGCTGGAAGACCGCATCCCCAAGACCACGGGCGGCGCGACTTGGGCCAACGACAACAAGACCCTCTTCTACACCAAGAAAGACCCCGTGACCTTGCGTTCGTCGCAGATCTACAAGCACGTGTTGGGCACCGACGTGAGCGAGGACGTGCTGGTGTTTGAGGAAAAGGACGAGACCTTCTCGTGCAGCGTGGGCAAGACCAAGAGCGAGGCCTACCTCGTCATCGCCAGCTACGCCACTGTCAGCACCGAGTACCGCTTCTTGGACGCCAACACGCCCAACGGCGAGTGGAAGGTCATCCAGCCGCGTGAGCGCGATTTGGAATACAGCGTCAGCCACTTCGGCGACCACTTCTACTTGGTGACCAACAAGGATGCCAAGAACTTCAAAGTCGTCAAGACCCCGGTGTCTGCCACGACCCAAGAACACTGGGAAGACGTAATCGCGCACCGCGACGACGTGCTGCTCGAAGGCATCGACATCTTCAACGACTGGCTTGTGGTGGACGAGCGCAAGGAGGGCTTGACGCACCTGCGCCTCATCCGCTGGGACGGAAGCGCGGACAAGCACATCCCGTTCAACGACCCGGCCTACTCCGCCGGCGTGGGCGCCAACCCCGACTTCAACGCCAAGAAGTTGCGCTACAGCTACACCTCGATGACCACGCCAAGCTCGGTGTTGGAGTACGACTTCGAAACAGGCGACATCACCCGGCTGAAGCAGCAAGAGGTGCTGGGCGGCACGTTTGACCCAGCCAACTACGTGAGCGAGCGGATCATGGTGGAAGCCCGCGACGGCGCCAAGGTGCCCGTGAGCATCGTCTACCGCAAAGGCACTGAGCGCAACGGCAAGAACCCCTTGCTCCTCTACGCGTACGGCAGCTACGGCTACAGCACGGACGCCGGATTCTCGGTGGGACGATTGAGCATGTTGGACCGCGGGTTCGTGTACGCCATGGCCCACATCCGCGGCGGAAGCGAGATGGGACGCCACTGGTACGAGGACGGCAAGCTGTTCAACAAGATGAACACCTTCACCGACTTCATCGACTGCGGCCAAGCCATGGTGGACGAAGGCTTCACCACGCCCGACCACATGTACGCCATGGGCGGCAGCGCAGGCGGGTTGCTGATGGGTGCCGTAATGAACATGGCGCCAAGCCTCTTCAACGGCGTCATCGCGGCCGTGCCGTTTGTGGACGTCATCAACACCATGCTCGACGAGAGCATTCCATTGACCACCGGGGAATTTGACGAGTGGGGCAACCCCAAGGACAAGGCGTACTTCGACTACATCATGCAGTACAGCCCCTACGACAACGTGGCGGCCGTGGACTACCCCCACACCCTCATCACCACGGGGTATTGGGACAGCCAGGTGCAATACTGGGAGCCTGCGAAGTGGATCGCCAAACTGCGCGACGTCAAAACCGACGACAACCTCCTCATCATGGACTGCAACATGGAGACCGGCCACGGCGGGGCTTCTGGCCGGTTCGAGCGCATCAAAGAAGTCGCCCTCGAGTACGCGTTCATGTTCATGCTTGAAGGCATCGACGAGTGAGCGACGTTCGACGCTACCGCGCTTTGACGCGCGAAGAACTGGAAGGCCTGGAGCTGGAATTCGCCCGCTTCCTGGCCTCCCAGGGCATGCCCGCCACCGANTGGGCCCGGGTNTCNTCNGAAGAGCCCGGCAAGGTGGAGGCGCTCATTTGGGAGTTCAGCACCATGTTTTGGGAAACCACCACGTCGCGCCTGACCTACCTCGAGCGCAACGACGGCGGCGACCAGTGGTACTTCAAGTTTGGGGAGGACTCCGCGCAACTCTTGCGCATCGACCCCGAGGGCACCCAATTCTGCGGGGCCAAATCCTACCCTCAAGAGGCCCGAGGCCAAGAGGTCTTCCTCCTCCTGGAACAAGGCGCCACACCCGTGCCGGGCGAACGCCACGACAGCCTCGACGAGCTCTTCGCGGCAGCCCACTGACCTGAAAGTCAGCCGCGACAGATCAACGCCACCCCATCTGGGCCATCCACGAGGCGAAGTCCCCTTGGCTGAGGTCGAGGTGGTGGGCCACCAACCCCGCCTCTTCAGCGCCTCGGACGTGTTGGACGCTGTCGTCCAAGAACAACGTCTTGGCTGGGTTCAATCCGTGCAACCCACAGACGTGCAGGAACGTGGCGGGGTCGGGTTTTTTCACGCCCAAATCGTGACTGTAATGCGCCACTTCAAACGCGCCCCAAAACCGCGACGCGTCAGGCAGCGTGCGTGCCAGATCCTGCTCGAACTCGGCGGCGTGGATGGCGTTGGTGTTGCTGAGAAGAAACAACCGCGTCTGGGTGCCCAACTGGGCCACGAGCTCGGCCCGCTCNGGNGGCATGCCNGTCAAAATGCAACACCANGCCTCGTGCACTTGGGCTTCNGTGGTGCCAGGGGCGCAACGGCCCAAGAGGTGNCCGTAAAAGGTGGCGCGGTCCATCTTCCCTGACTCCAGGGCGTCAAACCACGGCGACTGAGAAGCCTTGTGGTACAGCGAGGCGAACTCGACGTCTCCAAGCGCGGCAAACGCCTTGGANGGCGCNTCGTAATCGATGTCNTANANGACCCCTCCGAAATCCAGGATGACCGCGTCGAGGTCTTGCAGGCGCACGGGCTCATTCATGGCCGGCTCAGAGACGCTTCAACCAAGCCTTCTCGTGGCCACGGGCACGGGCGTCGGCCAAAGCCTCGCGGGCCTCGCCTTCCGTGACGAAGCTTCCCANCGCCACCACCGTCAACTGGTTGTGGTCTTGGAAATGCAACGAAGACTCAAACCCTTCGCGCTCGAGGGANGCCGCCAAGTTCTTGGCGTTGGCTTCCACAGAAAATGCCCCTCCTACGATGAGGAATTTGATCTGCTGGACAGGCGCTTCCGCAATCGTCTCGACAGGTTCNGGGGCNACAGGCACTGGCGCCGNCTCGGGNACGGGNACCATGACCCGAAGGCCACCGGCCTTGGGNACGCCGGCCTCCACATCAAATTCCAACAACCCTTCCCATCCGGTGCGTTCCACAAATTCAGCCAGCCCCTCTGCGGGCGGCGTGGCTTCCTCCACCTCCAAGACGGCATGTGCGGCGGGCGCGTATGTCGCGGCCACAGGAACCGCGTTCCACAACGGATTGGACCCCAACATGGTGTCCGATCCGGAGGGATGAGAGAGAAGCCACGCACCGCCCAAAGTGAGCGGAATGGCCACGGCCGCAGCGGCACGCGCCAATTGGGTGCGCCACGGAACGGCGGTCTCGTCGCGCTTGGGCAACGACACGACTTTCGGCTTCGGCTTGGGCTCCTTGGCGGCGACCGGGGCCACTGGCGCAGGGGCAATCACGGACTCCAATGGGGACAGCGCGATGCTGGCGTGGCCAAACGAGCCGAGCACACGCTCGAACTCCGCGTCGGCCACAAAGCGCAACTGCGCGTCGTCCTCCTGGTAGAGGCGTCCGAGGCCAGGCAATTCGGCGGTGGCCCCTTCGTCCAATTGAGCCTTCAAGGCATCGACCAAGGCGTCCACGGCGCCGAGCGCTTCGGGGTAGGCCACGCCATGTTTGGCCATCAACTCGTTGGCGACGAGGCCGTCGTTGGTGGTCAACCGCGGGTTGAAGAGCACGTCACGCGACGGNGGGACNATNTGCTGNTGGGCTTCGTCGTACCACGCCGANCGCGGGTTGCACACAAAGCCACCCAACCCCGGAAGCATGACGCAATCGTGGTCCCAAAACATGCCAGGCAACGCCTGAAGCACATCGGCCGCGGTCAGCGGGGCAGCGTGACGAAGTGAATCCATGAGGGCAAGGTAAAATTCAGGCGTGGTCGTGCACAAACTTTCGCGCACTTTCTGCCCAGGCCAGCCAGTCCTCGCCGAGCGAGAGGGGCACGTGCAACCAGTCCTTCATGGCACGGCCCTTTCCCGACGGGTCGAACCGCACGGCCTCNGGGTGCGTNGCCAGCAAGTCGTCCACGCGNCNGCGGCCAAGTTTGAANACNAGGTCGTCGTGGTACCTNAGCGCAAAGGCCTTGCCNTTCACTTGCAAACTCGGGTGGCCAAACAACTTGCCACGCGTCACGTCCTCGGNGCCTTCCAGGGCCTGNNCCATGGNGTCGAATTGGGTTTCGGCTGCCGTCATCTCAACAGAAAAACATGGCCCTCCAGCAGCAAGGGACCTCCCTCCTGCTCGNTGCGAACCTGGTAGAAATACATGCCGTCCGGGGCGTAGTGGTCGCCGCCGTCGACGTTGCCCAACCATGGCACTTCGGGGTCGGAGGACTCGAAGATGACCTCGCCCCACCGGTTGAAGACCTTCATCCAAAACCCGCGCAAATCCTCGCCTTCCACCTTGAAAACGTCGTTGATGCCGTCGCCGTCGGGGGTGAAGCTGTTGGGGACGTAGACCGGGTAGAAGACGTCGACGTAGGTGGAGTCTTGGCCGGAGCATCCGGTGGAATCCGAGGCCGTCAGGACGTACCACCCCGGTTCAAGCACGGTCAGGACCGGCGTCAGGCAGGTGTCGCAATCGACGTTCTCGGCGGGNGTCCAGTAGGCGCCTGTGCCGGCGGTGCTGCCCAGGAGACGAACCTCGTCCAGCCACGACACCTCCCGGTCCGGTCCNGCTTCGATGAACGGGGGCTGGGTCACGTACACCGTGACCTCGTCGCTGGCGGTGCACCCTTCGCTGTCGGTGACAAAGACCGTGAAGGTTTGGGTGAAGTTGGGGAACACCGCTGTGGTGCCGCTCCCGGCCGAGACCACAAGTTCCGCGGGCTGCCACTGGAACGTCGAGTTGGGGTCGTTTCCTGCGGCGGACACCTCGAANGATTGGCCACGGCACACCCCACCGTCTTCGCTGGCATACGCTTCCGGCACCCGCACCTCCACCGTCATCTCGTCCGTGCCGATGCCGCACACGTTGGCGATGGCCACGCTGAAGGTGGTCGTCTCCTCGGGCGAGGCGTACGGAAACTGCAAGCTGGCGTCGTTCACGAATTCGGCCGGGCTCCACAGCCACTGGTCCCCCTCCGCGCCTGGCAATTGCAGCCCAAACCCCTCGCAGATGCTCTCAGTCGGGTAGGTTTGGCCTCCAGGCGGCTCAGGCACCACCGTGATGGACACGCTCGCCTCGTCTGAACAGCCCAAGTCGTCGGTGAGGACCACGTTGTAGGTCACGCTCTGGGTCGGAGCGGCTTGGACGGAAATGGCGTTGGGGTTGTCGAGCCCCGCCACCGGGAACCACTGGGCATTCGCCGCACCGTCTGCCATGAGCGTCACTTCGTCTCCCAGGCAAATCTCCGCGATGCTGGGGATCACGTCCGCCACCACCTGCTGCACGTTCACCTCAATGGAGGCGCTGCCCTCGCCGCATTCGTTCACGTCGGTCACGCTGTAAATCGAGGTGCCCAAGGGCGGCTCGAACACCTGCACCGCTTGGGTCAAGTCCTGCATGAAGGCGTTGGCCGTCCACTCCAAATCCGGCGACCCGTTCGCAATCAATTCCACCGTCTCGCCCGCGCACAGCGGTTCGATGGGCATGATGTTGGGGTTGGGCGGGGTTTGGATGTTCACCTCCAAATTGGCGTCCACCGGCTCCAAACACCCCGTCGGGTCGGTCACCGTCAAGATGACCTCGTACGACCCCGGTCCCGGGAAGGTGTGGGTCGGCTCGTACTCCGTGCTCACCTGGTTGTCGTCGAANGTCCAGAGGTAGTTGTACCCCACCGTCGACGTGTTGTCNAACTCGACNTCCAGCCCGTCGCAGAGCACCCCCNGCGTGGCNACGTCGATGCCCACATTCANCTCCCCCAGCTCAAACTTGAACACCCCCAAGTTGCAGTTGGGGCTGTCGTTGGTGGANCTCCACNCNCCNGGCGTGGTGGGCANGTCGCTGTTGCCGCCACAGCCCGCGCACATGGCTTGGTAGACTGTGCCGTCTTTGTCAAAACGCGAGGTTCCGCCGTCCACGTGCTCGTTGCTCTCGTCGCCCCCGAAGTACGTNGCGTANTTCAGGTCGANGCCCCCTGGGTCCATCACGCCCAGCCAAAAATCCGAATTGTCCGTACCCAGCTGGTAGCCCTCCTCGGTCACCGGCATGCCGCTGGTGCCGGACGTGAAAATGAACGGGCTCGTGTTGTTGGTGGCGCCGCCCCAGCCGCTCATGTACACCTCACCGCAATCGCTCACGAGAAATGCCGTGGGGCTGATGTCGATGCTCCCGAAGTTGTCGGAATCGCCCACGCGGGTGTGCCAGACCAAGTCGTCCAACGCCGGCGTGAAGCACGCCACAAACTGCCCCGCCGTGGGGCTCTCGTCGTACGTGCCGGGGGTGATGGGCTTGCCGCCGATGCTTTGGCCGTAGATGTACACTTGGCTGATGGGGTCCACNTGGACGAAGTAGGCCTGGTCGTAGTTGTTGGTCCCAAACAAGGTCGCCCCTGACGGCGCCCCACCCCCCACCGGATACCGGACCACAAACCCGTCGCACAAGCCCCCAAACGAATCGTCGTCGGCGTTGGCCAGGGTCGGGAAGTTGCCTGAAGACGTGCCGCCACACACCACAGGTTCCCCGCCGGGCGTGAACTGGATGCCGTACGCCGCATCCTCCCCGTTTCCTCCCAGGAAGGTGGAGAATTCCAACGTGCTGAGGTCTTGAGAAAGCCGGAACACCACCGCATCCGTCGAGCCGCCGCCGNAGGNCGGACTGGGGGAATTGACTTGGGGGAAATTGTCTGCCCCGGTGACGCTGGCCACCCAGGGTTTGTCGTCCGCGTCGACGTTGACTTCCCCGCGAAACACGTCGCCGTAGTTGTAATTCAAGTAGTCGCCGCGGTTCACCCCCGACGGCCCGTCCGACCCTCCGATGAAGGTCGACGCCTCCAGCGTGCACCCCGCGTCCACGTCGCTGAACCGCATCACAAACAAACTCGCCCCATTGGGCAACCCGCCCCCGCCGGGGTAGTTGCAACAGGCGTCCAAATTGACCGACGGTCCGTTGTCGTAGCTCGTGTCAAACGCCCCATCGGTGGTGGGGAAATCGTCCGAACCCGTGGTGCCCAGGATGTAGATCGCGCCCTGGCTGTCCGAGACAATGCTCGAGGGCACGTCGAGGGCACCGCCGCCGAAAACCGTGCTGTACTCCAGCGCCGTCCCGTCCGCCGAAAAAACGGAGAACCCGCAATCGAATGGCCCGGAGGCGAACGTCATGCCCGTGGAAATCGCGCCGGCGGTGGTCGGGTACTCCTCCAGGTTGCCGTTCCACAGGGCGGTGCCGCCCAAGGCCCGCGCTTCGTCGTCGTACGCCGCCGTGAACCCCCAGTTGCTCTGCGTGGCGCCGATGTAAGTGGCNAACACGATGTCGGGGTCGATGACCAAGGGGTGGCCAGGGTCGTGGTCGCCCACGGCGAAGGACACGGTTGGGCCCTCGACCACGTACGCGACCTCCACCTCCCGCAGCGAACCGTCGATGTCCTGGTACGCGTAGGGCTTGCCCCACCGGGCCTCTGCCGTGGTGCCAAGCTGGAAGGCGATGCTTCCGTCGGGTTGCAGCGTCAAGTCCACGCCTTCGTGGCGCACAGAAAGCGCGGTGAGGTCGGCGCCAGGCTGGACAATCCAGTCCTCTTTCCAACCCGGACCAGGCAAGTGGGCCCGGTCGCCCGGGGAACGTGGGCCCACCCGCAAATCAATTCCTGGCCAAACGTCCAGCAACTTGAATCGCGTCGACGGCACGAGGCCCTCGGCCCATCGGTTGGGGTCGTTTCCGAGGTAGTAATTGACTTTGTGCCCGGCCTCGGTCAGCGATTGTCGTGTGGGGTGCGGCTGGCTGCCTTCCCAGCGGATGCGCCACGCGTGGCTGTGCACGGTCGCGTCAGGATTGGTGGGGTCCAAGGCGCCCGTCCTGTCGTATCCGTGGGCCCACAGCTCGTCGTAGCCCTCNCCAGCGACCCAGACCGCCATCCCTTGGNCCTCCAGCCAGGTGATGCCNCCGGCCCAGTCGGCCCGCATCTGCACGGGCGCGTCCCATTGGCCTTCGTTGGGGATCCAGTCTTGGGCCCAGGTGACAGGGCCAGAGCCAAGGATGCATGCCACCGCCAAACACAGCTGAACCGTCCAGGCGCGGAGGCCCAGAGGGTGACGGATTTGGCGAAGGAAAAGCGGCAGCATCACAACGAAAGTACGCCACCTGAGAACGCCGGGTCAGGAGAGCTCGTCGCTCAACAGCCGCATCTCGATGGACGGGGCCATTTTTTCGTGCAAGACACGGTATACCGCCTCGGCGATGGGGATGTCGACTTCGAACTTTTGGTTCATGCCNTGGATGCCCTGAGACCCGGTGAANCCTTCGGCGACCATGTCCATTTCCAGGATGGCCGATTTCACCGTGTAGCCCTTGCCGATCATNGTGCCCAGGGTCCGGTTNCGGCTGTGGGGGCTGTACGCCGTGACNAGCAAATCGCCGAGGTANGGGCTGCCCTTNACGTCGCGGTCNACNTCGTGCACCGCGGCCAAGAACCGCTTCATNTCCTGGCTGGCGTTGCTCACCANGACGCTGATGAAGTTGTCGCCGTANCCCAAACCGTGGGCNATNCCCGCGGCGATGGCGTACACGTTTTTCANGACGGCCGCCAGCTCNGCNCCGACGACGTCGTGGGTGGTTTGGACCCGGATGTAGCGGGTCTCAAGGAGCTCGGCGAAGGCCTCGGCGTGGCCGAGGTTGGGGCACGCCACCGTGAGGTAGCTGAGTTTTTCGCGGGCGACTTCCTCGGCGTGGCACGGGCCGCAAATCATGCCGATGTTCTCGTACGGCAGGTCAAATTCCTTGTGCAAGTAACG
>PBWG01000047.1 GCA_002729115.1 Crocinitomicaceae bacterium | reverse complement strand
AGGTCGCCTGGTTTGTCCAACACAGGCCCAGACGTGGTGCGGATGGCCACGCCCATTTCGTTGGCCACGATGTTGGCCAGGGTGGTCTTCCCAAGGCCTGGAGGGCCGTGCAACAACACATGATCCAACGCCTCACCACGCTGCCTTGCCGCCTGCACAAACACCTGCAGGTTGTCCATGGCCGCACGCTGGCCCGTGAAGTCCTCAAACTGCGCGGGCCTCAGCACACGGTCCAAATCGCCGTCAGACGCCTGTTCAGCCTCTCCCCTTACGTCAAAGTCGTCGTCGTGCACCATGTGTTTCGAAGTTACCCCATGAACCAAAAAAGCCCCCACCGAAGCAGGGGCTTTTGTCAAGTTCTTTCTCGACGTTGACCTCAGTGGGCCGACTCTCCGGCCTTCACAGGCACGGTTTGTGGCACAAAGTCCTCGTCAAAGTCAGGGTTGCTGTAGTCGTACGCCCAACGGTGCACCTCAGGCAACGCGCCACGCCAGTTGCCNTGCACGTGCTCCACAGGAGTGGTCCATTCCAAGGTGTTNGCTTTCCAAGGGTTCTCAGTCGCCACTTGACCACGGAAGATGCTGTAGAAGAAGTTCCAGAGGAATGGCAGTTGNCCCACGGCGCCGATGATGGCNAACGTTGAGATGATCGGCTGCAAGTCCATCACGAAATCAAGGTATTCGAACGCGCTGTAGTCGTAGTAACGACGCGGCGCACCCGCCAAACCNACAAAGTGCATGGGGAAGAAGACACCGTATCCAGCCACCAACGTGGTCCAGAAGTGAACGTAGCCAAGCTTGGTGTTCATCATCCGGCCAAACATCTTGGGGAACCAATGGTAGATGCCTGCCAACATGCCGAAGATGGCACTCATGCCCATCACAATGTGGAAGTGCGCCACCACGAAGTAGGTGTCGTGNACGTTGACGTCCAACNCGGAGTCCGCCAGNATGATGCCTGTCAAGCCCCCAGTCACNAACGTGCTCACCAAACCNATGCTGAAGAGCATGGCGGGGGTGAATCGAAGGTTNCCCTTCCACAGCGTGGTGATGTAGTTGAAGGCCTTNACCGCNGAGGGGATGGCGATCAACAACGTGGTGAACACGAANACGGAACCCAGGAATGGGTTCATGCCGGTCACAAACATGTGGTGGCCCCACACGATGAAGCTCAAGAAGCCGATGCCCAAAATGGAGCCNATCATCGCTTTGTANCCGAAGATGGGCTTGCGNGAGTTGGTGGCAATCACCTCGGAGCTGATGCCCAATGCNGGCAACAACACGATGTACACNTCNGGGTGGCCCAAGAACCAAAACAAGTGCTGGTACAGGATGGGGCTGCCGCCAGTCACGTCCAGCGCCTCACCACCGATGAAAATGTCGCTGAGGTAGAACGCCGTGCCCATGGAACGGTCCATCAACAAAAGCACCACNGCNGAGACCAANACGGGGAACGACAACACGCCCAAAATGGCGGTCACCAANAANGCCCAAATGGTCAAAGGNAANCGNGTCATGCTCATGCCTTTGGTGCGNAGGTTGATCACGGTCACGATGTAGTTCAANCCNCCNAGCAANGAGCTCACGATGAACAACACCATCGAAATCAACCACAGNGTCATGCCCATGCCNGANCCNGGCATGGCTTGNGGGAGTGCNCTCAACGGCGGATANACGGTCCATCCTCCAGAGGCNGCCCCACCCTCCACAAACAGCGAGAAAATCATGATGACGCTCGATGCCGCGAAGAACCAGTAACTCAGCATGTTCAGGAATCCAGACGCCATGTCGCGTGCGCCAATCTGAAGTGGAATCAACAAGTTGCTGAACGTGCCNGACAATCCTCCNGTCAANACGAAGAACACCATGATGGTCCCGTGAATCGTGACGAGGGCCAGATATGCGTTCCGGTCAAGCACCCCACCTGGGGCCCATTTGCCAAGGAACGTCTCCAGGATGGCGAAGCTCTCGCCAGGCCATCCGAGTTGAAGGCGGAAAAAAACCGACAGCATCACGGCNATGATGCCCATCACAATNGCAGTCACCAAGAACTGCTTGGAGATCATCTTGTGGTCNTGGCTGAAGATGTACTTCGAAATGAAGCTCTCTTCGTGGTGTGCGTGTCCAGCCATGTTTAGAGTGTTGCAGATTCTTCAGTTTCAATCACAGGCGCCTCAGCGCGGGCGTTGGGATCCACCGTGTTGGGCTTCTCNGCAATGAACTCCTCTTGGGATTCCAACCAAGCGTTGTACTCCTCTTCGGATTCCACGACCACCGCCATTTGCATGTTGAAGTGCGCAGCACCGCAGACTTTGTTGCACAGCAGCACGTAATTGAAGTCCGGATCATCGAGGATGGTCCGCATGCTGTCCGTGGTAATAGTCGGGGTCATCTTGAACCGTGTGGGCACCCCTGGCACCGTGTTCATTTGAGCCCGGAAGTGGGGCATGTAGGCGCTGTGGATAACGTCACGCGAACGGAACACAAATTCCACCTCACGCCCCACGGGCAAGTGGAATTCCCCTTTCATGATTTTGTCGTCGGCACCTGCTTCCCAAGCGGCGATTCCNCCGTCGTAGTCGAANGGCTTCACCTCTTCGATNCGCTGGCGGTGNCGCTTCAANCGGTGCAACTTGTCTTCCTTGGCTTCNGCNGCGGCGTTGGACANCACCACCACCTNGTCGCTGGCNAGCATGTGCTCCACCTCGTGCAANCGNGCNTCGAGGTTGGCNTTGAANTCNGNNGAAATGCCNTGGTGGTCGTGGTNGTCGCCNTGNNCNTCANCGTGGNCGTNGTCGTGGCCNTGTGCGTGGGCGTGGTGATCGTCGGCGTGCAACTGGTCCTCGATGGAGGCCTTCTCTGCCAACAACCGTCCACGCTCGTGGGCCAATTCAGCTTCGAGCGATGCGATTTGACCTTCGATCTCAGACAGCGCCTCCGTCACGCCGTCTTGGGTGACGATGCCCAGCGGGTTGGTGGGTGTGATGAGGTTGTAGTTGGCCAAACCAAACTCCCCGTCGGCGCCAGGGTAACGGGCGGTCCAGTCGAATTGCTTGGAGTACACCTCCACGCGCAACGCGTCTTCGGAGGCATCTCCTGTCATCTCGTTCCAGGTGCGAAGGCCGTAGATGATGATCACGGCGAGCACGAGGGATGGAATCACCGTCCAGATCAACTCCAACCGGTTGTCGTGCGCGAAGAAGCGCGCCTTGCGCGCCTTGTCGAAGCGGTACTTGTTGGCGAAGATGAACAGCACAGAGTTCACCAAGAAGAACACCGCCATGATGATGTACATGTTGAAGTTCATCAACGTGTCGTAGGACTCCCCGTGGGCTGACGCCGCAGGGGGGTTGTAATCTCCGTAGCGGATGATCAAGAAGATGAAGGCCGCGTAGAACGCCACCATGAAAGCGATGAACAGGCCCCCGTTCAACCGAGTGTCTGCATCGCTGATGTCTTCCTCCTTTTTGTTCCGGATCAAAGACGTCAATTGGCCGACTTTGGCCAGCTGGGCCAGTGCAATGACACCGGCAATGACGACGAGAAGTGTGATGAGTTTCATAAGTCCGTCTGTTGTCTGATCAATAGTGGAGCTCCATGCTTTCCTGGAGCATGGGGTGGTTCTTGCTGAGGAGTGGCGCTTTCGCCAACGTGGCGAATGTCCGATTCATGAACAACCCCAAGAATCCGAGGAACAATCCGACTTCAAAGAAACCAAAGTGGTTGTGGTCGAACATCGTTCCAGGAATGACCAACAGGTACACGTCCACAAAGTGGGCGATGAAAATCAAGATGGCCACGGGGATCACAAATCGAGGGTTTCTCTTGGCGTCACGGGCGATGAGGACATAGAAAGGCACCGCGAAGTTCACGAAGAACATCAGCAGGAAAGGCACCTTGTAGTCACCCAAAACCCGGCTCATGTAGTAGGTGACTTCCTCAGGAATGTTGGAGTACCAAATCAGCAAGAATTGGCTCAACCAGAGGTAGCTCCACAACATGGAAATGGCGAACATCCACTTGCCCAAGTCGTGCATGTGGCTTTCGCTGACTTCTTGGAAGTAGCCCTTGCTGCGCATCCAAATCATGGACACGTTGGTGAAAATCATGAAGCTCACCCACATTCCACTGAACACGTACCACCCGAAGAGGGTGCTGAACCAGTGGGTGTCGATGGACATGATCCAGTCCCACGACAGGGTGGAGCTGAACACCGCAAAGAACACCAGGAACAACGCGCTGCGGCGGAACTGCTTGTAGTGCAGGTCCAAGCTGGGTGCCTCGTCCTCTTGCAAAGACCATTTGCGGAACAAGCGGGCGAACATCAAGAACGTCGCGATNTACACCAANGTCCGCAACCANAAGAAGGCNTCTCCGAAGTACGCGGCCTTGCCTGCAATCACGTGGTCGTAGTTGGGGTTCAACACCGCACCTTCCACCATCTCGTCCATGTANTCCACGTGGTCNCCGGCTTCCACCATGTATTCGTGGTAGAGGGTGTGGTCCATCCAGTGGTACAAATGGTGCAAGTGCAACTTGCCAGCCACCAACACCACCACAATCACGGCAGCACCCCAAGGAAGGAAACCCCACAGGGCTTCAAACCAACGCTTCAACACCGCCGACCAGCCGCTCTCTGTGGCGTACTGCAACGCGTAGAAAAACAAGGCGGCCAACGCCATGCTGAAGTAGAAGAACCCGTTGATCAACAGGTTGGCCCACCAACGCTGGTGGTGGTCNCTCGTGTCGGTCAAGAAACCGCCGACCAAGGCAATTGCGCCNATGGCCATCAANACTTGGGTGACGAGCTTGAGTCGTCCTTCAAACTTGAATTCCATGATCAGTTGTTCATTGCCATGGCGCCGTCAGCCGCCGATTCAACCACATTGCCCGCGTCGTCGAACTCGGGCATTTCGCCNCCTTGNTGGAGCACCTTGATGTACTCAATCACCAACCAACGGTCCTTCTGNGACAATTGAGAGGCGTGTGAACCCATGAGGCCNTTGCCGTAGGTCAANGTGTGGTACATCTTGCCCACAGGGAGGTCCTTNAACTTGTCCGAGTACGATGGAATGCCTGCGATGTGTCCGTTGCGTGACAACGCGCCGTCGCCCTTGCCCTCTTCTCCGTGGCACTGGCTGCACATCTTGGTGTAGATCTCCATGCCGGCCTCGATGTGGGCCTTGGTTGCGGTCAAAGGGCTCACNAGTCCAGCGCCNGCCGCCTCNTACCCTTCAGGGGTGTTNGGGTAGGCGTANGGCAGGCCAAACGCCTTGTTCGCGCCCACAAANGGAATGGTGCCTGCCACAGGCTTGCGTGCGCTTTGGGTGTTCCGCTGCGACGACGCCACCTCTTCGGTCACGTAGTACGGGTCCATTCCATAGTCCACATAAGCCTCCACGGCAGGAGAACGGTACATGTCTGGCATGTACTCCAGTCCCGGACTGTTGGGGTCCGTGACACAGCCCGTCATGGCCACAACAATGGCGGCAACTGGGGCAAGAAGGGTCCAACGCTTTGACATCACTTAGGCGTCTTTGATGCTGATTTCAAGCAAGTCCGTCTTGCGGATGGCGGCTTCAAGCTCGTCCGCGGACATGCTGTTGTTGTCTGTGCTGATCTCCACGACGAACTTATCGTCCGTGGTGCGCGGGTCGGGGTTCGACGCTGGCATGCCTGGCAAGGTGCCGTTGCGCAACAGGTAGGTGATTGCCATGCCGTGCGCGCCGCACAACACAGAGAATTCGAAGGTCACCGGAATGAAGGCCGTGATGTTCTCCAAAAGCGAAAAGCTCGGCTTTCCCCCGATGTTCATGGGCCAGTCCTGGATCATGAAGTACCACATGCCCAAAATCGCGAGCGACGTGCCNGTCATGGCGTACATGAAGGAGCANATGGCCAAACGCGTGCGCTTGATGCCAATNATGGGGTCGATGCCGTGGATNGGGAACGGTGAAAACACGTCCTTCACCCGCACACCNTGGCCGACGAGNTCGGAGGCCGCAGCCATCACTTTGGCGTCGTCGTCGTACATGACGTGGAAGATCTTGCTCATTTGGCTTGCTCGTTTTTGTAAGACTCACCGCTCGACTTCAAGATGGTCTTCAACTCGTTCAAAGCGAGCACTGGGAAGAACCGTGCGAAGGCCAAGAACAAGGTCAAGAAGATGCCGATGGTGCCAATGAAAATGCCGATGTCGATGCTCGTCGCGTGGAATTCGCCCCAGCTTGAAGGCAGGTAATCGCGGTGCAAGGACGTCACGATGATCACGTAGCGCTCAAACCACATGCCGATGTTCACCACGATGCTCAGGGCAAANGTCGCCACCANGCTGCGGCGGATTTTCTTGAACCAGAAGAGCTGCGGGCTGATCACGTTGCACGACATCATCATCCAGTACGCCCAGCTGTACGGGCCACTGAATCGGTTGATGAAGGCGTAGCTCTCGTACTCCACTCCGCTGTACCATGAAATGAACAGCTCGGTCAAGTAGGCCACACCCACAATCGATCCGGTCACGATGATGACGATGTTCATGTACTCCACGTGCTTGACGTGGATGTAGTTCTCGAGGTTCATGCCCTTGCGCATGATCAAAAGCAAGGTCTGCACCATCGCGAAGCCGGAGAACACCGCACCCGACACGAAGTAAGGTGGGAAAATGGTGGTGTGCCATCCTGGAATCACAGACGTCGCGAAGTCCATCGAGACGATCGAGTGCACCGAGAACACGAGCGGGGTGGCGATCCCTGCCAGCACGAGGCTGACCTCCTCAAAACGGTTCCAGTGCTTGGCGCGTCCGGACCATCCGAACGCCAGGACTCCATAGATCTTCTTTTGGATGGGGCCGGTCACCCGGTCGCGGATGGTGGCGAAGTCGGGAATCAACCCGATNTACCAGAACACCAACGACACCGAGAAGTAGGTCGAGATGGCGAACACGTCCCACAACAGCGGGCTGTTGAAATTCACCCACAGCGACCCAAACTGGTTGGGAAGTGGGAGCACCCAGTAACTCACCCAAATGCGTCCCATGTGGATGCCAGGGAACACCGCCGCCATGATGACCGCGAAGATGGTCATNGCCTCGGCCGAGCGGTTGATGGCCATCCGCCACTTCTGACGGAACAGCAACAACACCGCAGAAATCAAGGTTCCTGCGTGGCCGATGCCGACCCACCACACGAAGTTGGTGATGTCCCAAGCCCAGTCCACGGTCTTGTTCAAGCCCCAAGTGCCGATGCCTGTGCCCAAGAGGTACAGGATGCAACCCACGCCGTAGACGGCGATGAGGCTGGAAATGGTGATCATGATTTTCCAACCCAAAGGAGCTGGTCCCATGATGGGCCCCACCACGTCGTCCGTGATGTCCTTGTAGGTCTTGTGCCCCAGAATCAGGGGCTCGCGAATGGCTGCTTCTCTCTGCATGTCGAGGGGATCAGGCTTCGTTGGACTCAGTGTTGCGCACCTTCGTCATGTAGAAGATGTTGGGCTGGATGCCCACCTCCTCCAAGGCGTGGTACGAACGGTTGTTGTTGGCGTTGGTGCGCACCTTCGACGCTTNGTCGTTGAGGTCACCAAAGTTGATGGCGTGGGTGGGGCAAGCCTCCGCGCACGCGGTGAGCACGGTGCCGTCTTCCACAGGCGTGCCGGCCTTCTTGGCGGANAACTTGCCTTCTTGGATGCGCTGCACGCACATGCTGCACTTCTCGATGACGCCACGTGCNCGCACGGTCACGTCGGGGTTCAACACCATGCGGGTGAGTGAATCCTGAGAAGGGTTGGTGTGCTGGAACTTCGCGTAGCCCTGGTAGTTGAACCAGTTGAAACGACGCACCTTGTACGGGCAGTTGTTCGCACAGTAGCGCGTACCGATGCAACGGTTGTAGGTCATTTGGTTCAACCCTTCGTTGCTGTGGGTCGTGGCCGCCACTGGACACACCGTCTCACAAGGAGCGTGGTTGCAGTGCTGGCACATCATCGGCATGTGAACCGTCTGGGGGTTCGCCGAGGGATCCTCCATCTTGGTGTAGGACGAGATGACGCCCACCCCTTCTTCCGCGCCGCGCTCTTGCGACCAGTCGGAAGCGTAGTAGCGGTCGATCCGCATCCAGTGCATGTCGCGGTGGCGACGAACTTCGTCCTTGCCGACGACAGGCACGTTGTTTTCAATGTGGCAAGCCGTCACACACGCGCTGCAACCNGTGCAGGTCGTGAGGTCGATGGTCATNCCCCAACGGTGACCCACNCCCTCNACAGGGTGGCTCTTCCAGAGGTCAAACGCCGACGTCTTCTTGCCGTCGCTGGCGTCGATGATCCCGTCGCCGTTGACGTCCTCGTGGACGGTCAACGTGTGGTTCTTGTTCCAAGACGCCTGGCCCTTCGGCTTGCTGGCCTCTGCGAGGTAGCTGTCGAAGGTGGTTTCCTTCACCACAGAATCGCGGTCCATGACCGTGTTGTGGATTTGGGTCGCCGCCAANGCAAACTCTGCGCCGGTNGCTTCGACAGTCACATCGTACGCGTCGTAACGTGGTGATCCGTCTGCNGANACCGNGGNCAATCCAAAGACGTTGGCGCCAATCGGCATGGGCTTGCCCTCTGCCGTTTGCAGGTGCTCTCCGTTCTCGCCGGTGGCGAACGCGGCACGGCCAATGTTTTCACCGCCGTCTCCTCGGCCGTAACCAAGTGCGATGCCGACGGTGCCTGGTGTTTGGCCTGGCTGCATGAAGGCGGGCAATTCGACCGACTGGCCGTTCACCGTCACCTTCACCACAGAAGCCTTGTCGCGCTGGGCGATGTAGGTGTTCAATCCCATCGCTTCCATGTCCACGCGGGCCATGGTCACGTAGTTGTCCCAAGTGACTTTCGACACAGGGTCAGGCGTCTCCTGGAGCATGGGGTTGCCGGCTTGGTCGCCGAACCCGATGGCTTGCTTTTGGTACAACGCCAATTCAAATGCGCCACCCTTGGCTGCAGACAACTTGCGAACAGAAGCACTGACGTCGTTGCCCAATGCAGCCGCTGAGGCAGGCATCGCTTCGCCCGTCATGTAGAACCCGTCGTGCAACGACCCGTTCCAAGACGCGTCGTTGTACATGGCCTCTGACGTGTAGCTTCCGCTGTGCGTGGTGCGAACCACGTCGTACCAAGCGGCAGGTTGTCCCGCCCANGCCATGAAGCTCTCGCCCGCAGCACGGGTGTCGAACANCGGCTGAATGGTNGGCTGAGCCAAGTCCACGCGGGTGCCNCCAATGCGGAGGTCCATCCAGTTCTCCAACCAGTGATGGTCGGGGGCCATGGCNGTGCAACGGGCGGCCGACTCGTCGGCGAACCAAGAGGTGCTCACGCTGAACTTGACCTTGGCCAGTCCNGCGCGGAANGCTTCTTTGTCGGCGGCGTGGTAGGCTGGGTTGGTGCCNTGCATCACCAATGCAGANACGCGGCCGGCATTCATGTCTTGCACCAACTTGGCGAATGCCGAGTCGTCTCCGGCAAACAAACGGTCTCCNCTGTATTTCACNGTGGTTCCGTCTGCTCCCAAGGCGGTGTTGATCGCGGCTGCCACGAGTTGGGCGTCCACGTCGTTCGCACCGGCCACCACCAATCCGGCGGCGCCTGCGCGCTTGAGGTCGTTCGCCGCGGCCTTCACGGCAGCAGCCACGCGCTCNTCCAATCCAGAAACCGAACCTTGGCCGGTGACAGCTGCATGAAGCGCTGCCAACACTTTGCCGTGTTCAGATGGCTTCACCATGGTGCGCGTGTCGGCGTTGGTGCCGGTCAAACTCATCACGGTCTCAAAGGCATGAAGCTTGGACATCGTGCCGTTCTCCGGACGACGTGTCTTCACCCACTCTGACTCGTAGTATGCGGCGTCGCCCCATGTGCCCAAGAAGTCGGCNCCCACNGTGACCACCGTCTGGGCGGCTGAGAATTCAAANCCNGGGAAGGTGTCCACGCCGGTGTGCAGCTTGGCCGCCTTGCGCAGGGCNTTGTGGCTGACTGCGTCCACCTGAACGTGGTCGGCGCCGTGCGCCTGNCAGAAGGTGTCGATGGTGCGTTGCAGCGAGGGGCTCAACACNGTGTTGGTCAACACCACCTTGCGGCCTGAAGCAGACATCGCTTGGGTCACNTCTGCGTCCAACGCGTCCCAAGAAGAACCGGCACCTGCGAGGTGAGGCCCTTGAAGGCGTGCGCTGTCGTACAAGCCCATCACAGAAGCNTTGACACGCACGTTGGCGTGGCCNACACCTGTGGCGGTGTTGCTCTTGATGAAGATGGGACGGCCCTCGCGGGTNTTGACCAACACNTTCACGTAGTCCTGACCGTTGTAGTAGGTCGAGGCGTAGTGGTTGGCCACACCAGGGGTCACTTCTTCAGGCTTGTTGGTGTAGGGNATGCTCTTGACCACAGGGGTCTCGCACGCGGCCAATGTGGCGGCGGCCAGNGAGAAGCCCATGAACTTCAAGAAGTCACGACGGCCTGTGGTGGCCGAAGTCAAGCCCTCGTTGCCGAGCGCCTCGTCAATGGCTTCGTGTTGCGGGAATTCTTGACCCTGGAGTTCTTGGAAAGCCTCCGTCTGGTGCAAGTCGTCGAGTCCCGTCCAGTAGCGTTTGTTGTTCGCCATGTTCATTCGAATCTGTCGTGGTTGCTCGTTGCGATCAGTAGTGGCACTTGGCGCACTCCCAACCACCCATTTCTTTGACCGTGATCTTGTCGTCCTCAAGGATGCGACGCAATTCCTCGTTGCCTCGGACGTCGTCCTTCATGCGGTCGTGCATTTCCTCGTAGTACTCGCTGCTCGCCAGGTCGATGGAGGCCTTGTTGTGGCACTCAATGCACCAACCCATGGTGAGGGTGGGCTTGCTCAACTCAATCAACCCTGGGTACTTGTCGACCAAGGTGTTGATGTGGTCCACCGAGGCGATGCGGCCCGCGCTCCACGTCTCCACGTCTCCGTGGCAGTTTTGGCACTGCAACCCGCCGACCACAACGTGCTGTTGGTGGCTGAAGTAGACGTGGTCAGGCAAGTTGTGCACCTTGTTCCACTTGATGGGCTCGCCGCCAAAGCTGTCTTGAGGCGATGAGTGGCCGTTGTTGCCCTCGCCGTCCAAGTAGGTCCCTGTTTCAGGGTCAAATCCAATGGCCGCGTAAATCTTGCCGATTTCCACCTCGCCGTAACGCGACCCTTTCTTCACCGCCTTGTGGCAGTTCATGCACACGTTGGTGGAAGGAATGCCTGCGTGCTTGGACTCGTAGGCGCTGTGGTGACAGTACTTGCAATCCACTTCGTTTTCGCACACGTGCACCGAGTGGATGAATTTGACAGGCTGTTCAGGCAAGTATCCTTCGTACACGCCAACCCCCATCAAGCCTTGGTAGCCCTTCACCACGCCAAACGCCACCACAAAAACACCGAGGATGGACACAAAGACCATGTTGTTCCAGGCCCAAGCGCGCAGGCGCTCGAAGTAGCTGAGGTCCTCCAGTTGCGGCTGGCCATCGCGCTCACGAATGGCGTTGGTCAATCCGCGGTTCACGCCAGAGGCGCTCATCGCGATCAACAGGAACATGACAAGGAGNATCACAAACCACANCGTGGAGCTGTCGCTGGATTCCTCCACAGGCATCTCGTCGATGTTGATGCAACCGTTGTCGGAATTGTCCGCCACCGCCACGTCGGGTGGGTTTTGGACGTAGGCCATGATGTCGCGCACGTCGTCGGCCGAAACCGCTTGCGCACTCATCCACCCGTACGTTCCAACGTAACGATCCACCAAAGACTTGATGTACCCGTCTCCCGTGGCCGCTGCACCCTGAGGATTTTGGATCCACTGGACCAAAAGCTCATCGCTGGCACCCCACCGATCGGCAATGCCTGCCAAACCAGGTGCGGCCAACACGTCCGCTGTCACAAGGTGACAAGAGGCACAGTTGGCGTTGAACAACGCTTGTCCGTTTTCCACGTCGCCTCCTTCCCAGATGGATTGCGCAGACANGGTCTGCGNGGTCATCATGGCCGCGACGGTGAGAATGCGCCCCAAGCCCGCAAGCCCTGGGAATCGCTTAAAATTCTTGTTTCGCATGTCGATTGAGTACCCTCTCAATTTGAACGCGAAAATAAGTAGAATCACAGGCCCTTCGCCAAAACGTCACAGGAATGTCACGAACAACGGGCATTTAGAATCGTTCCGAGGGTTCGAAGCGCATCGTGGCCAACTCGGGCGTCTTTCGCGGTTCACACAAGTTGGTGTGGCCTCAAGCCCTTCGGCACGCATGGCGCAGATATATTTGGGCACCATGAAGACCCCCTCCTCGTTCAGCTTCTGCTTGTGGCTCTTGGCGGCCGGCGCCGTCCTGCCCCAGACGNCCTTCGCCCAAACCGACACCACCCAAACCGAAGGAGAAACCTGGTGGAAGGGGTTGTTCCGAGGGGGTGAGGAAACACCTCAACATCTTCCGGAAAACGCCCACCCCGAAGTCCCCGACACCGCAGCCATCCGCGTTGTGTTGGATTCCACCACGTGGCAAGCGCAGGTTGCCCCGGAGAAGCCCAGCGCCGTCGAGGCCACCTGGAACATGCCTGACACGCTGAGGTCCTTGGACTCCTTGGCCAAGCTGAATCCCNCGCCTTTGCNNGGCTTCCGTGTGCAGATTTATTTNGGGGACTTGCAAGAAGCCCGCGCCGTGCGTGCGGCGTTCAACCGAGCTTGCCCAGACGTGGCGAGTCACCTTCACCCCATCGACCCCAATTACGCGGTCACGGTGGGAAATTTCAGGGACGCGTGGTCCGCCCAACGGGCCGTGCAAAGCGGGGCCCTTGGGACATGGGACAACGTGCTGGTGATTCCCAGCGAGATTGACCTTCCAGCATTGAAATGAGTGCCTTCCGCGTGAAGCGCGGCGCGGCCTCTGCTCAGGCTCAGTCTTCGAGCTTCTGCTTGACTTCGACTTCCTCGTAGGCCTCGACCACGTCGCCGACCTTGATGTCGTTGAAACGGTCGATGTTCAAGCCGCATTCGAAGCCTTTCAGCACTTCCTTCGCGTCGTCTTTGAATCGCTTGAGCGAACCCAAGNTGCCGGTGTACACCACCACGCCTTCGCGGATGACCCGAACCTTGCTTGAACGCAAGATCTTTCCTTCGGTCACGAAGCAACCGGCAATGGTGCCCACCTTGGANATCTTGAAGGTCTCACGGATTTCCGCCGAGCCCACAATGTTCTCCTCGATCTTGGCNCTGAGCAAGCCTTCCATCGCGTCGCGCATCTCCTCGATGGCCTTGTAAATGATGGAGTACAGCTTGATTTGAATCTCTTCCTGCTCCGCGAGCTTCCGGGCCGACGCCGAGGGGCGCACCTGGAAACCGATGATGATCGCGTTCGACGCGGAGGCCAAAAGCACGTCCGAGTCCGACACCTGGCCCACCGCTTTGTGGATGATGTTGACTTGGACCTTTTCGGTGCTCAGCTTCTGGAGCGAATCGCTCAACGCCTCGATGGAGCCGTCCACGTCGCCTTTGATGATGAGGTTCAATTCCTTGAATTCCCCAACCTCGATCCGGCGACCCAATTCCTCGAGCGTGACTGTTTTTTGCGTCCGGACACCTTGTTCGCGCTGCAACTGTTGGCGCTTCGTCGCGATGGCGCGTGCGTCCTTCTCGTCTTCGAAGACGTTGAATTTGTCCCCAGCGTTCGGGGCGCCATCAAAGCCAAGCACGGACACAGGTGTGGCAGGGCCCGCCTCGTCCACGCGTTGGCCGCGTTCGTTGAACATGGCCTTGACCCGGCCGCTGTGCTGGCCTGCGAGCATGGCGTCGCCAACCTTCAAAGTGCCAGCTTCCACCAACACGTTGGTCACGTAGCCACGGCCCTTGTCCAAGCTGCTCTCGACGACGGTGCCGAGGGCACGCTTGTCGGGGTTGGCCTTGAGCTCAAGCATTTCCGATTCCAACAGGACCTTCTCGAGGAGCTCTTCCACGTTAGTGCCAAACTTGGCAGAAATTTCTTGGCATTGGTACTTGCCGCCCCAATCCTCCACGAGGATGTTCATCTCCGCCAATTCCTGGCGAATGCGGTCGGGGTTGGCCGTGTCGCGGTCCACCTTGTTGATGGCGAAGATCATGGGGATCTCAGCCGCCTGGGCGTGGTTGATCGCCTCCTTCGTCTGGGGCATGACGCGGTCGTCCGCCGCCACCACGATGATGGCCAAGTCGGTCACTTGGGCACCACGGGCACGCATGGCCGTGAACGCTTCGTGACCTGGCGTGTCGAGGAAGGTGATTTTCTTTCCGCCGTCGAGCTCCACCGCATACGCACCGATGTGCTGGGTGATGCCGCCCGCCTCGCCAGCGATGACGTTGGCCTTGCGGACAAAGTCGAGCAACGACGTTTTTCCGTGGTCGACGTGACCCATGACCGTCACAATCGGTGGGCGGGACACCAAGTCCTCCTCGGAGTCTTCCTCGACCACAATGGACTCTTCCACCTCGGCGCTGACAAACTCCACCTCAAAGCCAAATTCCTCGGCAATGATGGTGATGGTCTCGGAATCCAAGCGCTGGTTGATGGACACCATGATGCCCAACGTCATGCACGCCGAAATGATTTCGTTGACCCCGCAATTCATCATCGTGGCCAATTCAGCCACCGTGACGAATTCGGTCATCTTCAAGATGCTTTCTTCCAATTGCGACTGGAGGTTGCTCTCCTCGTGGCGCTGTTGGATGGCGTCGCGCTTGCGGCGACGGAGCTTGGACGACTTGGACTTCTTGCCGCCACTCAAACGGGCGAGCGTGGCGCGAATTTCCTTTTGGATGTCTTCCTGGCTGACTTCTTTCTTGGGCTCGTTGCGGCGTCCACGGCCACGCTGGTCGCCTCGACCGGCTTGGTTGCCGGCCTTGCTTACGTCCACTTTCTTTACGCGCACGCGCTTCCGCTTGCCGTCTTCTCCGGTGGTTTTCTTTTTCTCGACGGGCAATTCGATTTTGCCCACGACCGTCGGCCCCGAGAGCTTCTCCGCCTTGGCTCGCAGCACTTCGGATTCGGCGGGCTTGGCGGGCGCCACGGTTTCAGGATTGGATTCAGCCGGCTTCGACGCTTCTGGGGCCTCAGGCTTGGCCTCTTCCTTTTTTGCAGCTTCTACGGCTGGTTTCTTGGACTTCAAGGCCTCCAAATCCACCTTGCCCACCACCTTGGGGACCTCCTGGGCTTCGGAGGCGG
>PBWG01000046.1 GCA_002729115.1 Crocinitomicaceae bacterium | reverse complement strand
GGTTTGGCCACGTTTTTCCAGGAACCGCTCTGGACTCGCGCACAAGACGCGGTGTTCGCCGGCTTGGATGTAGGCCGAGTGTGGCGCCTTCGTGGCGGCGGCCAAACGCTCGAACAGCGACCAACTCGCCTGGCCTGGGGCTTTCCCTTGCCAAGGCATGCAGAGGTTCATTTCGTAGATGTCCCCGCGTTTCAACGCGGCCTGGACGGCGTCGAACTTGTCGAGGTACGTCTCACGGTCCCACCCTGGCGACAGCGGTTGCCAATCGCCTTCCAGGACGGCAGAATCTCGGGTTTCCGACGAAGGTGCGTCGAGGCACGCCAGCACATCCGTGGCCCACGGCAGGGACCCGCCGCGCACGACNGAAGGNTGCANCTCCCCCGGGNCCCACTCCAGCAGGANTTCGGGCTCCCACCAATGCANGCTTGGAAAACCNNCNGGGTGNNCNGNNGTGNCNTTGCGNGGNGCATNGGGNGATNNNCCTTGGGTCATGCCCAGGCACGANTGCATGTCGTAGCCCAGCCAGCCCACGGTCCAGGCTTCTCTGGCCGTGGCGTCGGCCACAAATCGGTCCCAAAGCGTCCAGGCCCCGGTTTGGGGGACGTCCACCAGAATGGACTTGGCCGCGCCGACGGCCAGCCATGCTCGTCCGGTCAACCGTTCGTCCCAAAGCAGCGCCACGTGTTTGTGGGCGTCGACGACGGGTTGAAGGTTGGGAAGCTTGCGCACGGCCATGCGCACAAGTTAAATGTGCAGCGCGCGGTCTTCCGTGGCGGCCANGGCGGCCTCTTTGATCGCTTCTGTGAAGGTGGGGTGGGCGTGGCTCATGCGGGAGATGTCTTCCGCACTGGCCCGGAATTCCATGGCGACCACCGCCTCGGCAATCATGTCCGCGGCACGCGGGCCACACATGTGCACGCCCAAAATTTCATCGGTCTCGGCGTGCGCCAACACCTTCACCATGCCGTCGGTGTCCATGCTNGCGCGTGCCCGGCCGCTTGCCTTGAATGGGAAGCTGCCGCTTTTGTAGGNGACCCCGTCGGCCTTGAGTTGTTCCTCAGTGGCCCCCACGCCCGCCACTTCAGGCCAGGTGTAGACCACGTTGGGGATGAGGTTGTAGTCGATGTGTGGGTGCTGTCCCGCGATGGTTTCTGCGGCGAACACGCCTTCCTCTTCCGCTTTGTGCGCCAACATCGCGCCGCGCACCACGTCGCCAATGGCGTAGATGTGGGGCACAGCCGTGCGCATGTGGGCGTCCACAGCCACGCGGCCGCGCTCGTCGATGGAGAGCCCTGCTGCTTCGAGGTTCAACCCGTCGGTGTAGGGCCGACGACCCACGCTGACCAGGCAGTATTCCGCCTTGAAGGTGACCTCTTCGCCCTTGGCGTTGTCGGCCTTCACCGTGACGCTGCGGCCTGCAGCGGTGACCTCCTTCACCCNGTGCTTGAGGTGGAATTTGGCCCCGAGTTTCTTCATGGAGCGCATGAGTTCTTTGCCCATGGCGCGGTCCATCGTGGGGATGATGCTGTCGGCGTATTCCACCACGTGCACTTCGGTGCCGAGNCGCGCGTAGACGGACCCGAGTTCAAGGCCGATCACNCCGCCGCCAATGACCACCATGGACTTGGGCAACTTGGGCAGGCTCAGGGCTTCCGTNCTGGTGATGATGCGCTTCTTGTCCACTTCGATGAAGGGCAGCGTGCTGGGCTTGGACCCCGTGGCCACGATGACGTGCTTCGCCCCGATTTGGCTGGCGTCGCCTTTGTCGGGCGTCACTGCGATGGTGTGGGCGTCCACGAACGAGCCCACGCCGTGGTGCACGTCGATGTTGTTCTTCTTCATCAAGAAATTAATGCCCTCTGTGGTTTGGGCAACCACTTCGCCCTTCCGGGCAATCATTTGGGGGAAGTCCAACGACAAACCGCCGACTTCGATGCCGTGGNTCGCGAACTGCTCCTTGGCTTGGTGGTAGTGTTCAGAGCTGTCCAAAAGCGCCTTGGACGGGATGCACCCTACGTTCAAACACGTGCCCCCTAGGGTGCTGTATTTCTCCACCAAGGCGGTGCGCAAACCCAGCTGCGAAGCGCGGATGGCCGCCACGTATCCTCCGGGGCCGCTTCCGATGACAACAACGTCGTACGTTTCCATGCCGCAAAGGTAGTGCGGCCGTGGGGCTTGGCGCCCTTCCGTGTTGTTTCTTTGCACCCTCCCATGTGGTCACGCCTCGCTTCCATTTTGATCCGCCATCGGCTGCCAACCGTCCTGACGTTGGCCGCCCTGACGGTGTTCATGGGATTGCAGATTCCCAACCTGAAGATGCAGTACAAGTACGGCGGCATCCTCCCCGACGACGACCCGGCTGAATTGGCGCATGCGCGCTTCTTGGAGTCCTTCGGGGCGGAAGGGAACGTGCTGGTGATTGGGGTGGAAGACGAGCAACTCCGCACTGGGGTCGGGCTGACGGNGTGGCACGAGCTCGCCGAAGAGATTCGGNCCCTGCGNGTGACGGTGGANGGCGCNCCGGCGGTNATCATCGACTCGGTGTTTGCGTTGACCCATGCCTTTGAGGTGTCGAAGCACCNCGTGGAAAAGCGGTTCGAGCTGGTTCCTTTGGCCCCAGAATTGGTGGAGGGCATGCCCAACGCCCCGCCGTTGAGCGACGAACGGGCGTCGGAGATTGTGGACAAGGTCCGGTCGTTGCCGTTTTACGACGGGCTGCTCTACAACCCGGACAACGAGGCGACCTTGATGATGGTGGTCTTCAACCACGACATGCTGAATTCGGCCCAGCGGGGCACCATTGTCGAGGACATCATCGAGGTGTCAGACCGGTGGTCCGAGAGGCATGGCATCGACACGCACTTGAGTGGCCTGCCGTTCATCCGGATCAGCATGACCAACAAGGTCAAGGGCGAGATCGGGTACTTCATCGGCGCGGCGATTTTGGTGACTGCGCTGTTGCTGATGCTGTTCTTCCGCAACCTCGCGGTGGTGGGGGTGTGTTTGGCTGTGGTCGCGGTGGGCGTGACGTGGTCGTTGGGCAGCATCGCGTTGTTTGATTTCCGAGTGAGTCTGCTGATGTCGCTCATCCCACCGCTCATGATTGTCATCGGGGTGCCCAATTGCATCTACTTGGTCAACAAATACCAGGCGGAGTTCAAGCGCCACGGCAACAAGATGATGGCGCTTCAGCGCATGGTGACCAAGGTGGGCAACGCCACGCTTTTGACCAACGCCACCACGGCGTTTGGATTCGCCACGTTCATCTTCACGCACAGCCCAGTGCTCATCGAATTTGGGGTGGTCGCGGCGTTGAACATCATGGTGGCTTTCGGAATCAGCATCGTCCTGATCCCAGCGCTCTTCACGTGGTTGCCCGAGCCGACGGAGCATCACCTGACCCACTTGGACAGGGTGTGGGTGGACCGCGTGGTGGGCACGTTTGTCCATGCAGTTCAAGAGGGTCGAACCCGTGTGTACCTCGCCGCGTTGGTGGTCGTGGCGATGAGCGCATGGGGCATGACCCAAATGCAAACCACCGGCAACATCGTGGACGACCTGCCCAAAGAAGACCGCGTGTTGACCGACCTGGGCTGGTTGGAAGACCGGTTCAAAGGCGTCATGCCCTTTGAGGTGTTGGTGGACGGCCAGAAGCCAGGCCAAATCTTGAGTGCAGGCAACCTCCGCCGCATTGAGAAATTTCAAAACCTGCTTCAGGAGTACCCCGAGTTCTCGCGAAGCTTGAGCGCCGTGGACGCGGTCAAGTTTGGGGTGCAGGCGTTTTACGGAGGCGACCCGGACCGTTATCGACTTCCCAACCGCCAAGAGCGTTCGTTCATGGGGCCGTACTTCCGCGGCAGCGAATCGGCCGCCTCCGACGTCGACGACGCCACGTCGGTGACCGCCAACTTCGTGGATTCCTCCAAGACGGTGACCCGCATTTCTGCGAANATGGCGGACGTGGGCACGCTGGAAATGGAAGCGCTNATGGCCGAGTTGAGGCCCCGCATGGACAGCATTTTCCCGCCGGAGCGCTACGACATGACCATCACNGGCACAAGCATCGTNTTCCTNGANGGCACCAACTACNTGGTGAAGAATTTGGCCATTTCCATGACGCTGGCCATCCTGGTCATTGCCGTGGTCATGGCGTTGTTGTTCAAGAGTGCTCGAATGGTGGGCATCGCGTTGATTCCCAACCTGCTTCCGCTTCTGTTCACGGCGGGGGGGATGGGATGGACCGGCATTCCAATCAAGCCGTCGACCATCTTGGTGTTCAGCGTGGCCTTCGGCATTTCGGTGGACGACACCATCCACTTTTTGGCCAAATACAGGCAAGAGCTCCAGGCCAACGGCTGGAACATCCGCAACGCCGTGCTGGCGGCGGTGAGGGAAACCGGCGTGAGCATGATGTACACGTCGATCGTGTTGTTCTTTGGGTTCATGATGTTCGCCATGAGCGAATTCGACGGCACGCGTTCGTTGGGCATTTTGGTCTCGGTGACCCTCCTGGTGGCGATGTTCACCAACCTCATGCTGCTCCCGTCTCTGCTCATGAGCTTTGCACAATTCGTCACCACGAGGACGTTTAGCGAGCCGTTTTTTGACCTGCTCGACGAGGAGGAAGTGTTGGACATGCAAGCCCTTCAAGTCCAAAAAGGCACCAGCCCTGGGAAGGGGGAAGAACGGCATGAAGGGTTGCGTGACCGGTCCTGAGTGACGGGGTCGCCTATCTTTGAGTTGTGAAAGGAATTGTTCTTGCCGGCGGCAGTGGGTCGCGTTTGTGGCCCCTGACCAAGGCGGTCAGCAAGCAGTTGATGCCGATCTACGACAAGCCGATGATTTACCATCCGCTGTCCACCTTGATGATCGCAGGGATCCAGGACATCCTGATCATCACCACCCCAGAAGACGCCCCAGCGTTCCAACGCCTGCTTGGCGACGGTTCGGGCTTGGGGTGCTCGTTCACCTACACCGTGCAGGAAGAGCCCAACGGTTTGGCCCAAGCTTTTGTCCTGGGCAAAGAGTTCATCGGCCAAGACAAAGTGGCCCTGGTGCTCGGCGACAACATCTTTTACGGCCGAGGCTTTGGTCGGACGTTGAGGGCGCACACGGATCCCGACGGCGCCATCGTGTTCGCCCACTTCGTGAACGACCCTGGACGATACGGCGTGGTCGACTTTGACGCCGAGGGCAAGGTCATCAGCATCGAAGAAAAGCCGACCGAGCCCAAGTCCAACTACGCGGTCCCTGGCCTGTACTTCTACGACAACGACGTGGTGGCTATCGCCGAGGGGCTCGAGCCCAGTGCCCGGGGGGAATACGAGATCACCGACGTGAACAAGGCGTACCTCGACGCAGGCAAACTTCAAGTGGGCGTGCTCGACCGCGGCATGGCTTGGTTGGACACCGGCACCCACGCGTCGTTGATGCAAGCTTCGCAATTTGTCCAAGTCATCGAGGAACGCCAAGGCCTGAAAATTGGATGCTTGGAAGAGGTCGCCTGGCGCATGGGCTTCATTGACGACGCCCAGCTTGAGTCGCTCGCCCAACCGCTGTTGAAGAGCGGCTACGGCACCTACCTCATGAACATCCTGCAGCGCGGGTTGTGATTCACCTAACCTCCAAGCCATGAGCTCCTCCTCCCGTGAATCGCAGTGGCGCGACGCCCTGCAACAGGCCTTGACCGGCTTTCTCTCTGCTTACCCAGAAGGTGCCGCCGACGGCTTGTACGACCCCATTCACTACCTGTTGTCTTTGGGGGGCAAACGGATTCGCCCCGTGCTGGCTTTGGCGGCGTGCGAAGCGGAGGGAGGCGACGTGTCCGACGCGATGCCGGCGGCCATGGCGGTGGAGTTGTTCCACAACTTCACCCTGATGCACGACGACATTATGGACGAGGCGCCTTTGCGCCGCGGACGCCCCACCGTGCACACGAAGTGGGACGAAAACGCGGCCATCCTTTCGGGCGACGTCATGTACACGTTGGCGCTGGAAGCGTTGGAAGGCACCCCATCTCACGCCTTGGCTGGCGTGTTGTCGATGTTCAACACCACCGCCCGGGAAGTCTGCGAAGGCCAGCAGTCCGACATGGCGTTTGAGTCCCGGGACGAGGTGGCGGTGGACGCGTATGTGGAGATGATCCGGCTCAAGACGTCGGTCCTGTTGGCGGCCTCTGCCGCCATGGGGGCGATGTGCGCCGGGGCGCCCAAGCCGCGTGTGCGGGCATGGTACGCGTACGGACTCAACGTGGGCTTGGCGTTCCAGATTCAGGACGATTTGCTCGACACGTTTGGAGAGAGTGGAAGCACAGGAAAGCAAGTGGGGGGAGACATTTTGAGCGACAAGAAGACCCTGCTCTGGCTCACCACCCAAGCCCAAACCGAGGGCCGCGAAGTGTTGGAAACGTGGACCGGCGTGCAGCCAGCCTCTGGTACGGACCGTGCCGAGGCCAAAATCCAAGCCGTGCGCGGGGCGATGCTCGCCGCGGGCGCCGACCGATTGGCCCGGGAGCGCATGGCCTCTCACGTGGAATTGGCGGTGGGCGCCTTGGGGAAATTGATCCTGTCTGACGCGGCCGCGGCGTGGTTCGTGGGACTGGCCGAGCACGTGACGTCTCGAAGCNACTGATTCGCGAAGGCGGGCGTATCTTTATGCGCGCAAAACGCCNCTGTCCTCATGGACCCACTTTCTTTTTTGAGCAACGCCGAACCCGGTGCGCTCGATGCCATGTACGCTCGNTACTTGCAGGACCCCGAATCGGTGGACCGCTCGTGGCGGCTTTTTTTTGCTGGATTTGACCTGAGCCGCGCCCAGTATGGCGAGGACGCCGCGTCTCCAGCAACCCTGAAGGAGTTCAAGGTGCTGGACTTGATCCACGGGTACCGCACCCGGGGACACCTGTTCACCCAGACCAATCCCGTTCGGGCCCGCAGGACCTACCTGCCCACCCTGGATTTGGCGCAATTTGACTTGGGCGAAGCCGATTTGAACACCGTGTTCCAAGCCGGCAGCGAAGTGGGGTTGGGACCAGCCACTTTGAAGGACATCGTGGCGCACCTCGAGGCGACGTACTGCGAATCGATCGGGATTGAGTACATGTACATCCGCCAACCGGAGCGCTTGGCGTGGATTCGCGACCGCATTGAGCTCGTGAACCGCCCTCGTTTGGACGCAGAGGGCCGCAAGCACGTGCTGAAGAAAATCAGCCAGGCGACGTTGTTCGAGGAGTTCTTGCAGAAAAAGTTTGTGGGCCAAAAGCGCTTTTCGCTCGAAGGCGGGGAGAGTTTGATTCCGGCCTTGGACGCCATGATCGAGTCGGGCACCACGCGAGGCGTGAAGGAAGTTGTGATCGGCATGGCGCACCGGGGCCGCTTGAGCACCTTGGCCCACATTTTGGGCAAGCCTTACGCCAACATTTTTGGTGAGTTCGAAGGCAAGGCGTACGACGACGACGGTCTGTTTGACGGCGATGTCAAATACCACCTCGGCTACTCGCGCAAGCAAGTGGCAGACACCGGCGAAGAAGTGACCATCACCCTGGCGCCCAACCCCTCGCACCTTGAGGCGGTGGACCCTGTGGTGGAGGGCATCGCCCGGGCACGCATCGACGCACACGGCGGCGACGAAGGCAGCGTGTTGCCCATCCTCATCCACGGCGACGCGGCCATCGCGGGCCAGGGTGTGGTGTACGAGGTGGCCCAAATGGCGGGCCTCGACGGCTACCGCACAGGCGGCACAGTGCACCTCGTGGTGAACAACCAAGTGGGCTTCACCACCAACTATCTCGACGCGCGGACGTCGACCTATTGCACCGACGTGGCCAAGGTCACCCAGGGGTTGGTCTTTCACGTGAATGCCGACGACGTGGAGGCCGTGGTCCAGGTGATGAACATCGCCCTGGATTACCGCCAAACGTTCCAGCGCGACGTGTTCATCGACCTGTTGGGGTACCGGAAGTACGGCCACAACGAAGGCGACGAACCCAAGTTCACCCAGCCCAAGTTGTACAAGGCCATAGGGGCCCACCCCTCACCTCGTGAGATTTACCTCCAGAAGCTCCTCGCTGATGGCTCGGTGACCGCCGAGGACGCCGACGCCATGAAGGCGGCGTTGGGCAAGGCCATGGAATCGGGCTTCGAGGAAGCCAAGTCCATGGAATTGTCTGTGGTGGACGACTTCTTGAGCGAACTCTGGGAAAACTACCGGCCTGCCGAAGAACAAGAATTGACGTCGTCGCCCAAGACCGGGGTGGCGAAGAAGAAACTGGTCGATTTGGCCACACGCATGAGCACGTTGCCGGAAGACAAAAAGTTTTTCCGCAAGGTCAAAAAGCTCATGAAGGACCGCTTGGCCATGGTCGAACGCGACGAGCTCGACTGGGCCATGGGTGAGAAATTGGCTTACGCGACCCTCCTCGAGGAGGGGCATCCCGTGCGCATCAGCGGACAGGATGTGGAGCGCGGGACGTTCTCCCACCGGCACGCTGTCGTCAAGACCGAAGACAGCGAGGAGGAGGTGATCATGCTCAACCACCTCAGCAAGGACCAAGCGAAACTCCAGATTTACAACAGCTTGCTTTCGGAGTACGCGGTGAGTGGGTTTGAATTTGGATACGCCTTCGCGCAGCCTGACGGCCTCACGATTTGGGAAGCGCAGTTTGGGGACTTCAACAATGGAGCCCAAATCATGTGGGACCAATTCCTGAGCGCCGGAGAAGACAAGTGGCGCACGATGAACGGCCTGACGTTGTTGCTCCCCCACGGCTACGAAGGCATGGGGTCGGAGCACAGCAGCGGCCGCATTGAGCGTTTCCTTCAGCTGGGAAGCGGGGACAACCTGATTGTCGCCAACTGCACCACGCCCGCCAACATGTTCCACGTGTTGCGTCGCCAGGTGCACCGCCCCTTCCGAAAGCCGCTTGTGGTGTTCACCCCCAAGAAACTCCTTCGTTACCCGAAGGCGGTGTCGTCCATGGCGGATTTGAGCACCGGTGGATTCCAGGAAGTCATCGACGACCCCAAGGCCAAGAAAGGGGCCGAGGTGGTGGTCTTGTGCTCGGGCAAGGTCTACTACGACTTGCTGGAGAAATTCGGAGACAAGGCGCCCAAGAACATGGCTGTGGTTCGCGTGGAGCAACTTCACCCGTACCCTGCGGATGCGGTGGCCCAAGCCATCGGCCGTCACGGCAGCCCCAAGGTGGTGTGGCTTCAAGAGGAGCCCCGGAACATGGGGGCCTGGAGTTTCATGCACGAGCAACTTCACGTTCAAGGCCACGTCGACGTCCAGTACGTGGGACGCAGCGCGAGCGCCAGCCCGGCCTCGGGATCTCCGGCCGTTCACCAACAACGACACGACGCCCTGCTTGAAGAAGTGGTAGCGATGGCGAAATTTTGACCTTCACCTCAGCAACGATCTAGACCCATGCCCATCCTTGAAATGAAAGTCCCCAGCCCTGGGGAGAGCATCTCTGAAGTCGAAATCGCAGCATGGCTCGTGTCCGACGGCGACTACGTCGAAAAGGACCAAGCCATCGCAGAAGTGGATTCCGACAAGGCGACGTTGGAATTGCCGGCAGAAGCTGCCGGCGTCATCACGTTGAAATCGGAAGAAGGCGACGTGGTGCCGGTGGGTGGCGTGTGCTGCATGATCGACACCGACGCCGAGCGTCCCGCGGGCGCGCCAGCCCCAGCACCCACCCCGGCTCCGGCCGCTGCCGCCGCACCTGCGCCTGCAGCCCCGACTCCTTCAGCTCCCAAGCCAGCGCCCACTCCGGCCGCCCCTGCGGCTGCGAGTCACGTGGCGGGACACGCCTCGCCTGCGGCGCGCAAGGCCATGGCAGATGCGGGATTGCCCGCGGGCTCTGTGCAGGGCACGGGTCGCGACGGCCGCGTGTTGAAGCAAGACGTGCTTGCCGCCTTGGCCGCAGGCTTCGACGCATCGAATGTCCGTTCAGGCTGGGAAGGCAGCCGCGAGACGCGCCGGGAGAAGATGAGCATGTTGCGCCGGAAGGTGGCCGAGCGTTTGGTCTCTGTGAAGAACGAGACCGCGATGTTGACGACCTTCAACGAGGTGGACATGAAGCCGGTCATGGACTTGCGCAAGAAGCACAAGGACGCCTTCAAGGAGCAATTTGGCGTGGGTCTTGGGTTCATGGGCTTCTTCACCAAGGCGGTGACCACGGCGCTCGCCGAGTTCCCAGCCATCAACGCCCAAATCGACGGCAAGGAACTCATCTACCACGACTACGCGGACATCTGCATCGCGGTGAGTTCCCCCAAAGGCTTGATGGTGCCGGTGGTTCGCAACGCCGAGACCATGAGCCTGTCTGAAATCGAGGCGGAAATCAAGCGTTTGGCGATTCGGGCACGAGACGGGGAGTTGACCGTGGACGAGATGCAAGGCGGGACCTTCACCATCACCAACGGTGGGGTGTTTGGCTCGATGTTGTCGACGCCCATCATCAACCCGCCCCAAAGTGCCATTTTGGGCATGCACAACATCGTGGAACGCCCTGTGGCCATCGACGGCAAAGTGGAAATCCGTCCCATCATGTACGTCGCGCTCAGCTACGACCACCGCATTGTCGACGGCAAGGAAAGCGTCGGCTTCTTGTACATGGTGAAGGAGATGATCGAGAACCCGGAGCGCATGCTCTTTGGGGGAAAGACCCCAACCGAAGTGTTGCTCGGGCTCTGAGCTTCCAAACCTTGTGAAACAACAAAGCGGGGCTCCCAGATGGGGCCCCCGCTTGCTTCAACCTGAAGCGTCGTCAAACCAAAACCTTATCTCGACGCTTCTCTCTTCAAGTCATAGACCGTGCCAAACTCCGCTCAATAGCGGGCGAGCGACGGATCAATGTGTTCTTGCCAACCCAGGATGCCCCCACGGAGGTTGACCAAGTTGGTGTAGCCGTGGGCGTCTTCCAGTTGCCGGATGGCCTTGGCGCTTCGCACGCCTGAGCGGCAGTGAACCACCACCGGCACGTCCTTGGGAATCCGGGCGGTGCTCTCGACCACGGTGGCCAGGGGCACCAACTCGCCCCCCATTTCTGCAATGCCAAATTCATAAGGCTCCCGCACGTCAATGAGGACATGCGCTTTGCCCTCGTCTTGCCAAGCCTTCAAGGTGTGCACGTCGATTTCTTGCACGTCGCGTTCCTGGGCCGCCGGCACCCCCACGCCGCAAAACTGCTCGTAGTCGATGAGGTCGGTTTGGCTGGGGTTTTCCCCATTCAACGGGTTGCGCGGGTCCTTCCGCACCTTCATTGTTCGTGTGGTGAAGGTGGTGGCGTCAAACAAAAACAGCCTGCCGCTCAGCGTGTCGCCCACGCCGGAAATCACCTTCAACACCTCCAAGGCCTGGAGCGACCCCAAAATGCCCGGCAAGACACCGATCACGCCACCTTCTGCGCAGCTCGGCACCAGGCCAGGAGGGGGCGGCGAGGGGAACAGGTCCCTGTAGTTGGGCCCCCGACTTCCGTCAGGCAGGAGTTGGTTGAACACCGAGGCCTGTCCTTCAAANCGGTAAATGCTGGCGTACACGTTCACCTTGCCTTCCAGCACGCATGCGTCGTTGACGAGGTAGCGGGTTGGAAAGTTGTCCGTCCCGTCGGCNACNACGTCGTATTGCCGAACNAATTCACGCGCGTTGTCGCTTGTGAATTTGGTNTTGTGCACGTCGATGTCGATGTGCGGGTTCAACGAGGCCAGCCGNGCTTTGGCGGCTTCCGCCTTGGGCTGTCCCACGGACTGCACCCCAAAGAGGACTTGACGTTGAAGGTTGCTGGNGTCGACCGTGTCGAAGTCCACCACCCCGATGCGTCCNACNCCGGCNGCGGCCAGGTANAGNAGCAGNGGGGAGCCCAACCCGCCAGATCCAATCACCAGGACNCTGGAAGCCTTGAGCTTGCGCTGCCCNTCNATGTTGAACTCGGGAATGATGAGGTGCCGGCTGTAGCGCTCGAGCTCCTCTTTGCTGAATTGCACGTGGTCCATCTCGGTCAGGTCAAAGGATGGAACGGCCCACGCCGCCGGCAATGGCGGGAATGATGCTCACGTCGTCCCGTCCGTCCAGCGGGGTGTCCTCTCCTTGAAGGGCGTGAATGTCTTCGTCGCCGACGTAGACCCGGATGAAACTGCGCAACGCGCCTGAGTCTTCAAAGAGGTGTGGCTTCAGTCCTGGGTGCGCTTCCGCAAGGCTGGCCAACAGGGATTTGACCGTGTCCGCCGGCGCCGAGAAGGTGCCTTGGCCGTCGGTGAATTTGCGCAAGGGGGTGGGGATGATCAATGTGGGCATGGCAGATGGGTTGTCAGGGTGGGGGCAAGATGTCAAACGCGCCACGCGTCGGGCAGCGTCACCAAGGGTTCTTCTTGAAAGGTTCGGGAGTCGTCGAGTTGCCAACTGCGCACGTGGGCAGTGCCTTCCGGTTGCACGCTGACGATGAGGTAGCTGAAAAAGGGCATGGCCACCGCGAGGTCGTGTTCGCTCGGAATGGCCGGATGCAGGGGGTGGCTGTGGTACACGCCCAAGAGGGTCAGGCCTTCCTTTGCCGCGTGCCGCTCCGCCTTCATGTAGTCCAAATCGGAGATCTCGAACCGCCTGCGCTGGTCGCCTTCTTTGTGGTTGTCCACTGCTGTGGTCGCCGTGATGGCCCGCTTGCCTCCTTCCTCGGCGCCGTAGAAGAAGCCGCAGCATTCGTTGGGGAAGGCCGCTTGCGCGTGGGAAGTCATGCGTTCCAGGACGTCAGGTTGGATGTCAAGCGGCAACATGATCAAGGCATCAGCTGGGCCATCACTTCGCTGTATTTGGAGGCGTCGTCAGCCAAGACGGTCACCACGACACCTTCTTCCAGCGACTCGGCCACGCGAAGGACCCCTGCGAGGTTCGCCGCGGCAGACGGACTCAAAAGCAGACCCTCTTCTTTCGCAGCGCGCACAATCATTTCGTAGCTCTCGGAGGTGGAGACGAGCATGGTGCGGTCTTGGACGGTGCGGTCGTAGATCTTGGGCACGCGGGCGGTCTCCAGGTGCTTCCANCCCTCCANCCCGTGCAGGGCCGTNTCAGGCTGCAAGGCCACCAACTCGATGTCGGGNTTGAACTTCTTCAGCCCACGGCCNGTGCCGGTGAAGGTGCCCGTGGTGCCGAGGCCCGCCACNAAGTGGGTGATTTCNCCGCGNGTNTCGTNCCAGATTTCNGGNGCGGTGTGNTCGAAGTGCGCCTTCCAGTTNGCTTCGTTGCTGTACTGGTCCACGTAGTGGTANTTCTCNGGGTGGGCCAAAGACATGGCCCGCGCCACTTCCTGGGCCCCGTCGGTGCCCTCGTACGGGCTNGTCAGCACGAGCTCCACGCCCAAGGAGCGAAGGATTTGCTTGCGCTCTTTCGAGGCATTTTCCGGGACACACAACGTGACCGGAATGCCTGCCGCCGCGGCGAAGATGGCGTAGGCGATGCCGGTGTTGCCGGACGAGGCGTCCAACAACCGGCGACCTTTGAGGGCGCCAGAGGCCAAGGCATTCCAAAGGATGTTGTACGCGGGGCGCGCCTTCACGCTTCCGCCGAATTGTTGCCATTCCAATTTGGCNTACACCTCCACCCCGGGCTTGGGGCTCAGGTGNACGATGCGGTGCAACGGGGTGTTGCCGACTTGCCAACGCAATTCGTCGAGGGCGGAAAGTCTGGGGTCAAGAAGAGTGGCGGTCATCGGAAAATGGAATAAAAAAAGAAGCCCCCGTTACGAACGAGGGCTTCCTGAGGTTGCGTTTGAAATTGACTTTATCCACGCATGCGCAAGCGGCCCCTATCCATCGGACAGTTGCAGCAACAACACATGTTTGTGGTCATCGTCATGAAACGAAGATAGATGAATTTTTGAAAAACCCAAACGAGCAGGGCTTTTTCATCGACGAATCTCACCTCAAGACGGCGAAGCGCTCCGCGTCCAANCGGAGCAGAATGCCCANCAACAGGGTGAAGCCCATCAGCGAGGATCCGCCGTAACTGAAGAAAGGCAAGGGGATGCCAATGACGGGCGCCAAGCCGATCACCATGCCGACGTTCACCAGNAANTGCATGAACAGGATGCTGGCCACCGCATACGCGTACACCCGGGTGAACTGCGACCTCTGCCGTTCTGCGAGGTGAAGGACACGCAGGATGAGGAACATGAACAACCCCACGACCCCGGCGCTGCCCAAGAAGCCCCATTCTTCTCCCACCGTGCAGAAGATGAAGTCGGTTTCTTGTTCGGGCACGAAGCCGTAAGCNGTCATGGGACCTTGGGCCCANCCCTTCCCGGTCCATCCGCCCGATCCGATGGCGGCTTTCGCGTGGCGGATGTTGTAATCGGCGTCGGGGTTGTCGACGTCGATGCCGAAGAGCACGTGGATGCGCTCACGTTGGTGTTTTTTGAGCACCTGCTCCATCCCCAAATGCAAGCCCGTGGAGAATGCCATGCCCCCCAACAACAACGCGATGCCCCAACGCGACACAGCCTTCCTTCGGCGCGGAAGGGTGGCGGCCCGCACGAGGAGCAGCGTCAAGGTGCCGAGCAACGCCAGCGAAAGCAGGAACCACCAGAAACCCGATTCGCTGCCCAAGAAGGGATACCAACTNTCNGAGGCGCCGAGCAGGATGGTGAGCACGGCCAACACCAGCATNCCCACGCCGATCAAGAGNACGTTGCCGCTCAGCCCTTCGCGGTAGAGCACGAAGACGAACCCNCCNAANACCAGCACNGTGCCGGCGTCGGGTTGCAACANGATGAGGCCCGCAGGCGCCGCAATCAAGGCGAGGGTTTGCAGCCGGGTTTTGAACGTGCGCCACGGCCGGCCATCTCGGCTGAGGAACCACGCCAGGATGAGGGCGGTGGCGGTCTTGGCGAACTCGCTGGGTTGGATGCCGAAGCTGCCCACCCCAAACCAGGAACGCGCCCCGCCAACCTTTTTGCCNACCACGAGCACGGCCATGAGAAGCAGCATGACCGCGGCGTAATGCACCACACTCGTTCGGATGTAGAACACCCCTTCCACCGCCAACAGCCCCACCATGAGCACCGCGCAGACGCCCATCCAAATCAGCTGTTTGCCGGCCTTGCCGCCCATGTCCCACACGACCTCGGCCTCGGCTGTGGCGCTGACGATGTTCAACCAGCCCAGCACGACCAGAACCCCCACGGTCAANAGNGTGGTCCAGTCCANGCGTGCCGCCACGTTGAGGGAACGGCTGCTCATGGCGCGTCTTGGGGTTCTGGGNCGCCCGACGCGGCCTGGGTTTGGNCCANGGTGGCAGGGTCCACGAAGGTGGGGTCCAAGGGGTAGGTGGCCCCCATGACCCGCGACTCACGGGCCTTGTTGTCGATGTCGCCTNGGATGNATTTCTCCACCANNANGCCCGCAATCGGCGCGGCCCATTCGCCGCCAGCGCCTGCATTCTCCACGTACACGCTCAAGGCAATCTGAGGGTTTTCTCGGGGGGCGAACGCCATGAAGACGCTGTGGTCGGGTTTGCCTGGGTTTTGGACGGTCCCTGTCTTGCCGCATGTCGCAATCCCCGGGGTCAGGGCGCGACGCCCAGTTCCCGACGGGTCTTCAATCACGTCCTGCATCGCGTCCAGGATGGCCGCGAAATGGACCTCGTCCACGTCGACCTCCTGCCTGACTTGAAGCGCTTCGGGTTTGCCCTTGCCCCCGATGTCGCGGATGAGGTGCGGTTCCATGTACCACCCTCGGTTCGCCATGATTGCGGCGAGGTTGGCCATGTGCATGGGGGTGGCCAGCAGCTCACCTTCCCCGATGCTGATGGAGTAGATGGTGCGGAAAGTCCAATGGCGCCGCCCGTAGATGTTGTTGTAATAGGTCGTGTCGGGGACCAAACCAGATCGCGTCCCAGGCACATGGCCGCCGAGGTCGGTGCCAAACCCGAAGTCCTTGACACGCTCCGTCCACCACCCGAGTCCCAGCCTGGCGTTGTCGAATTTGTCCTTGTCCGGGTGCTGGTTGACCATCCGACGCATGACGTCGTAGAAGTAGGGGTTGCAGCTGTGGACCACCGCCCGTCTCAGGTCGTCTTGGGTGTGCGCGCCGTGGCAACCAATGACGTCGCGGTTGCAGACGATGTGCGTTCTGGGCGAAATCACGCCTTGCTGCATGCCGATGAGGCCTTGAACCATTTTGAAGATGGAGCCCGGACGGTAAGTGCCACGAACTGCACGGTTGTACAAAGGCTTCCAGGGGTGCTTCGCCAAGCTGTCGTAAGCGGCCCCCCGACTCGTTCCGGTGAGCAGGTTCCCGTCAAAGGAAGGGGCCGACACGAAGGCCAACACCTCNCCNGTGGAAGGTTCAAGGGCCACAACGGCGCCGCGTTTGCCGCGCATGAGGTCCTCGGCGTACCGCTGCAATTCGGCGTCCAGCGTGAGCGTGAGGTCGTCGCCAGGGACAGGCAAGGAATCAAGCTCGGTCAAGGTGTTCC
>PBWG01000045.1 GCA_002729115.1 Crocinitomicaceae bacterium | reverse complement strand
ATCCTGTCTGTCTACGGCAATTTCTGCTGACGTCGCCTTCAGGATTTTCCCGGAATCAGCACTGCGTCCCGAAATAGGCCAGAAGCGCCAACAAGTCTTCCACGCCCACCGAGCCGTCGGACGTCAAGTCCGACTCGCATGCCGAGATGCATCCAAAGTCGCTCAGCATGACAAGCACGTCGGCCACGGAAACCTGGGTGTCCAGGTTCAAATCTCCAGGGCAAGGCACCATCTCGTCTGGACTCAAGACGCCGTCGCAGTTGTTGTCGACGCCTTCGCCCGTGGGGGACGCGTCGAGGTACACGTTGGCGTTGGCGTCGTCGCAGTCCGCGTCGTTGAAGGCGTAGGGAAGGGTGTTGGCAGGGTCGCATGCGTCGACGGGCACCGCAGGGTCTCCGAAGCCGTCGCCGTCCATGTCAAGCCACACGTCCAAATCGTCGAAGACCACCACGCTCAGCGATTCGTTGAAGGAGCCCACCATGGACGACGTCAGCGTCAGGGTGGCCGTCGTGCTGTTGGAGACCGTCACGTCGCCACCCCCTTCGGCCACAAAATCAGACGCCCCCAAGAAGTCGTCGTTGGTGAAGGTGTCGCTGTCGTAAAACGCGATGTTGTACGACGCCCCGAAGTCCAAAGGGATGCTGAATCCACCCAACGTCGGGGTTTGGGTTTCCGAGCCGTAGGCGGAGGTGTACAGGGTTCCGTTGGCGTCACTCAACACGAAGTAGGGGTCAGGTTGGCCGAAGAAATCGTCCAGGTCTTGACCCCATCCGCCCCCCAGCGAGCTGATCGCCACTTGGGTCAACGCCAGCGCTTCCACTTCCGTGGCGAGTTGCACTGTGTACGTGCCCGTCGAGTCGAAGGTGAACGTGGGGTTGGCCTCGTTGGAGCTCTGTCCGTTGCCCAAGTCCCAAGCGTACGAGGCGCCGGCGTCTGTGACAAGCGCCGTTCCTGTCATGTCCAGTGGTGCACATCCAGACAGGGTGCTGAGTTCGAAGGAACTCACCGCGTCGGGGTTGTCTCCTGGCAGGACGGTGAGGGCGAGGGAAAAACTTTGGTCCACGCTCTGCTCAAACCCAAACGCCGAGGCCACCACCGCCACGTTGATGTCCACGAGGTATTCGCCTGCCGAGAGGGGCGTGCCGCACACGGTGGCGCAGCCGTAGGTCTCGCCGTTGCCCGGTTCGTAGGTACCGTCGGCGTTGCTCGGCGTGAACTCCAACCCAAAAGGCAGTCCCATCACACTTGAAATCGTCACCGACAGCAGGTCCACCGACAAGTCGGTCGCGGGGTCGACCACGACAGGCGGCAAGTTGAAGGTGATGACTTCTTCGTAGGGCTCGCCCGCCGTGGCGTCGGCCAGCGTCTCGGGACACAACACAGGAAAATCAGCCGCCGCGCAACTGAGGTCGGGTTCGCAGCTGTTGCATTGCGCCAAGCCTTGCAGATCAAGCCCCACAGACAACGCTGCACCGAGAAGAAATGAGATCGCTCGCATGGGTGTGGAATCAGTGAATGACCAACGGGGTCCGCATGGCGCCGTGTTCCACGAAGTAGAATCCGGCAGGCAGGTTGGACAAGGTCAGTTCAGTGCGTGTGGTGGGGGGGAAGTTGCGCTGCTTCACGGTTTGGCCTGCCGCATTCAACACAGTGGCCTCGCCGAACGGACGGCCGCTGGTCAACACGACAGATTGCCCTTGCATTGCAGGGTTGGGATACACGGTGTGTTTCGCCACAGCCTCCACTTCCGCATGCCCAGAGGTCTCGCATCCGATGAGCCCGTGGTGGTCGTGGACTTTCAACTTGTCCCAAATCAAGTCGTGCGCCACGATGTCTCCGTTGCCAAACGAGCCCGGCCAATCGTGGTCGCCACCGATCACTTTGTAGTGGTGCAAGGCGTGGCACCCGTCGTCGCTGAGCCACGTGGATTCTTCCACCGTGCTGCCGTCCGTCGCATCCAGGTTGGGCAAGAGGGTCACCTCAGGTGCAGGATTGAGTCCGTTGACCTCCACCCAGTGGGCGTTGACGTCGTCGCTGCTGTGGTAGTACAACGTGCCCTGGTATTCCACCCCGTCGTAGTTCGAGATGAAATCGTTCGTGCCCAAAATCGTCACCACAGGAGTGGGGTGCGTCACCACACACGAGGTCATCGACTCGGCGTACATGGTGCGCGCCACGGCCCCGATGCCGGTGATTTTGTCGTTCAGCCGGCAGGCCAAATCGTAGGTGAACCCACCTCCATTGGAATACCCCATGGCGTACACGCGATCTGGGTCCACGCCTTGGCTTGCCACCAACGCGTCGACGAGGTCCGAGATGAAGTCGATGTCGCTGTGCGGGTTGGGCACGGTGAAGGGCAGATCGCCAGAAGTCACCACTTGCCAATTCGTGGATCCGCCGTCGTTGGGGTCGGGCAGGGCTTGCGGGTAGGCCAAGACGATGCCCTCCTCGTCGGCGCGGTCCCGCATGTCGGCCACGGCCAGCTGGCCTTCAGCCGCGCCACTGCCCCCGTGGAAGTTCATGACAAGCGGCCAGGTTTGGTCCGCAGAATGCCCGTCAGGCAAGTACAACAAGTAGGTTCGGGCGTCGCCATCGACCACAAGGGTTTCCGTGGTCAATTGTCCCCACGACACGCCAACTCCTGCAAGGATGCAGAATACGGCTGCCGCGATTTTCGAGAAGAAGGTGAGGTTAGACATGACTCCAAGGTAGGGCATGGACTTGGATGTCAACACGTTGTGTTCAGGCATGAACAACTTCCTGCCAAATGCGATTGAATCGACATGGGCAGGAAGCGAGACTTGAAGAACGTGCACGCCAAGCGCCCTCCGAAGTTCAATCCGGATGACCCGGAAGACTTGAACGACTGGGGTGCCGAGCTGGAGCAAATGACCAAGCGCCGCCGCGACCACAACGAGCGGCATCAGCCCAAGAAATGATCAGCGGGGATTGAAGGACCGCAGGGCAGTCAGGGTTTGGTCCTGGGCCGCGTCGTCGATCAGGCTGCACAAGAACCACGATTCGTACGCCGACGGGGGAAGGTAAATGCCGGCGTCCAGCATGTGGTGGAAGAGCGCTTTGAAATGCGCGTTGTCGCCAGCCTTCGCGGTGTCGAAATCCACCACAGGCGCCTCGCAGAGGTGCAGCGACAACATGGACCCGACCTGGTTGACTTGGTGCGGGACCGACTTCTCCGTCATCACCTCGCGGATGCCTTGGGCGAGGGACGCGCCCCGTTCGGCGAGGCCCGCATAGACTTCCGGCGTGGCATGGAGTTCCGACAGCAGGGTGAATCCCGCCGACATGGCCAAGGGGTTGCCCGAAAGCGTGCCCGCTTGATAGACAGGTCCCTCAGGGGCCAGGTGGGCCATGATTTCCCGGCGCGCTGCGAACGCCCCCACAGGGAGTCCGCCTCCGATGACCTTGCCGAAGCACACCATGTCGGGCGCGACGCCATAGACCTCGGCCGCGCCCCCGGCCGCCAGCCGGAATCCGGTCATGACTTCGTCGAAGATGAGCAGCGTGCCGTGTGCGGCGCAGGCGGCTTTCAACCCTTCCAAAAATCCGGGCTGTGGCGGGATGCATCCCATGTTGCCGGCGACGGGTTCAACGATGATGGCGGCCACTTGACCGTCGTGTTCTTGGAGCAGCGCCTCGACGGCGCCGAGGTCGTTGTAAGGGGCGAGCAGGGTGTCTTTCGCTGTGCCCTGGGTGACGCCGGGTGAGCTTGGCGCACCGAAGGTGACCGCACCGCTTCCGGCTTGGATGAGGAATGCGTCGGAGTGCCCGTGGTAGCACCCGGCGAACTTCACAATCTTCTCTCGTCCGGTGAATCCACGGGCCAAGCGAATCGCACTCATGCATGCCTCGGTGCCGGAGTTGACCATTCGGATTTGGTCGATGTATGGCACCATGTCACAAATGAGCTCCGCGATCTGCGTTTCCAATTCGGTGGGGGTGCCAAACGACGTCCCTTTCTCCGCCGCCCGTTTCACGGCGTCGATCACGGGCGGGTGGGCGTGGCCCAGGATTTGGGGGCCCCAGGAGTTGATGTAGTCGATGTAGGTGTTGCCGTCGACGTCGCGCAAGTGCGCGCCGCGGGCGCTTTCCATGTAAATGGGGTGGCCGCCCACGGACTTGAACGCCCGAACCGGGGAGTTCACGCCGCCGGGGATGGCGGCTTGGGCTTCGGTGAAGAGGGCCGAAGAACGTTGGTAGATCATGTCAAAGGTGTGGTGGTGAGGTCCCCGCGTTGCCACGCGTTGGACCACGTTTCCAGGGCTTGAATCCAGGCCTCGCTGGTGTTCATGCACGGGATGAAATCGTAGGTTTCGCCGCCGGCTTCCTCAAAGATCTCCCGGTTTTCCATGTCCATCTCCTCGAGCGTTTCCAGGCAGTCGGACACGAAGGAGGGCGTCAGCACCGCAAGCTTCTTGATGCCTTGGTCGGGCATCTTCTTCAGGGTGTCGGCGGTGTAGGGCTTCAGCCAGGGATCGAGGCCCAGGCGGCTTTGGAACGCGCTGAAGCACTTTTCCTCGGGCAGGTTGAGGGCCTTGGCCAAGTTTTTGGTTGTCTCGAAGCACTGGTGCCGGTAGCACTCGGCATGGGCAGGGCTCGGGGTGTTGCAACACGAGCCGTCGATTTTGCAATGCTTGCCGGTGAGGTCCGACTTGCGGATGTGGCGTTCTGGCACGCCGTGGTACGAGAACAGGATGCGGTCGTAGTCCTCGTGGTTCGCGGCCAACTTGGCCGATTCCGCCAAGGCATGGATGTACTCGTCGGTGCCGTAGAAGGGGGGCAAGAATTCCGTCTTCATGCCCGAGTGGGAGGCGTGAACCACCTCTTTCACCTTCTCCACGACGGTCTCCGTGGTGGACATGGCGAATTGCGGGTACAGGGGAACGACCAGGGCGTGCTCCACGCCGTGCTCCTTCAATTGTGCGAGGCCTTTTTCGATGCTCATGGAACCGTAGCGCATGCCCAGCACCACGGGGATTTCGACCCGCGCTTGCAACAAGTCGCGCACCTGTTCCGAGTACACGATGAGCGGGGAGCCCTCGTCCGTCCAAATCTCCGCGTAGGCCTCCGCCGACTTCTTGGGTCGGGTGTTCAAGATGATGCCTCGCACGAGCAGCGTCCGGAACACCTTGGGCAAGTCCACCACGCGCGGGTCCATGAGGAATTCGTCCAAGTATGTGCGCACGTCTTCCTTGGTGGGGCTGTCGGGTGAGCCCAGGTTGATGAGAAATATCCCTTGTTTCATGTGTTTCAGTTGACACCAGCACGCCAACGGCGAGGCGAAAAAACAAACCGACCGCGCCGACTCAAAGTTCTTTGTGACCTTGGTCAGCACGTTTGACAAAACCCGGACAATTCAGGCTCCCCTGTGCCCCCCACGCCCCTGTATTTTTGCAGGGATGTCCGGATTTGATGAGGTGTTGAAGGGGTTTCATGTGTTGAGCTTTTCGTTCAAAAAGGCGGAGGCTGAATCACGAGGGGCATTTAGCTTGGGCGAAGAGGCCAAGTTGCAGCTCCTCGAGGCCTTGCGTGGCGCAGGGGCACGGAACATCATGGTCCTGTCCACGTGCAACCGAACGGAAGTGTATTGGTCAGGCCTGAACCAGGAGGACGTGGCTGAGGTTGTGCGCGCCCGCATGGGCGTGTCCGAGGCGGCATGGTTGAGCACGAGGCAGCATGCAGGAGGATTGGAGGCGGTGGCGCACCTGTTTCGCGTGGGGTGCGCTTTGGAATCTCAAATTCCAGGCGACACAGAAATTGCCGGTCAACTTAAAATGGCCCTGCGCCTCACCAAATCCCATGTGGGTGAGGTGGCGTGGTTGGATCGGGTGGTGTCCTTGGTGCTCAAGGCGAGCAAACGTGTGAAGTCGGAAACAGGCCTGAGTTCAGGTGCGACTTCGGTGGCGTTCAGTGCAGTGCAATGCATGCGCCACCACTTGCCCAGCCTGGAAGGGGCGGAGGTGGTCTTGTACGGCCTCGGCAAGCTGGGCAGGAACACATGCAAGAACCTGGCGAAGCACGCCGGCAAGGCGTCCATCACCGTCATCAACCGAGACGATGCCAAGGCCAACCACGCTGCGGAGGTGTATGGATTTTTACCCGTGTCGCACGGTGAACTGAAGAAGGCCATTGGCCAAGCCCGGGTGTTGATTGTAGCGACTGGGGCGCAAAGCCACACGGTCACCGTCGACATGGTGCAACCTGGCCAGGAGTTGCTCATCCTGGACATGAGCATGCCCCCCAACGTCGACCCTGCAGCAGCTGAATTGCCCGGTGTGGTCTTGGTGGATGTGGACGAGATGAGCCAACATGCGTTGCAACAATTGAACGCAAGGAAAGACCACTTCCCTCACGCAGAACGCATCGTGGAAGAAGAGTTGGAGGAGTTTCGCACGTGGATCGATTCGCTGAAAGTGGCTCCGTTGCTCGGAGCAGTGACGGAAACCTTGCGGAATTACCGCGACGTCGAGTTGGGCAAGCTCAAGGCCGACGGTAGCGAGGACGAGGCGCGGTTGGTGCAACTATCCGACAAGCTTATCCAGAAAGTCACCACCCAGGTGGCGACGTATTTGAAGACCAAAAGCGACAAGGTGGAGGAAGACATGGAGGTGTTCGGCCAGGCGTTTCACCCCTCCAACTCTTGACATGTCGAATGTGAACATTGGCACGCGCGGGAGCCAACTCGCCTTGTATCAAGCACGACGCGTGCAAGGCGCCTTGGCAGAGTTGGGCGTATCTGCCGAGCTCGTGGTCATCCAAACCAGGGGAGACCGCATCCAAGACCGGCCTTTGCAAAGCATGGGGACGGGCATCTTCACGAAAGCCCTCGACGACGCCTTGCTGGCGGGGGACGTAGATGTGGCGGTGCACAGCATGAAAGACGTGCCCACCCAACTTCCTGATCTCATGGAGGCTTGGGCGGTGCTGGAGCGCGGGTTGCCAGGCGATGTTTTGGTCGGCCACGACCCCACGTCCACCGTGGTGGCCACCGGCAGCATTCGCCGCAAGGCCCAATGGTTGCACCGACACCCTGACCACACCGCGGTCGGGTTGCGCGGCAACGTCGAGACGCGGTTGACCAAGGTGGAGGACAACCCCTGGCGCGGCGGCATCTTCGCCGCTGCAGGCCTCGACCGGCTGAGCTTGCTTGAAAGCCTCGAAGGTGTGGAGCATTTGGACTGGATGGTGCCTGCACCTGCCCAGGGCAGCATCCTGGTGGTGGGCCTGCAAGGCCGAGAAGATTTGAAGCACGTGGTGACGCAATTGGACCATGCAGACTCGTCCATGGCGGCGTCCATAGAACGGGCCTTTCTTCATGCCCTGGAAGGGGGTTGTGCGGCGCCGATCGGTGCCCATGCCCGGGTCCAAGGTGGCCACGTGACCTTCACGGGCTGCCTCAATTCCCTCGACGGCCAAGCTGAACTGCGCATCGAGCGCACTTCCGAGCAGGCCCATGCCGGGTTGGGCGCCGCTTGGGCGCAAGAATTGTTGTCATCAGGTGGACAGGCCATCATGAACGGCATCCGTAAACGAACCGAGGGACATGGTTGAGGTGCTCTCCACACGAAGGCTGGACGCTTCGGCGCTCGCGGAGTTGGCGGAATCCGGCATCCGTTGCACGGCCCACGACTTCGTGGACATCGTGCCGCGCGAACATGCACGCGAGATCCAGCTTCAGCCTGGAGAACGGATCGTGTTGGTGAGCAGCCAAAACGCCNTGCACGCCTTGGACTGGAACGGGGTTCAAGTCCGTTGCGTGGGCGAGAAAACGGCCGAANANTTGNGNGCTCGAGGCGCCCANGTGCTGTCCGTCCACAGCGGCGCGGCGTCCATGTCGGAGCACGCCGTGGCCTTGAGGGAAACGTGCACGTTCGTGTGCGGCAGCACGCGCATGCCCACGGTGGAAGACGCGTTCGCCCGGGCCGGAGCTGCGCTGAAGGTCGTCGAGGTGTACGACACCCTGCATGCCTCTCGGCGGATGGACGGCCCCTGGGACGGCATCCTGTTTTTCAGCCCCAGCGGGGTCCGGAGTTACCACGCCTCCAACGCCCAGCTTCCGCCGTCCTTTTGCATTGGGACGACCACCGGAGCGGTGGCGCAGTCGTTTGGCCATCCTGTCGTGCTGGCCTCCAAATCCACCAAGCTGGCGGTTGTGCGCGCAGCCATTGAACACTTCAAACCATGAGCCATCTCTTTTTGCAAGCCTTGAACGGCGAGACCGTCCTGCGCCCCCCCGTGTGGATCATGCGCCAAGCAGGCCGCTACCTGCCGGATTTCATGAAGCTCAAGGCGAAGTACGATTTCTTCACCCGATGTCAAACCCCCGAACTCGCCACGGAAATCACCGTCATGCCGATCGACCAAATCGGCACCGACGCCGCCATNTTGTTCTCNGACATTTTGGTGGTGCCCCAAGCCATGGGGCTGGCGTTTGAGATGAAGCCCGGNCANGGCCCTTNCTTGGCCAACCCCGTGCGCAGCGCGGCAGACGTGGAAGCTGTGCATGTGCCCGACGCCGAAGAGGCCCTCTCGTACGTGATGGACGCCATCGTGATGACCAAGCAAACGTTGAACGACCGGGTCCCGCTCATCGGCTTTGCGGGTTCGCCTTGGACCATTTTCTGTTACGCGGTGCAAGGGCAGGGAAGCCGCAACTTCGACATCGCCAAGTCGTTTGCCTTCACGGAGCCTGAAGCCGCCCACGCGTTGCTCCAGAAAATCACCGACACCACCATCGCCTACCTCAAGGCCAAGGTGAAGCACGGNGTGGATGCGGTGCAGCTGTTCGATTCCTGGGGCGGNGTNTTGTCGCCGGTCGATTGGGANCTCTTTTCGGGCCAATACATGCGCCAAATCGTGGCNGCGCTGCGCGACGANATCCCGACCATCGTCTTCGCGAAAGGGTGTTGGCATTCNNTGGANGCCATGGGCACNTGGGGCGCCAGCGCCCTGGGACTCGATTGGACCATCCGTCCAGAAGAAGCACGCCGTCGGGCAGGCCACGNCGTCACCCTTCAAGGAAACTTCGACCCCGTGCGCTTGATGTCTCCTCCGGACCAAATCCAACCGATGGTCAAGGAGATGATCGATGCCTTCGGCAAGGACCGTTACGTGGTCAACCTCGGCCACGGGATCCTGCCCAACATCCCCGTCCCGCACGTCAAAGCGTTTGTGGAGGCGGTCAAATCGTACANCCCCAGCTCATGAACCTCACCCAACGACCCCGTCGCCTGCGTCGCTCGGGCTTTTTGCGCGACCTCGTGGCCGAGCATTCGGTGCGGTGCGAGGATTTCATCACGCCGCTGTTTGTCCTCGAAGGGCAGGGGGTGGCGCGTGAAATCCCGTCCATGCCAGGCTATTTCAAGCGAAGCCTCGACTTGACGGTGGAGCACGTGAAAGTCCTCCGCGACCACGGGTTGAAATNCGTCTTGTTGTTCGTCCAGGTGGACGACACGCTCAAGGACAACGCAGGCACCGAGGCCCTCAATGCCGAGGGCNTGATGCAGCGCGCGGTGCAAGCCNTCAAACGCGCCGTGCCNGACATGGTGGTCATGACGGACGTGGCGCTTGACCCGTTTTCGTCGTTCGGCCACGACGGGATTGTGGAGGAAGGCCAAATCGNGAACGACCCCACCGTGGAGGTGCTCACCAANATGGCGGTCAGCCACGCCCANGNNGGGGTGGACATGGTCGCNCCCAGCGACATGATGGACGGCCGNGTGGGCGCCATCCGNGCNGGACTNGACNAGGCNGGNCACACCGACGTGGGCATCCTCAGCTACAGCGCCAAGTACGCCTCNTGTTTNTANGGCCCGTTCCGNGACGCCTTGGATTCGGCGCCNGGATTTGGNGACAAGCGCACCTACCAAATGGACCCAGCCAACGTCCGAGAAGGACTGCGGGAAGTGTCCTTGGACATTGCNGANGGCGCCGACTTGGTGNTGGTGAANCCGGGGTTGCCCTACCTCGACGTCTTGCACCGCGTCAAGCAGGCCTCNTCCGTGCCNGTGGCGGCNTACCANGTCAGCGGCGAGTACGCCATGATCAAGGCCGCGGCGGCCCAGGGTTGGGTGGACGAAGAGGCGGCGATGCTGGAGTCCTTGCTCAGCTTCAAGCGTGCTGGGGCCGACCTCGTGGCCACGTATTTCGGGTTGGATTTCGCCCGCTTGCACCACGGAGAGGCATGAGCTTCGACAAGCACCTCATCCGGAAGTACAACATCCCGGGACCTCGCTACACGAGCTACCCAACGGTGCCCTATTGGGAGGCGGACTCGTTTTCCGAGGACCGTTGGCGCGCCAGCGTGTCGGAGGCGTTCTCGGCGTCCAACGCCACGGAAGGCATCAGCGTGTACATCCACTTGCCGTTTTGCGAGTCGTTGTGCACGTTTTGTGGGTGCCACAAGCACATCACCAAGCGCCACAGCGTGGAGTCGCCCTACGTCAAGGCAGTCTTGGCTGAATGGGCCAGTTACCGGGCGCTGTTCGACGGCACGCCGCGCATCAAGGAACTGCACTTGGGGGGCGGCACCCCGACGTTTTTCTCGCCGGACCATTTGTGCGACTTGCTCGAAGGCATTTTCGCCGACGTGGAACTGTGCGACGTCCCGCTGCTGAGTTTTGAGGCGCATCCCAACAACACGACCCGGGCGCACCTCGAGGTGCTTCACAGTTTGGGCTTCCGGCGCAACAGCTTCGGGATTCAAGACTACGANCCTGTGGTGCAAAAGGCCATCAACCGCATTCAGTCGTTTGAAGACGTCAAGCGGGTGACGGACGAGAGCCGAGAGGTCGGCTACACGTCGGTGAGCCACGACCTGGTGTTTGGCTTGCCGCACCAAAGCCTCGAGGCCATGGCCCACACNATTGACAAAACGGCGGAGCTCAAGCCCGACCGNATTGCNTTCTACAGTTACGCCCACGTGCCGTGGATCAAGGGCACTGGCCAGCGTGGGTACGACGAGAAGGACCTCCCCAGCAACGAAGGCAAGCGAAACCTGTACGAGATGGGCAAGCGGCGGTTCTTGGAGCTGGGCTATGAGGAAATCGGCATGGACCACTTTGCGCTGCCGTCCGACGCCCTGGCGAAGGCTTTCCACGACGGTTCCTTGCACCGCAATTTCATGGGCTACACCTCAGGCAAAACCCAGCTGATGGTGGGGTTGGGGATGTCGGCCATCAGCGATTCGTGGGGCGGGTTTGNCCAAAACGTAAAAACGGTGGCCGAGTATGAGGCACAGGCGATGAAAGGGGAGATTCCCGTGTTTCGAGGCCACATGCTCCACGACGAAGACCTGGTTGTGCGCAAGCACATTTTGAACTTGATGTGCCAATTCACCACGTCGTTCGAAGACCCCGCAGACCGGTTCCCGGAGCTTGAAGCGTGCCTTGCCAAGCTCGGCGAAATGGAGTCCGACGGNCTGGTGGTNNGAGACGGATGGACCCTGCGCGTGACGGACAAGGGAAGGCCCTTCGTGCGCAACGTGTGCATGGCCTTGGATTTGCGCCTTCTGCGCAAAGCGCCGACGACCCGGGTGTTCTCGATGACGGTGTGACGTCAGGACTTGCGNCGCCGCTTGTAGACTTGAATGGCGTAGGCCAACCCNACGGTCAACAGCAGCAAGCCCACCCCGAAGTAGATCCAATTCGTGGCGCTTTTCAGCACCACCAAAAAGACAATCCCAAACAAAAACAACGTGGCCAGTTCATTCCACATGCGCAAAGCCTGGGACGACCACGTGCACGCGTCGCGGTCGCATTGGCCCACCAGCACGTGTGTCCACCCGTGGTAGGCGAACAGGAGCGCGACCAAGGTCAGTTTCAGGTGCATCCAAGGGGCGNGCAAATAGCCAGGGATGCTCCACACGAGGGAGGTGCCCAGGATGGCTGTGAGGATGGCCGAGGGCCACGTGATGCCTTTCCAAAGCCGTCGACTCATGAGCTTCAGTTGAGGCAGAAGCACGTCGCGTTCGTGCGCGGGCTTGTCGTGGGCTTCTTGGATGTAAATCANCAGCCGNACGATGTAGAACAANCCGGCAAACCACGTCACCACNAAGACNATGTGNAGGGCTTTGAGGACGGCGTAACTCATGTGCGGGGCTTGCGAGACAACTTCGCTTTCAGGGCGTCCATGCGTTCCTTGGGGATGACGCCTTTGGACACCAGCCAAAACACGACGAGCCACAAGATGCCTTTGCCCAAGAAGAACAAAAATCCTGCCACNCCGAGGGCCTTCAACCAATNCAATGCGCCTTCCACGCCGTGAAGGTACATGCGTCGCATCTTTGGACAGATGAATTCGGACCCGACATCTGCCGTGGTGTTCTTCGACGGACCGTGCGTGCTGTGCCAGCGCAGCGTGCAATGGATGGTCGGGCACCTGCGCTCGGACGTGTCCGAGCATGCCTTGAAGTTCGCCTCCTTGCAGGGCGACATGGCCCAACGTCTTTTGCCGGAACANCTGCGCACCGCACCCCTTCCGGGGGTGGTGGTTTGGCAGGGCGGGGAGGTTCGGGTGGCGGCAGACGCCCTGCGGGCTTTGGCCCCGTTTCTGACGGCCCCTTGGTCTTGGATTTGCCGCGCCGTGCCGGGATNGGGCTACGCATGGGTGGCGCGGAACCGCACGGCGTGGTTTGGCACACGGGAAACGTGNACGTGGTCACCAGAAGTTCAAGCGCGGCTTGCGGAGCCCGGCCAGGCGTAGATTCGCCCCATGCGACGACTTGCTCTCTTGGGGTGTGCCCTGCTTGGGGTGGCCTGCACTGAACCCCACACCGAATCGAAGGAATCTCGGTTGTCTTTCACGGTGGTGGCCCCNGGGTTGTCGCCAGATTCGTCCCTGTGTGTGGCGGGCAGCGCTCAGGCGTGGGGACCATGGCAGCCCNGCGGGTTGGCGTTGACTTACATGGGCGACGACCGGTGGGAGGGGACGGCTCACTTGACGCCTCAGTCCCTGGAGTACAAGTTCACGTTGGGCGCGTGGGCGCATGAAGCCTTGGACGCTGAAGGCCAAAAACGCCCCAACGCAGACTTGACGGTCGAGGGCCTGGTGCATGTGCAAGA
>PBWG01000044.1 GCA_002729115.1 Crocinitomicaceae bacterium | reverse complement strand
TCAGGCGCACCACATTCGGTTCAGCCGCCTCCGCGACTGGACCCTGGATCGCTGCGCGCGTGAAGGTTTTCAAGAGCAGGTTCACGGCATCTTCGCGCGCCTTGAACCGCCCATTCAAGTCCCACAACTTGCCTTGTTCCGGCCGAGTCAGGGTCACGGACTTGCCGTCCATGTCCGCAATGAAAATCTTGTCGACCTTGGAGGTGTCTTCCACGGCAAAGTCGGTGCCTTCGATGGACGCGAGTTGTCCTGAAGGCTGGGTGTAAAACCACACCGCTCCAGTCACCGCGGTGATGAAGATTAGGACGTAAAGAATGCGAAGGTTCGAATGCATGATGTTCAGTTCAAAGGGACGGCGTACGTGCGTTTGCGCATTGCCAACAAGACACCTCCGCTCAGCAACACGAGCAGCAGGGGCATGCCCACCGCCACGAATTGCCACGCTTGGCGTCGCGATTGGACCTCGGCGTTGTCCAACGACCGCAATTCGATGGTCCTTGAGCGCACGCTGATCAGGGCGTCCTCTTCAAGCAAATAGTTCACGGTATTGAGCAAGAATTCCTTGTTGTCGTAGACCACGCGGCGCGCATTTCGATCGTACCCCAGGGGTAAAATCCGGCCGTCGGCTCGGAACTTGTTCCGGGCCACATCGCCATCCGCCACAACCACCATGGCCGTGGGCGCGCTGCGCTCCCTGAACGCAAAATCGTCCGAGCTTCTCAATGCCTCAGGCAAGGTTTGGTCGAAGTGCGATCGAAACGTGCCCTCGAGCAACGCCGCAAAAGGGGCGTTCGCCGTGTTGCCCTCTGCAAAATACATGGGGTCGAGGTCGACAATGCTGCTGGACACCCTGACTGGGGTCCGGTACGCCTTGGCCCTGGCACTTGAGGCCAGGAGCACTGTGGACGTCACTTCAGGCTGGGTGTCCACCAAGTCCAGTGAGGACACAAAATCAAAGTGAATGGGGTCGAGGTTGTTGGTGATGGGATGACCTGAGCCAAACGGCATGGCCAAGGGGGCGAAATACCAATTGAACAACCGCATCTGACGCTGGTTACCGTTGGGGCCGGCATCCAACATGATGGGTGCACATTGCGGATCGATGATGAGGTTGCGGTTGAGGCGCACCCCGTAGTCAAACAGCTGTTCGTACAACCCGATGTTGTTCTCCACACCGTACGTCTCGTTGGCCGTCCGAATGCTGTCAAGATCTGTCAGAACAGGGTCCACCATCCAAAGAATGCGGCCACCGTTCATCAGAAACTGATCGAGGATGACTTTGTCTTTGTTGGAGAACATGGAATCCGGCTTTGCCACCACAAGCAAATCGTAACGGTTGCTGCGGTATTTCATCCCCTCCAACTTCTCTGACAACACATTCAGCCTCCCATCCAACTCCACGCGGGCCACGAGGTGGTCTTTTTCCAGCGTGGACACCAAATCCGCCATGGCCAAATCCTCCAGCTCCCCATGCCCTTCCAGAATGGCGATGCTCTTGGGTTCAAACGACGTGCCTTTGCGAATCCCCGCCGCCAATTGGTATTCCATGGTGTTGATGGACCCTTGAATCATGGCCTCGTCCGCTTGAGGCACCTCGCTTCCAAAAAACTGAATTGGCGACTCCTCGCCACGGTAAGACACCATGGCACCTGGCCACACCGTCTTGAACGACTGCATGCCGTTTTCTTCAAAGGCGATGCGCGTGAATTGCAGGCCTCGCTCATAAAGAGCTTGCTCGTTTTGCCCCACCGTCTGGGGGTCGTCAACCGCATAAATGTCGACGAATTGGTAGGTCAACTTTCCGTCGCTTGCCCGAGACATCCTTTGCAGCAACGACTCCATCTCTCCCTCCAACCTTCGCCACTCCCGCGGCAGTTCGCCCGTCAAGTAGCACGTGATCAACACGTCGTCTTGGAGTTCCTCCAACAATTGGCGTGTCCCGTCGGCCAAGGTGTGTCGCTTCTCCGCGGTCAAATCCAGAGCACCGTGCACCAACTGGCCCAGCACCATCACGACGCCAAGGACGGCCGTGGACAGCACCAACGAGGTGCCCTCACGCACCAACCTGCCTCGCCTCATGGCCAACACAAAACGGGCCACAAGCACCGACAACACCATCCAGGAGATGAAATACAACACGTCTCGCGAGTCCAGACGCCCTTGGCTCATGGCGTCAAAATGGGCCTGCATGCCAAGTTGGACAACGACGTGTTCCCACGAACCCAACACCGAGAAATCCGCCATGGCACCTGGCCCCACGTAGCACACCACGGACGCCACGACGGCCAGAAGGAAAGACACCAGAGGCTGGGTGGTCATTGAGGACGTCACAAGTCCCAAGCCAGTCAAGGCCCCAGAGAACACCAACAAGCCCAAGTAACTGCCCCACACCGCCCCCAGATCCACGTTCCACGAAGGCTTTCCGAGCATTCCGATGACCGCCACATAGGACAGCGTGGGCAAAAGGGCCACCACGGAGACGGCCCACGTGCCCAAAAATTTGGCCACAACCACCTGTCCTTCAGACAAAGGCCGCGTCAACAACAATTCAAGCGTGCCCTGCCTCTGCTCCTCTGCAAAGGACCTCATGGTCACCGCAGGCACCAAAAACATCAAAATCCACGGAGCCAAGGCAAAGAAGCTCGCCATCGACGCCATCCCGCTGTCTAGCACATTCCAAGCTCCCGGGAAAATCCACAAAAACAAGCCGGTGAAGAGCAGGAACACCGCCACGACAGTGTACCCCATCAAGGAGCTGAAAAAGCTCCGAATTTCTTTCAAAACGAGTGCCCTCATTGGAATCTAAGCCCCAAAGATAGCACCAGGAACATCGCCATTCAGCTCGTAAGATTGGGCTTTTGGGGGCGCCGCAAAAAGCGCCTTTGTCGCAGGCCAGACCTCCCCAAACAAGGCCGATTTCCGGTAGGTGTCGAGGTCTTCTTGCGTCTCCCAAAAACTCAGGGTCGCGCGCTGACAGGGATGGCCTGTCACCTTCATCGCTCGGACCATGCGGCACCCTGGTTGCGCCTGGATGCGCGACTCAAATCGGTCGTAGAGAGCGTCGAAAGCAACCACCGCGTCGGGGCTGAATGTCAGCCTGACCACCCGAACGATCAAAGCATCGAGGATTGGAACTCAATTCTCACGGGGTCCTGGTGCTTGAGGCCCAACAGGTCAGAAGCGCCGCCGTACCCTGAATTGTTGCCCCCCATGCAAATCGCAATCTCGAGAAGCCCCATGGCGTTGAAGACCGCCACCGGCTCACCGGGGGTGCCATCCAAATAGGACTTGCCGACCGTTCGGATGTCGCTTCGCGCACGGCGCATGCTGATGTAAAACGAGCGGCCCTTGCCCACTTCTTGGAGCAGCGATTGATCGATGTCGGTGATGCAATTGCCCCTGCCGTCCACATGCCTCACATGCCCCACAATGGCGTTGCCTTCCACCACAGGCCTGAGGCTTTCCACTTGTTTGGACAAGGCCGCAGGGCGCCCCAGCATCTCGGGAATGCCGCCCTTGGCCAGGTGGGTGGCTGCCGGCACGAACAACGCCCGCTCTGGAAAGGTGGGTTCGTCTGCGTCGGTTTGGACGTTCGACAAGTCGTAGACGGCCTCTGGCTCGCGCAACCCCATGGACTTGAACACCCCGCTGTCTGCCCCGATGAAATACTGCCCTTTCATCTTCACAATGCGGTGAGGATGGTCGGGGGTTTCGAGCGATTGCACAGCCACAATGTGAACCGTTCCAGGAGGGAAACTGTCCATGGACACCCGGAGCACGAAGGCCGCGTGCACGGCGTCAAATTGGCGAATGCTGTGGGTCAAATCCACCACCCTCGCCTCTGGCATTCTTCGAAGGATGCTGCCCTTCAACATGCCCACGTAGAGGCTGTCTGGACCAAAATCGCTGATGAGGGTGATTGGAGTCACGTTGGCAAAGGTGAGAAAGCTAATTTTGTCCTCCACATGCACGAATCCAATCTTTCCCTCGACGGGCTTGACACAATGGCCTTTTTGGGCCCCAACAACGAGAACTTGCGGGCCATGCAGGCCCATTTTCCGAAGTTGAAAATTGTGGCCCGGGGAACNTCGTTGAAGGCGATGGGCGACCGCGAAGACCTCGGGCGATTTGAGGAAGTGATGCGCATGGTGTTTTGGCATGTCGACCGGTACAACGCCATCGGCGTGGACGACNTGGCGCGGTTGGCCAAATCCGACGAATCCGACTTCTTCCACCAAGCCTCCAAGGACGACGTCATCGTGTACGGCCCNGGNGGNCTCAAAGTCACNGCNCGNACCCCCAACCAAAAGCGNCTGGTGGACGCCGTCCGCGAACACGACATGGTGTTCGCCGTGGGCCCCGCCGGCACCGGAAAAACCTACACCGCCGTGGCCATGGCCGTGGCCGCCTTGAAGGACCGCCGGGTGAAGAAAATCATCCTCACCCGACCGGCCGTCGAAGCCGGCGAAAACTTGGGTTTCCTGCCAGGCGATTTGAAAGAGAAACTGGACCCTTACTTGCAACCGCTGTACGACGCCTTGACGGACATGCTCCCCTACGAGAAGGTGGCAGACCACCTTGAAAAGAGCGTGATTGAAGTGGCGCCATTGGCCTTCATGCGAGGCAGAACGCTCGACAAGGCGTTTGTGATTTTGGACGAAGCCCAAAACGCCACGTCCGCGCAGATGCGTATGTTCCTTACGCGCATGGGAAAGGAGGCCAAATTCGTCGTCACTGGCGACGGGTCNCAGGTGGACTTGCCCCGCAACCAGCGATCCGGCTTGTTGGACGCCCTGCGTTTGTTGAAAGACGTGGAAGGCATCGCCACCATCAAACTNACGGGCATGGACGTGATTCGTCACCGCCTGGTGGGCGCCATCATCGATCGCTTCGAAGCCGACGACGCCAANCGCGCCGAAGAAGCCGAAGCCAAAAAAGAAGCCAAACGCGCCGCCCGCGAATTGCGCGAGGCGCAGCGCCATGCTTCCTCCAATCCATTCATTCAAGACTGACCCCGCTCCCATGACTGCCATTCGCAACACAGATTTCTCCTTCACAGGCCAAACCGCAGCTTACCACGGCAAAGTCCGCGACATGTACACCATCGGAGACGACCTGATGGTGGCGGTGGTCTCCGACCGCATCAGCGCGTTCGACGTGGTCATGCCACGAGGCATTCCGTTCAAAGGGCAAGTCTTGAATGGCGTGGCCAGTCACTTCTTGGACGCGGTGGGCGACATCGTGCCCACCTGGAACGTGGCCACACCCGACCCCAACGTCACCGTGGGCCACAAATGCGAGCCCATCCGCTTGGAGATGGTCATCCGCGGGTACCTGACTGGGCATGCTTGGAGGCAATACAAGGCCGGCCACCGGACGCTGTGTGGTGCGCCCATGCCCGAGGGCATGAAGGAGCACGACCGCTTTCCCGAGCCTATCATCACACCCGCCACCAAAGCGGAGGAAGGCCACGACGAGGACATCTCCCCCGACGACATTTTGGCCCGCGGCATTGTGTCTGAGGAACTGTGGGCAGAGCTCGTCCGGGTGACCCGCGCCCTCTTTCAACGCGGCACTGACATGGCGGCGGGACAAGGTCTGATTTTGGTGGACACCAAGTACGAGTTTGGCCTGCGAAATGGGGTGCTGACGCTCATTGACGAAATTCACACGCCGGACAGCTCGCGATACTTCTACGCCGACGGGTACGAAGCCAGGCAATCCGCGGGTGAACCCCAAAAGCAGCTGAGCAAAGAATTTGTGCGTGAATGGCTCATGTCCCACGATTTTATGGGTCTNGNCGGCCAAACCCCGCCGGAAATGGACGACGCATTCCTGGCCACGGTGACCCAGCGTTACGTGGAGCTGTATGAAAAGGTGACCGGCAAGACCTTCCAGGGCGATTCGACTGCNGACCCCCACGGGCGAATCGCCGAGGCCGTTGAAGCTTGGCTCTCCCAACGCAAGNGCTGAACATGGGCAGAAAACGCCGGGAAGAGGCTTGGCACGAGGACGCGAGGCAGGCTGTCCGTGTGCTGAAACAGGGCGGCGTGTTGTTGCACGCCACCGACACCGTCTGGGGACTCGCCTGCGACGCCACCAACGACGAGGCCGTGCAGCGGATGAACACCATCAAAGAACGTCATCCGGTCCATCCGGTGCTGGTTTTGGTCGCGNACGAAGGCCACGTGGAACAACTGGTGGGCGACGTGCCTGAAGCGGCCTGGGATTTGATGGAACTGGGAGACCGTCCCACCACCGTGGTCTACCCCCAAGGCAAGGGCGTCTCTTCTGCTTTGCTCGGCGCCGACGGGAGCCTCGCAGTGCGCTGCATTCGCGAAGACTACAGCGCATACGTCATTCGAGGATTNAACAGGCCCCTCGCTTCGACCAGCGCCAATTTCACAGGNCAACCCACNCCCAAGTCGTTCCATGACATTTCCAACGACCTCAANNACCTNGTCGACCACGTCAGCGCCCACCGCAGGAATGACGTCGGAGGCACAGGCGTTCCGTCCATGATGGTGGCGTTTGACGAAGCCGGTCGATTCTCATTCCTCAGGAAATGACACCCCGACCAGAAGTACCTTTGCTTCACCCATGATGAACTTGGCGTCACACCTCACCCATCCCGTCTTCAAACGGGTTGGAGAACTCGCCGACGAGCGCGGACAACGTGCGTTCGTAATTGGCGGATTTGTCCGTGACCTCCTGCTCGACCGCCCGTGCAAGGACATCGACATTGTGACGGAAGGCAGTGGGATTGAATTGGCCCGGGCCACCGCCCAATCCATGGGCATTCACCAAGTCCATGTCTTCAAAAATTTCGGGACCGCGATGTTCAAGGCGCGCGACTACGAGGTGGAATTTGTGGGGGCGCGGAAGGAAAGCTACTCGCGTGGCAGCAGAAAACCCGTCGTCGAGGACGGCACTTTGGAAGACGACCAAAACCGCCGGGACTTCACCATCAACGCCATGGCCATCAGCCTGAACGCCGACTCGTTTGGCAAACTGGTGGACCCGTTCGGCGGGGTCGACGACTTGAACCGCAAATGGATTCGCACCCCACTGGATCCTGATGTGACGTACAGCGACGATCCGTTGCGCATGCTTCGGGCCGTGCGGTTTGCTTCGCAATTGGGCTTTCGGATTGAGGAAGGCAGCTTGGCTTCGATTCGGCGCAACGCCAATCGGCTGGGCATCATCTCGGCCGAACGCATCCACACCGAGGTGAACAAGATCATTTTGTCGCCCCGACCATCACGCGGGTTCAAGCTGCTCTTCAAAACCAAGTTGCTGCACAAGTTCTTCCCTGAAATGGCTGCCCTTCAAGGGGTGGAATGGCGGAAGGGCGTGGGTCACAAAGACAACTTCTACCACACCTTGGAAGTGTTGGACAACGTGGCCGAACACAGCGATTCCCTGTGGTTGCGGTGGGCGGCCATCATGCACGACATCGCCAAGCCCCCCACCAAGCGATTCGACGCCAGGTCGGGTTGGACGTTTCATGGTCATGAAGACCGTGGTGCCCGCATGGTGCCCAAGATTTTTGCACGGATGAAGCTGCCCATGGACGCCAAGATGAAGTACGTCCAAAAGCTGGTCCTGCTTCACCTACGCCCCATCGCACTCACCAAAGATGTGGTGACGGACAGCGCGGTCCGGCGACTGCTGTTTGAGGCGGGCGACGACATCGACGATCTGATGATTTTGTGCCGCGCCGACATCACCTCCAAGAACGAGGCCAAGGTGGAACGGTATCTGAGGAACTACGACGTCGTGGTCGAGAAGCTGCGTGAAGTCGAAGAAAAGGACCACATCCGGAACTTCCAGCCCCCTGTGTCAGGAGAAGAAATCATGGAAGCGTTTGGCATCCCACCTTCCCGACCTGTGGGCGACATCAAGAACGCCATCAAGGAGGCCATCCTGGACGGCGACATCCGCAACGACGTGGTCGAGGCGAAGCGTTTGATGCTCGAGTTGGGGGCCCAAATGGGGCTCACCCCTTCCCCTTCCAGCCGTCCTTGAGGGTCACAGCGCGGTTGAACACCGGCTTGCCTTCTTGGCTGTACTTGGAATCTGCCGCGAAATATCCCAGCCGTGTGAACTGCCAGGTTTGACCTGGCTGAGCAGAGGCCAGCACAGGCTCCACCTTGCACCCCTGCAAGATCTCCAAGGAATCAGGATTCAAAAACTCCATGAAGTCCTGGCCCTTGTGACCGTCAGGACTCGGATCGTTGAACAGGCGCTCGTACAAGCGCACCTCAGCGTCCTGGGCGTGGGTGCACTCCACCCAATGCAAGGTGCCTTTGGCCTTGATGCCGCTGGTGTCAGACCCTGACTTGCTGTTGGGGTGGTATTCAACGTGCACTTCGGTCACGTTGCCCGCCTCGTCGGTCTTGTGGTCCACGTAGGTCACGATGTAGGCGCTCTTCAACCGGACCGACCGGCCCGGTGCCAGACGGAACCACTTCTTGTTGACTCCCTCCACTTTGAAGTCCTCCGCCTCGATGTAAAGCTCTCGTCCAAAGGGGATGTCACGCGTCCCTTCGTCGGGGTTTTCGGGGTTGTTGACGGTGGGCAGCATGTCCACCTGATCCTCTGGGTAATTGACGACCACCATCTTGATCGGGCGCAACACGGCCATGGCGCGTGTGGCGGTGGCGTTTAAATGGTCGCGGAGCGCAAACTCCAACAACCCCACATCAATGACGTTGTTCCGCTTGGCCACACCCACGCGGTCGCAAAATTCGCGGACGCTCTCAGGAGAATAGCCCCTCCGTCGCAACCCACTTAGGGTCGGCATGCGCGGGTCGTCCCAACCGTCCACCACACCCTCTTCCACCAACCGAAGCAGCTTGCGCTTGGACATGATGGTGTAATTGAGGTTGAGGCGGGCGAATTCACGCTGCTTGGACGGGAAAATGCCGAGCTTCTCGATGTACCACTCGTACAACGGACGGTGCACCTCAAATTCCAGCGAGCACAAGCTGTGGGTGATGCCTTCGATGCTGTCCGATTGGCCGTGTGCGAAATCGTACATGGGGTAAATGCACCACGCGTCGCCCGTTCGGTGGTGCGTCGCGAATTTGATGCGGTACATCAAAGGATCCCGCATGTGCATGTTGGCGTGGGCCATGTCAATCTTGGCCCGGAGCACCATGCTGCCCTCAGTGTGCTTGCCCTCCCGCATCTCTTGGAACAAGGTCAAATTTTCCTCCACCGCGCGGTCACGAAAGGGACTCGGCTTGCCCGGCTCCGTGGGGGTGCCTTTCTGGGCCGCAATCTCCTCTGCCGTTTGTTCGTCGATGTACGCGTCGCCAGACTTGATCAACTGAACGGCGTAACCGAACAAGGTTTCGAAGTAGTCCGACGTGTAGAACTCCCCTCCGTTCCAATCAAAGCCCAACCACGCGATGTCTTCACGAATGGCGTTCACGTACGCCGTGTCTTCCTTCACGGGGTTGGTGTCGTCAAAGCGCAAGTTGACTTGACCGCCGTATTCCGCCGCCAAACCGAAGTTGACGCAGATCGCCTTGGCATGCCCGATGTGAAGAAAACCGTTGGGCTCTGGCGGAAACCGCGTGTGAACCCGACCGTCATGCACGTTGGCTTCTCGGTCTGCGTCGATGATTTGTTGGATGAAATGGCGCCGTGCCGTACCTCCCTCGTTGCCTTCTGCGCCCTTGTCAAGTCCAGCGTGTTCCATGACCCAAAATTACATTGCACCTTCGCGCCGATGACCAATGCACCCGAGATTCGATGGCGTCTGAGACATGAGGGCCAAATCGTGGGCTACGAGCGCCACATGGGCTCACGCGTTTGGTCCAGCAAGGACGGCTTGTGGTGGCGTGGACAACGTTTGGAGCACTCGGCAAAAGACCGCTGCCTGGACGTCAAGGACCTCAACAACCAGTGGCTTTACGAGCACGATGTCGTGACCTGCAAAGGGCACGACGGCGCTTGGCTTGTGGTGCACTTCGCCAACCAATGGGCGCTGATCCAGGAAGACACCATGATTTCAGCCCCTTCCGCCGACCGTCAACTCAAGCGGATTGGATTCAAGTTTCCTGAAAACTGACGGGATCCTCAGATGAGGTTGATGTGCCGCATCAATTCTTCCTTGTAGGTGCGGCTGATGGGGATTTCCAAATCTCCCACTTTGACTGTGTACTGGAAGGTGTCGATGTGTTGAATCTGATTCAGGTTCACCACAAAATTGCGGCTCACACGGACAAATCGATCAGAGGGCAACTTGTGCAGAAGGTCCTTCAGAGAAGCCTTCACGTTATACTTCCGCTCCCTCACCTGCAACGCGCTGTATTTGCCTTCCACTTCAATGAACAAAATGTCGTCGAGGGACACCTTGCGGAGTTTGTTGCCAACCTTGGTGTAAATGTAATCTTGCACCACATGTTGGGTGCTCGCACGGCGCTGAATCAGTTCCACCACTTCGGAAATGGTCATGCCCACCTCGGCGTGGTCCTCGCCATTTGAATGTCCGTTGCCATTGCCGTTTCCGTTGCCATTGCCGTTGGTGCCGAGGCCGTTCGCCAAAGCGGTCGGAATGGCAATCAACGACTCCACAGAAACCAATTTGCCTGTGGCGAACGCCGCATCTGTGAAGTCGTTCCAGGACTCGTCCTGTGGCCCAACCATGAGCACAAGATCGACATCTCCCCGCACCAAGGCGATGGCTGCCGTCAGGGGTGAGTCGGAGCGCTGAACCTCGCACCCTGCTTTGGCCAACCCTTCAGTCAGTTCGCTTGGAACACCTACCCCTACAATCAACAACGTGCTGTTTTTCATGGCTTATGCTTAGAAGAGGAACACCTTGGACCCCCTGAAGTTCGATTGATGAACCCCAAGGGCACAGGCAGGCTTTCAGCCGGTATGACCTTCTATCTTTGCACCACAAAAGCGAGACATTTTGAACCGCCTCTTCACCGCCAGTGCTGTTGAAACCCAGGAAGACGTCCTGTCAGAGGTCTCCCTGGACGGGGATTGGCATGTGGTGCTTTACAACGACAACCACAACACGTTTGACCACGTGATTGACTGCCTCATTCACACCTGCGGGCACGACGCATTGCAGGCTGAACAATGCGCCATGATTGTCCACTTCAAGGGGAAGTGCACGGTCAAATCAGGCTCGTACGACGAGCTCGCTCCCATCCATAAATCTTTGACCGAGAAAGACCTGACTGTCGAATTGAATCCTTAAATTGACTTCATGCGGTGGCATGGAATTCTTTTGGGCATGTTGGTGATGGTCCTGACTTCGGGGACAGGTTCCCTTCATGCGCAGGTCTTTTTCAACGGCTCGGACGCCTACGGCATTGCCCAGTACAACTGGAACGGCCATTTCGGCGCTGCCATCACGCTGGCCGATTGGAACAACGATGGATGGCCCGACCTGACCTTCGGAGGCACCAGTGGAGCCATCCGCACCTGGAGAAATTTGGAGGGCGAGGGGTTCGAAATGGTTCCCCTTCCGTGGGTCATTGAAGACGAAACCAAATCCCTCCTCTGGGCAGACTTCGACAACGATGGCGACGACGACCTTTTCGTAATGGAGAAGTCGGGACGTTGCGGGTTTGTCGAACACGACGGAATTGGAGGGTTCAGCCTGACCATGGATTCAGATAGTGCTGAACAAGTCCCCACGCAACTACCTCAGGAGCACACCTACGCCGGCGGAGCGTCCTTCGGAGATATGGACGGCGACGGCGACCTGGACCTTCACATCTGCCGTTACGTCGAGCTCGCCAACTTCACCGAGGAGGGGCTGAGAAACGTCCTCTTGCGGAACGACGGCAACTTCTCGTTCACCAACGTGTCCCAAGCATCGGGCATCGACGTCCACATGCGTCTCAGTTTCCAAAGCGCATGGTGGGATTACAACGAAGATGGCCGCCAAGACGTGCTTGTCATCAACGACAAAAGCGGGGCCAATGCCGTGTTCGAAAACCAAGGGGATGGAACTTTCATCGACGTGGCCCCCGACATTGGGGCAGACATCGTCATCGATGCGATGACCTTGACGCTGGGCGACTTCAACCAGGACGGACGCCAAGACTTGTACCACACCAACACATGGTTTGGCGGCGACGGTTTGGGCTCCAAACTCCTTGTTCAGCAAGAAAACGGCCACTTCACGGAGGAATCGGCGGAACACAACCTGGACCTGGACTTGTTCTGTTGGGGGGCGGCGTGGATGGATGTCGACAACGACACAGACCTCGACTTGTTTGTGACAGAACACAACGGCTTGGAACCGTTCGGCCTGAACTTTCTGTGGGAGAACCAAGTGATGGTGGACACGGCCACGGGCGAAACAAGCCACTCCTTTGAGCCGTTTGGGGAAGACGTTTACGGGTTGGATTACCTCAATTCACATGTGGTGGCGTCAGGCGATTTGGACCGAAACGGCTGGGTGGATTTTGTGGTGCACAACGTGGGCAACCATCAAGCGCGCATCTGGATGAATGGGGGCTTTGGCAATGGCCATTCCAGCGTCACCCTTGGGCTTCACGGCAATGTGTCCAACCCCGACGCAGCTGGCGCCAAATTGACCGTGCATTCGCCATCCGCCTCCCAATCCCGGATCATCCACGTGGGCGAGAACTACCTGTCTCAAGAGAGTGAATACGAAGTGTTTGGTCTTGCAGATGACACGGCCATTGACTCCGTCACAGTCGTATGGCCCTCAGGCCTGGTGGAACTCTTCGACGCCTCGGTGCACGACCTCGTTCCTGGAGGCTTCTACGTGCTTGAAGAAGGGTCCAGCTTGTGCACCGTCACGCACCAAACTCAAGACGTGTGCGGGTTCCCAAGCGAAGTGACGAGCTACAACGGGACTGGATCTTTTGATGTGATTTGGAACCAAGACGATGTTCCCTGGGAGGGCCAACAGGCTCCTTTGTGGAATGCCATCAGCGACGGACCTTGGACCATGACCCTGTCTTGGCAAGGCGTATCGCTTTGCGAAACCATTATTGAGGTCAACTTTGCCCCGCTTCACGGCGATTTGGACGTCAACGGCCACGTTGGCGTAAGCGACTTGTTCTTGGTGTTGGAAGAGTTGGGGTGCCTGGGGACATGCAACGCAGACTTGGACAACGACCACACTGTGGGCATTGTGGACTTGATGTCTTTCCTCGCCTCGTTCGGGGACGCGTGCAGTCAGTGAGGCAAACGCCGCACGTGGAGGGCCACCAGCCCCAGGCTCAGCACACCACTTCCCCACAACATCGCCGCCATCACCTGCGCTGCACCCATCAGGCCATGGTCGGGAATCCGCCAATGACAGCCCACTGCTGTAACGAGGAGCACAACGACGTTGGCCCAGGTGTTCCAATTCGCCCGACCAAGCGCTGACAACAAATTGCCCAAGGGGATGCGCAACACATGCGCGCCCAAACTGCCAACCAGCAGCACCCTCATAAGGTCCACCCCTTCTGCATACCCTGGGCCAAACACCTGAAGCAACGTAGGCGAAGCCCACGCAACTAAGCCCAAGGCCATGATGGACATCCAACCGAATGTCTTCCAGTACCCCACCACGTAT
>PBWG01000043.1 GCA_002729115.1 Crocinitomicaceae bacterium | reverse complement strand
CATGAAGTTTGCCATGGCCCGTCTCTCTCCCCCCACCTTGGCCCAAATCGCGTCCGAAGCCGCCCTGAACACCTCCGAGTCGTACTTCGAGCAGGTCCGTAACCGCTACGTGGCCCGTCGGGATGCCTTGGTCGAAGGGCTGAGGAACATCCCAGGGGTGACCGTGCCCAATCCGGGTGGGGCGTTTTACGCCGTATGCGAGCTGCCCATCGACAACGCCGATGCGTTTTGCCAATGGATGTTGGAGCACTTTGACCTGGACGGGGACACGGTCATGATGGCGCCAGCCACGGGCTTTTACGCCACACCCGGTGCAGGCACCCGCCAAGTGCGCATTGCCTACGTCCTGGATTTGCCGATGATCGAGCGCGCCGTGGAGTGCCTGCGCGCGGCGTTGGGCGCTTATCCTGGGCGCCGCGACGTTTGAATCGGAAGTGAGGGGGCGTTAAATTCCACCTCCAAAACCGATTCAAATGACGTTGACCCACCGCTTGCTTCTCGCCGCCCTGGCTTGTGTGATTTCCACAACCGCTGTCGCTGACCCTGGGGACACCACGTGGGTCCAAACCTACACCTGGGAAGCCCAGGACAACCCTGCCACAGCGTACGACAGCCCGGGGCGGAGGTGGTTTGAGTTTCCTTCTGGCGACACGACGTACCGCAAGATTTTGATGTACCACCGGCTGAAGTGTTTTGAAAACGGCACTGCAGGCAACTTGGGCTTCCCTTGCGGGGAGTGGGATTACTTGACCTACAATTACTTGTTTGACCACACAGGGGAGCTGGACAGCGCCGCGCTGACCCACCCGAAGTACTTGATCAACGATGCGGATTTTGACATGGCTGAGCTCATTCTCAACCCGGAGGGCGGTGTGCCTCACGACACTGTGTTGCACGCCTTGGAAGGGGTGACACACGCTTGGGCTAACGCACCATCGATGTGGAGTTCCCTTGCAGGCGTTCCGCAATCTGAATTGGTCACCGTGGCTGGAGAAGAGGGTGTGCGTCACCAATGGATGTGGCACGCCTCGGAATTGGACAGCCTGGGCTGGGCCGTGGGCGACTCGGCGTGGCGTTGGGCCGTGCCCCGCGCAGGGGAATTGAACGCGTCTTCTGTGGGGCGGTTGACCTTGCGTGCGCGATGGACCGACACCGACGCCTTGGACGGCATGTTGACTTCCGGGTGGACCACCCTTGTGGACGGCCCTGCATCTGTGGCTGACTTCATGGGCGAATGGCACCTTGACTTCAACCAGCCTTGGGTGCGGCCAGAAACAGGCAACCTCGTGTTGGATTTGGTCTTGGAAGGGGTGGACGGCCCCACCGGGAGTGCATTGGGGTGGCTTGGTCACGTCGGTGCAGACAGCTTGGGCCAAACATGTCACCCCGGGGCGGCCGGCGCAGCCCAATGGGTGGACATGGACGGGAACGACCGCATGGAATTGAACCCGGCGGCCTTGTTTGACCTGGACACCACGGTGACGCTCGAGTGTTGGATTCGCGGCGACGAAGCCGTTCTTCCAGCCAACACCACGTTGTTTGAAGGGCTCAATGCGTTCAACCAACGCGAGCTCAACGTGCATGCGCCTTGGAGCAACGGCCGGATGTATTGGGATGCGGGATTCGATGGCGGCTACGACCGAATCGACCAGGCCGCGAGTGAATCTCAATACGAAGGCCAATGGATGCACTGGGCGTTCACCAAAGACGCGGCGTCGGGCTCCATGAAGATGTTNGTCAANGGCAACCTCTTCCATNCTGGGAATGGCAAGGACAACGTGATNGGAGAGATTGTCCGNATGAACCTCGGTGGTTCTGGNTACGGNGATGTGGACTACTACGGCGGCATTGCGGCCTTCCGCATTTGGCGGGCAGCCCTCACGGGTGAAGTCATCCGTTCCTGGAGCGATGTGGCCTCGCTGGACGGACTGTTGGACCACCCTGAAATCGACCACTTCGTCGGGACGTTGAACATGGCTGGCGCCAACGGCGAAGCCACCNACCAGGGAGCCCTCGACGGATGGNTGCACGGCGACGCCGCCCGGCGGCCTTTCGGTCCGCGCGACGCGTTTTTGGATCCAGTGGCGTTGGACGTCCGTCCTGCCTTGGTGTTGGTGGGGGGCGATGAGCCGACCAGCACNTTCACCGAGGCGGTGTTTGCTGAGGCGGTGGCCGTGGCCCCCGTGTCGGTGACCGAGTGGGGCGTGGACGGAAACGACGTGGCNTGGACAGACTTGCATTACGGATGGCCTGCTGGCACCAGCACCGAGGTCTTGGACTCTCAGGGCGACACCTTGGCCGTCCACCTTGTGGTGGGGACGACGACCATGTACAACAACGAGACGCTCGACTATTTCGGGGTGCCGTTCGAGGTGGTGGACCGGTATGAATTGTCCCGCTACATCACGCCGTACGGCATCAACCTCACCCTGGACAGCGACGGCTGGGCGTGGGTGTTTGACGTGACGGATTACGCGCCGTTGCTTCGGGACAGCGTGGAACTGGAGTGCGGCAACTGGCAAGAGCTCTTGGACCTCAAGTTTGCGTTCATTGAAGGAACCCCGCCGCGGGACGTGAAGCGGGTGGATGCNTTCTGGAAGGGNCTGCATTACCTCAGCAACTGGGACGACACCGTGTTGCCCCACACCTACACCCCTGAAGAAGGCGAGGCCCAATGGCGGCTGAAGACCCGGGCAAGCGGGCACGATTTTGGTCAAGGCAACAACTGCGCGGAATTCTGTTACAANACGCACAGCGTGAATGTCGACGGGGCGCCACAATGGAGTTGGGAAATCATGCAGGAGTGTGCCGACAATCCGTTGTACCCGCAGGGTGGCACCTGGATCTACGACCGGGCTGGATGGTGCCCTGGGGCGCCTGTCCGCACGGAAGACTTGGAGCTCACANCTTTGGTGGCGGGGCAGGACAGCTTCACGGTGGAGTACGACGTCACCTACGACCCTTACGGCAACTACCGCATGGAAGGTCAAATCATCGGCTACGGTGCGCCCAACATGGCGCACGACGTCGAGGTAATGGACATTCTGGCGCCCAGCAAGAACAAGTTGATGTCCCGCCTCAACCCCGTCTGTGAAGACCCNGTGGTGCGCATTCGGAACAACGGAAGCGAACCCTTGTCGTCGGTGGCGTGGACGTTCGGGATTGCTGGAGAGCCAAGCCAAACCGCAACGCTTCCGCTGGATCCGCCTTTGGCCTTTTTGGAAGAGCGCGACGTCGCCTTGCCTTACGACGCCGAGGCGTACCACATCGGAGATGAAGATGCCTTGCTGAGGTTTGAGGTTTCTGCAGAAGTGGCAGGGGGGCAGGACGAGGATCCGTCCAACGGGTTCATGTCTTCCCACTTTCACCGCCCTCCGACTTGGCAATACAACAACCTTGACGACAACCGCGTCATCGTGTGGACCAAGACCAACAACGCACCCTGGGAGACGTCGGTGGAAATTCGCCGTGCCGACGGTGGGTTGCAGTGGGCCCGCAGCTACAGCGAGCCCAACACGACCTACAGGGACACGGTGGTGTTGAACCAAGGCTGCTACCGGGTCACGGTGTTGGACTCCGGAGACGACGGACTCGACTTCTGGGCAAACAGCGACGGAAGCGGCTATGTGCGTTTGAAAAAGGTGGCCGGCGGAAACTTTCACATTTTCGAATCGGACTTCGGAAAGTCCATCTCGCAGGCATTCTATTGGGCGACCAACTTGTACAGCGACGTGAACGAGGCAGAGGTTCATGCGGGGGACATCTCGGTGTACCCCAATCCATTCAGAGACCAATTGACGTTNGCTTCTGCCGGCCTTCAAGGCGACGTCACGTGGCAGGCCTTCACGGTNCAGGGGCAATTGCTGGACCANGGNGCNTGGCANGCNGGCCCTCNGTCNGGNNTNACNCTGTCCACNTCCGATTGGCCCGCTGGGTCTGTGGTCCTGGTGCTTCGTCAAGGCGAAGCGCAGTGGACAAGGTGGGTCGTGCGAGAATGACAATGAGGGGGTTTTGTGTGAAAAACACCTCTTTTTTCGTCGCCCACCCCCTCAAAAAGGGGGNGCTGATGTGAATTTTATGCGAATTCTATGAACACACCCCCTTTCAAAAGAAGGGGGTGTGTAGTTTTGCCCAAAATTCATTTCACATGAGTCTCAACCGTCAGCAAGCCCTCCACGAGGTGCTCGACCGCGTTCCCAACCACGTGGAGCGTCCGTCCAACAAGATTTCCGAATACTTCGGAGAGAATGTGTTCAANCTCCACGTCATGCGCTCATACCTCCCCGATGAGGCGTACGAGGGCATTTTGGAAGCCATGGAGAAAGGCACCCCCATCAGCCGAAAAGTGGCCGACCAAACCGCCACGGCGATGAAGGAATGGGCGATCGGACGAGGNGCGACCCACTACACGCACTGGTTCCAGCCTTTGACNGGGAGCACNGCGGAAAAGCACGACAGCTTCATCGCGCCCACGGCGGATGGCCGGGCGATCGAAAAGTTCGACGGCAGCTTGTTGGTGCAACAAGAGCCAGACGCCTCGTCGTTCCCGAGCGGCGGCATTCGCAACACCTTTGAGGCACGTGGATACACCTTGTGGGACCCNACTTCTCCTGCCTTTGTGTGGGGAGAGACCTTGTGCATCCCGACCATTTTCATCAGCTACACAGGCTACGCGCTCGACAACAAAACCCCGTTGTTGAAGGCATTGTCTGCGGTTGACGCTGCAGCGACGTCGGTGTGTCAGTACTTCGACAAGAACATCACCAAAGTGAATGCCACCTTGGGATGGGAGCAGGAGTACTTCCTGGTGGACAAGGCGCTTTACGCCGCCCGNCCNGATTTGGCGATGACCGGTCGCGCCCTCTTCGGCGCAGCTCCTGCCAAGGGTCAGCAACTCGACGACCACTATTTCGGAGCCATTCCAGAGCGCGTATCGGCGTTCATGAAGGACTTCGAGATGGAGGCGCACAAGTTGGGCATTCCTGTGACCACCCGTCACAACGAGGTGGCCCCCAACCAGTTTGAGTTGGCGCCTGTCTTTGAGGAGGCCAACTTGGCCAACGACCACAACTTGATGTTGATGGAGCTGTTGGAGAAAGTGGCCCGTCGCCACGACTTCCGCATCCTGCTTCACGAAAAGCCTTTCGCGGGCGTGAACGGCTCNGGCAAGCACAACAACTGGTCCTTGGGCACCAACACCGGCGTGAACCTGTTGAAGCCTGGCACCAACCCCAAGACCAACTTGCGTTTCTTGACCTTCTTCGTCAACACGTTGGCGGCGTTGCACCGCCACGCAGATGTGGTGCGTGCGTCCATTGCAAGCGTCGGAAACGACCACCGCTTGGGGGCCAACGAGGCGCCCCCGGCCATCATGTCGGCGTTCATCGGTTCTCAGCTGAGCGCGCTGCTTGACGGGTTGGAAGCGAGCATCAANGCGGGCAAGCTCACGCCAGNAGACAAGACGGCCCTGAAGTTGGAGATTGGCCGCATCCCTGAAGTGCTGCTCGACAACACCGACCGCAACCGCACGTCGCCGTTCGCCTTCACGGGCAACAAGTTCGAGCTGCGTGCGGCGGGTTCCACCGCCAACTGCGCGGTGCCCATGACCGTCCTGAACACCATTGTGGCCGAGCAACTGAACATNTTCAAGGCCTCTGTGGACGCCCGCATCAAGNGCGGCGACAAGAAGGACGNTGCGATTTTGAAGGAGCTCCAGCAGTTGATCAAGGAGAGCAAGGCCATCCGTTTTGAAGGCAACGGCTACGGGGANGAGTGGGTGAAAGAGGCGAAGAAGCGTGGCTTGAGCAACCTCAAGGACACCCCCACGGCGTTGGAGGTGTGGGGCCGCAAGGAGGTGGCTGAATTGTTCAGCTCGTTGAATGTGTTGACCCCAGAGGAGTTGCACGCCCGCCAAGAGGTGGAATACGAGAACTACATCATGAAACGCCAAATCGAGGCGCGCATCGCTGGAGACATGGCNTCCAACATCGTGTTGCCTGCGGCCATTGCGTACCAGAACATGTTGATCGACAACATCAGCGGTCTGTCGGACGTCTTTGGCAAAGACGCGAAGGCCATGACGGCTGGGCAACGCGAGATTCTGGCGACTGTGTCTGAGACTCTCTCGGCCTTGTACAAATCTTCCAGCGCGTTGCGCGAAGAGCGGGGCAAAATCAACAAGATTGACGACATCGCGAAACGCGCAGTCAAGTACGGCTCTGTGGTGACCCCCCTCATCGAAGAAGTGGGCGAGCACTGCGCCCGCTTGGAGCAGANCGTGGACAACGAAATTTGGCCTCTGCCCAAATTCCAAGAGATGCTCTTCACCCGCTGAGGGCCCTCGCACCAACACACTGGCTTGCACAAATGGAAAAGACGCCTCCTCAAGGGGCGTCTTTTTTCGTTACTTTCACCTCCTGAATCAAGCCAAAAAAGGAATGCCTTACAACCTGCAAGCNTCCGTGGCCCGCATCGGCGCCACCCTGTTCTTTTCTCTCATGGCCACCGTCGGCGTGTTTGCCCAAAGCGACATGACTGCCGAGGCCGACGAGGCCTTCGANCGCCGGGGTTACTTTGAAGCGGCCCGTGAGTANGTGGCGCTTTACGCCAAGATCAAGTCCGACGTCAAACTGAAGGCCTACTGCGCCTTCCAAGCTGGCGAAGCCTACCGTTTGCACCACAAGCCGGAGGACGCGACGGAGTGGTACGACAAGGCCATTGGCCTGAAGTATGGCAACAAGAACAACAAGGTGTTTNTGCTGTACGGAGATGCGNTGCGCGACCAGGAGGCNTACGACGAGGCGATCGAGATGTACGCGCGCTACGAGCAGGAGGGCGGTGACAGCCAGGTGGCTGAAGAACGCATCGAACAAGCCGACTTCGCGGCCATCATGATTGAAGAGCCAGAGAGCCGGTTCATCGTGGAGCCCATGGTCCTGTTGAACTCAGACGCTTACGACTTCTGTCCCACCATTTACGGCAAGTACCAGGACGAGATGATTTTCGCATCGTCTCGTGAGTCGTCGACGGGTACTGACGAGGACCCCATCACCGGGCAGGCTTTCATGGATTTGTTCCGCAGCGAGCAGGACAAGAAAGGCCGCTGGAGCGAGCCTGAGCCGTTGGGCAACACCGTGTGCACCGAGCACAACGAAGGAAGCGCGTGCTTCGACAGCGACGGAAAGACGTTGTTCTTCACCCGTTGCATGGAAATGGACGGGTCCAACTTGGCGTGCGACATCTACTTTGCCAAGAAGCAAGGCAACGGCTTCGGCGCTTCGATGGCACTTGGGTTGGTCAACCGCGATGAAAACGACAGCTCTCAAGTGGGCCACCCGGCGTTGTCTCCTGACGACCAATTCCTCATCTTCTCGTCTGACCTCCCAGGAGGGTTTGGCGGCAAAGACTTGTGGTACGTCAAGGCGGAGGAGGGTTCCTTCGCAGGTGCGGTGCCTCAGAACCTCGGGGCGTCGATCAACACAGCTGGAGACGAGATGTTCCCTGCGTTCCGAGACAACGGCGATTTGTATTGGTCCACCAACGGCCGTGACGGCCTTGGGTCTTTGGACTTGTGGAAAGCGGAAGTTCGTGAGGGCGAGTTGGCGTTTGCCGAGCCCAAAGTGTTGCCTTTCCCATTGAACTCCTCGGGCGACGACTTCGCCATTACGTTCAAAGCCGATTCGGACGAGGGCATGTTCACCTCCAACCGTGTGGGCGGCAAGGGCAAGGACGATTTGTATTCCTTCCGTTTGCCTCCACTGGAATTCTGCTACCAAGCCTTCATTTACGACTACGACACCGGCATGCCTTTGTCTGGCGCCACCGTCACCTTGGAAGGAGAGGGTGGTTCCTCCAATGCGTACACCACCGATTCGGAAGGCGAGCTTGCGTTGTGCGATGGCCAAATTGGACAGCGCATGACTTTCAACGTCGACGTGGCGGTGGAAGGCTACATCGGGACTGGCGACCTGCTCACCACGGAGGGATTGACCGAGTCGACCACCTTGGCCCGGGAATACCTCTTGAAGGAAATTGTCCTGAACAAGGAATACGACATGCCCACGGTGCTTTACCCCTTGGGCAGTGCCGACTTGTTGGTCGACGCTTCTGTGAATTCAGCGGACTCGTTGAATTACCTCGTGGATTTGTTGCAACGCAACGAGAACTTGGTCATTCAGCTTGAAGCCCACACAGACAGCCGTGGCGGGGCAGTGGCCAACAAAAAGTTGAGCCAGGACCGCGCGGAGACCTGCGTGAATTACTTGAAAGACGCGGGCATTCCTACGGATCGCATGGTTCCGGTGGGATATGGTGAGGAGGCCTTGCTCGTGAGCGACGCCGAAATCAGCCGCCTGCCCAAGGCGGACCAGGAACGCGCCCACCAGCGCAACCGCCGGACGGTGTTCAAGATCATTGCATTTGATTACAAAGGCGACGAGTAACTCGTGAGCGACGCACGGTACGCTGCGCGCGGGGTCTCCGCGGGCAAGGAAGAGGTCCATGCCGCCATTGAGGGCATCGACAAGGGGTTGTTCCCCAAGGCGTTTTGCAAAATTGTCCCCGATCACCTGACGGGGAGTGAGGACCACTGCATTGTCATGCACGCAGATGGCGCGGGGACCAAGTCGTCCCTCGCGTACATGTATTGGAAGGAAACGGGGGACCTGAGCGTGTGGAAAGGCATTGCCCAGGACGCCCTCATCATGAACGTGGACGACCTGCTTTGCGTGGGGTGCACAGGACCTATTTTGGTGTCCAGCACCATTGGCCGCAACAAGCACCTTATCCCTGGCGAGGTCATCCGTGAAATCATCCAAGGCACGGAATCGTTGCTGGCCGACCTTCGGAAGGACGGACTCGACATTCGATCGACAGGGGGGGAGACGGCCGACGTGGGAGATTTGGTGCGCACCATCATTGTTGATTCCACCGTGGTGGCACGCATGGCGCGCAAAGACGTGGTCGACAATGGGAACATCGCTGCAGGCGATGTGGTTGTCGCGCTGGCCAGCCATGGCCGATCGACCTACGAGACGTTCTACAACGGCGGCATGGGAAGCAACGGACTGACGTCCGCCCGCCACGACGTGTTCGGGTCAGATTTGGCAGAAAAGTACCCGGAGAGTTTTGACCCTGCGACCTCCCGAGAATTGGTGTACACAGGTTCGTTTGGGCTGACCGATGAGGTGCCGGGCGCACCTGTGGATGCGGGCCGTCTCGTTTTGAGCGCCACCCGAACGTACGCGCCAATTGTCCAGAAGGTCATGGAGTCGTACCGTTCGCGCATTCACGGCATGGTCCACTGTTCCGGAGGGGCGCAGACCAAGGTCTTGCACTTTTTGAATCCAGAATTGAAGGTGGTCAAAGACAACATGATGCCTGTGCCCGTCTTGTTTGAGACCATCCAACGCGAATCTGGAACCTCTTGGGAAGAGATGTACAAGGTCTTCAACATGGGACATCGCCTTGAATTCTACACCGACCAAGAGACCGCAGAAGCAATCATGGAAGCGAGCCGTTCGTTTGGCGTAGAAGCCCAAATCGTGGGCCGCGTGGAATCCGCACCTGGAGAGACTTCTTCTGTAGAAATCGACGGGCCTTACGGCACGTTCACCTACACGTAAACGGTGGCCTTCGATCGCGAAGAGTTGGGCGGCTGGGTGGCCAAATTGCAGTCCATTGCCGATCGCTTTGCCGAGGTTGAAAAACGTGTTTCGGACCCAGAAGTCGTGGCCGACCGAGTCAAGCTCCGCGACCTGATGGTGGAGCACAAGAGGCTCAAGCCCATGGCCGTCAAGGCCGCGTCCTTGGTGGCCACGTTGCGTGACTGGGACGAAGCCCAAGCGTGGATTCAATCTGAGGATGCAGACATGCGGGCCCTGGGTGAGGCTGAACTCCCGGCACTCCAAACGGCGTTGTCCGAGGGGGTGGAAGAGGCCAAATGGATGCTCTTGCCCCATGACGACGCCGACGATCGAGACGCCATCTTGGAGATTCGCGCTGGCACAGGGGGCGACGAGGCGTCCTTGTTTGCCGGGGATTTGGTGCGGATGTATCTGAAGCATGCCGACGAGAAAGGGTGGAAGCATCAATGGCTCCAGGCCAGCGAAGGAACCGTGGGGGGCTTCAAGCAAGCGGTGTTGCGGTTGGAGGGGGAAGGGGTTTTTGGGTGGCTGAAGTTTGAGCGTGGCGTCCACAGGGTTCAACGTGTTCCGGACACGGAATCCCAAGGGCGGGTGCACACCAGCGCAGCCACCGTTGCGGTCCTGCCCGTGGCACGAGAGGTCGACGTCGCCTTGAACCTCAACGACGTCCGCAAGGACACGTTCCGGGCAAGCGGCGCAGGTGGCCAGCACGTGAACAAAACGGAGAGTGCGGTGCGACTGACGCATGTGCCCACGGGCACCGTGGTGGAATGCCAAGACGGCAGGTCCCAGCACCAGAACTACGAGTGGGCGTTGGAAGAGCTTCGGACGCGTTTCTACGACGCCGCCAGGGCAGAGGCAGAGGCGGCGCGCGCCGCAGAGCGAAAGTCTCAAGTGAGCACGGGCGACCGAAGCGCCAAGATTCGGACCTACAATTTCCCACAAGGGAGGATGACAGACCACCGCATTGGCCTGACGATTCACGCGTTGCAGGCGGTGATGCAGGGTCAACTTCAGGAAGTGATTGAAGCGCTGCACATGGCCGACCGCGCAGAACAACTCAAGAATCTTTGACGAGGGTGTGATTCCCCTTCGACTTGTGAGACCTTTGCCGCATGACCACGCCCGTTTCCTCACGTTCGACGTCCGCCCAATTGGCGACTCCTTCAGGACTGTTCCAAACCATCCAATCCAAGGCGTCCTTCTTGTGCGTGGGGTTGGACCCAGATCCAGCCAAGATTCCGGCATCATTTGGGACGGGGGTCGCGGCCATGGAGGCGTTTTGCGCGGCGGTGGTGGAAGCCACCCTGCCTTNCGCTGTGGCGTACAAGCCCAACTTGGCNTTCTTCGAACAATACGGTGCAGAAGGATGGGCTGCCCTGGAGCGTGTNGTGGCCAACATCCCATCTGACGTGCTGGTCATCGCCGACGCCAAGCGCGGAGACATTGGCAACACGGCCTTGAAGTACGCCCAAGCGCTGTTCACCGGCCTCGGTGCGGATGCCGTGACCGTGGCGCCTTACATGGGCCGAGACAGCGTGGAGCCCTTCACGTCTTTCTCCAACAAATGGACGGTGCTTTTGGCGCTCACGTCCAACCCAAGTGCCGAAGATTTCGAGTTTCACGGTGCGACGCCGTTGTTTGAAGACGTGCTGACCACATCCCGCAGCTTCGACGGAGCCGACCGCCTGATGTATGTGGTGGGCGCCACGCGGCCGGAGCTGCTCGGGCGTGTGCGAAAGCTCGTCCCCGAGGCCTTTTTGTTGGTGCCTGGGGTGGGGGCCCAAGGCGGAACGGTGGAAGACGTATGCGCCCATGGGTTGAATGCCACGTGCGGCCTCCTTGTCAACAGTTCTCGGGGCATTCTGTACGCGGGTGGACGCGAAGCCAGCGTGGAGGAAGCCAAAGACGCCAGCCGCCACGCCGCCGCCAAATTGCAGGCCGCCATGCATGCGGAATTGGAGAAGGCCAAGCTGCTTTGAGCCGCGCGTGAATTCCACGGCCACGTCTGAAAAACAGGGGCGGAACGGCCACCTTCGAGTGAGGTGCGCGTTGTAGCTTTCACCTGAATGTTCACGTTCCGCATCTTCCCACGGATTTACCTCGCGCTCTCCTTCATTCTGGGTGTGGTCGTCGTGGGCAGCGTGGGGTTTGTGCTGATTGAGGGCTACTCGTGGGTGGAGGCCTTGTACATGACGGTCATCACCGTGTCCACGGTGGGATTTGGGGAGGTGCGTGAATTGTCCGAGGAGGGCATGTTGTTCACCTCCATTTTGATCATGGGCAGCTTGGGCACGTTCGCGTATTCCATTTCTGCACTGACAACCTATTTTGTGAACGGAGAATACCGAACCACTTTCAAAGAGGCGCGCTTGAAACAAGAAGTCGAAAAACTCAGCAACCACGTCATCGTCTGCGGAACAGGCCGTGTGGGCGAAATGGCCGTGCAAGAACTGCTCGACCACAACACCCCTGTGGTCATTGTGGAAAACGACGCCGAGAAGGCCGATTCGTTGTCCGCCGAAGGATACATCGTCATTTCGGGAGACGCCACCCGCGACGAAAATTTGGCCAGTGCGGGCATCACCAAGGCCAAAAGCGTCATCACCACCCTGCCCAGCGATGCCCAAAACCTCTATGTGGTGCTGGCGGCGCGCGAGATGGCGCCCAACATCCACATTGTGTCTCGTGCATCGAAGTTGAATTCGGTGAGCAAACTCCGCGTGGCAGGGGCCAACAACGTCATCATGCCGGACAAAGTGGGAGGCGCCCACATGGCCTCCCTCGTGGTGATGCCTGACGTGATTGAATTCTTGGACCACTTGAAAATTCAAGGGGCCGACGACATCAACTTGGAGGAAATTCCAGTGAATGTCTTGCCCCAAGGGTTGAAGACGGCCACCTTGGGTGAATTGGACGCCCGCAACCGGGTGGGTGTGAATGTCGTGGGCGTCAAGCAGTCCGACGGGAATTTCATCATCAACCCCGGGCGAGACACCCCGCTGGACGACGCGTGCAAGCTCTTTGTCCTCGGCACCGCCGACCAACTCCGAACCATGAACCGACTCCTCGGGATTCAGCCCCCTCAGGGTTGAGCCTCGGGTCCACACCTTACCTCTTCAAGTCATGAAACGACTGTCTTCTCTTTTGCTGGCGCTGCTCCCACTGTGGGCGAACGCACAATCTTCCATCGACGATTCCATCAATGCGGTCATGGAGCCGGTCACCGATGCGATCATGAAAGTGATCTTCTTCACGGTCCCTCTGGGTGGTGGCATGGAAGTGCCGTTCGTGCTGATTTGGCTCCTGGCAGGGGCGACCATCTTCACGGTGTACAACCGCTTCGTCAACCTCACGGCGTTTCGCCACGCGTTGGACGTGGTGCGCGGCAAGTTTGACGACCCCAACCACAAGGGAGAGGTCAGTCACTTTCAAGCTTTGACCGCCGCCCTTTCGGGCACTGTGGGCGTGGGCAACATTGCCGGGGTGGCCGTGGCCGTCTCGTTGGGCGGCCCAGGCGCAACCTTCTGGATGATTGTCGCCGGACTTCTGGGAATGAGCTCCAAGTTTGTGGAGTGCACCTTGGGCACCAAATACCGCCAGGTGAATTCTGACGGAAGCGTGTCTGGAGGTCCCATGTACTACCTCCGAGACGGCCTTGCCAAGCAGAACAAGAAGGGGCTTGGGGCCGTGCTTGCGGCGTTGTTTGCCGTGGCGTGCATTGGAGGTTCTTTCGGCGGAGGCAACATGGTCCAAATCAACCAAGCCACGAGCCANCTCATTGCCGTGACTGGTGGAGAGGCCTCGATGTTTTATGGCAATGGATGGATGTTCGGTGTGGCCATGGCGGTGATTGTGGCGGCCATCATTTTGGGGGGCATCAAGAGCATCGCCAAGGTGACGGACAAGGTGGTTCCCTTGATGGTGGGCATCTACATCCTNGGGGCGTTGGCGGTGATTTTTGGNAANNTGTCTGAGGTCCCCACGGCCTTTGGNAAAATCTTGGCCGGCGCATTCAACAGCGACGCCATGTACGGAGGCATTGTGGGGGTGTTGATTCAGGGTTTCAAGCGTGCCGCGTTCTCCAACGAAGCGGGCATCGGGTCGGCCTCCATCGCGCACAGCGCGGCCAAGACCGACGAGCCTGTGAGTGAGGGCATCGTGGCCCTNCTCGAGCCCTTCATCGACACNGTGGTCATTTGCACCATGACCGCATTGGTGATCGTGATTTCAGATTACGGGATGTACGACCAGGCAGGGGTGCTGGCCAGCGCGAAATCTGGAGAGCTTCAGGCCATCAACTTGACGTCATCGGCGTTCAGCCAAACCTTGTCGTGGTTCCCGGTGGTGTTGAGCGTGGCNGTNATTTTGTTCGCATTGAGCACCATGATCAGCTGGAGTTACTACGGCCTNAAGGCNTGGACCTACTTGTTCGGAGAGACCAAGGCCATGGACATCACGTACAAGGCNCTTTTCTGCGTGTTTGTCGTGGTGGGGTCGGCCATCAGTGCCCAGAGTGTGTTTGACTTNGGGGACGCCATGATCTTTGCCATGTGCTTCCCCAACGTGCTTGGCCTGTACTTCATGGCGAAAGAAGTGAAAGAGGATTTGGGAGACTACATGAGGAGGGTGAAGAGTGGAGAAATCAAGAGGTACGACTGATCGGACAGACCGTTTTTACGGCGAAAGACACGCCCGCCTCCACGAATGGGGGTGGGCGTGCTTGTTTCTGGGGGCGTTGTTCGCCTTCCGCCTTTGGCAACGGCATGAGTCGGCGTCAAATTGGCCCGACCGGTCCAGAGCTGACGTCGCGGACCTGTTGGCATGGGTGGAGACGTTGCCCGGATACGTGGTGCGGGTTCGCCCGCGCGCGTCCTTGGGTTCTCGGAAGCGTAGCCCAGAACCCACTGTGGCCAGTCGGCCGGCGCCGGTGATTCGAATTCAGTTGAACAAGGCCGACGCCCAAGATCTCTTGGTTTTGCCAGGTGTGGGACCGGTGCTGTCTCAACGCATTGTTCGATTTCGTGAAGCGCTTGGCGGCTTTCAAGACATCGACGATTTGTACGACGTGTTTGGGTTGGACTCGAGCGTGGTGGATGACGAGAAGTCCTGGGTCACGGTCGATGCGACACTCCTGCGACCGTTCTGTTTGGACACGGTGTCCTTCCGATCGATGCTCAGGCATCCGCGTTTCGATGTTGAAACCACCAAGAAGTTGATGCGCGCCCGCGGGCGTGGCTTCCAGGCCTTGGATGTGATTTTGTTGCGCAGCCGATTGGACTCTGTCACGTTGCACAGTGTGCAGCCATACCTCAGGATGTGTTCTGAACCGTGAGGATGGTGCGACTTGTCGGTTCTGCCCGAAATTGGTGGGCGAAATCGAAATTCAATGCAAATTTCACTGACCAACGATCAAAAACTGATGCGCGATGCCATTCGCGATTTCGTGCATCGCGAGGTGTTGCCCAACCGGTTGCAATGGGACGAGGACCAACACTTCCCACGGGAGGTGTTCGCGAAGATGGGGGAGCTTGGATTGATGGGCATGCTCGTGCCCGCGGAGTACGGCGGCGCGGGCTTGGGGTACTACGAATACAAGATGGCCATCGAGGAAATTGCCCAAGTGTGTGGGTCCGTCGGGCTGTCGATGGCGGCGCACAACAGCTTGTGCACGGGGCACATCCTGCAATTCGGCTCGCACGAGCAAAAGTCAAAGTGGTTGCCCAAATTGTCCAGCGGTGAATGGATTGGAGCATGGGGCTTGACGGAAGCCAACACAGGCAGCGACGCGATGCGCATGCAATGCGTGGCCAAAAAAGACGGCGATCATTGGGTTTTGAATGGGACCAAGAACTGGATCACGCACGGCATTTCAGGAGATGTGGCTGTGGTCCTTGCCAGGACGGGCGACCTTTTGGACAGCAGAGGCATCACCGCATTCGTGGTGGAGCGCGGGACACCTGGTTTTGCGGGTGGAAAGAAGGAGAACAAGTTGGGGATGCGCTGCAGCGAGACGGCGGAATTGGTGTTCACCGATTGCCGTGTGCCAGATGCGAACGTGTTGGGTCAGGTGGGCGAGGGGTTCATCCAGGCCATGAAGATTTTGGACGGCGGCCGCATCAGCATCGCGTCCTTGGCCTTGGGCATCGCCAAAGGCGCCTTGCACACCGCCAGAGATTACGCCAAGGAGCGCGAGCAGTTTGGCCAGCCCATTGCCCAATTCCAGGCCATTGGGTTCAAGTTGGCGGACATGGCCACAGCCATTGAGGCAGCCGATTTGTTGACCCTGCAGGCGTGTGAATTGAAGATCGCGGGCAAGCCCGTGACCAAGGAGAGCGCGATGGCCAAGTACGAGGCCAGCGAGGTGTGTGTCCGCGTGGCGACAGAAGGGGTTCAGATTTTGGGAGGCTACGGGTACACGAAAGACTTCCCTGCTGAAAAGTTCTACCGCGACTCCAAACTGTGCACCATTGGGGAGGGGACCTCTGAAATCCAAAAACTGGTCATCGGACGAGAGTTGTTGCGCGAGGGTGCTTGACTTTAAGAGTTTTCGTGTATTTTTGGCGCCCAATTCAATATCATGCTGAGCATTCAAGTCAAAGAAGGAGACAACATCGAGCGTTGCCTCAAGCAGTTCAAGAAGAAGTTCGACCAGACGAAAACCATGAAGCAGTTGCGTACGCGTCGTGAGTTCGTCAAGCCTTCTGTGTTGAACCGTGAAATGCGGAAGAAGGCGGTGTACAAGAACGGCTTGAATTTGAAGGCCGAGTAAGCATGAATCCCATCCTCTGACGAGGATGTTTGAAAAAAGACGTGCTGTTTCCAGTGCGTCTTTTTTTGTGCCCGAGATTTTGGCCATGGTTGAGCACGTCGTTCCCTCGTTCTTGGGCCATTTGGAAAAGGAAAAGCGCGCGTCCAAGCACACCCTTCGCAACTACGAGGTGGACTTGACACAATGCCAGCAGTTCTTGACGGACACGTACGAGTCTTCCTTGGTCGAGATGCAGGGCGATTGGTTGCGGTCTTGGGTGGTTGCCATGGTGCAAGAGGGCAAGCGCCCCAAGACCATTCACAGGAAAATCAGTGCGTGCCGCACCTTCGTGAAGTACGCCCTTCGTCAAGGGTGGATGGAAACCGACCCCACCGAGTCTGTGGTCTTGCCGAAGTTGGACAAGCGCGTCCCTGAGGTGGTGCCTGAACACGCCATGTCCACCTTGTTTGACAAAAACCTCTATGCCGAGGGGTGGAAAGGGGCCAGGGACAGGGCCATCTTGGTGTTGTTGTACGAGACTGGGCTTCGCATGGCCGAGTTGATTGGGTTGGCGCTGGTAGATCTGCACGCCACGCGCAACGAGCTCCGCGTGTTGGGCAAGGGCAACAAGGAGCGCGTGGTGCCTCTTTTGCCCGCGACGGTCAGGATGTTGTTGGACCAAGCCGATGCGCGGCCCCATGAGGCGACAACATTGTTTGTGACAAATGGCGGCAAGCCCCTTTACCCGTCGTTTGTGTATCGTTTGGTCAATCGTTACCTTGGAAAAGTGAGCACGCTGCAGAAGTGCAGCCCTCACGTACTTCGGCATACGTTTGCGACCCACTTGTTGAACCGAGGCGCGGAATTGACCGCAGTGAAAAAACTGCTTGGACACGCCAGCCTCACCTCGACCCAGGTGTACACCCAGCACACGACAGCAAAGCTGAAGGAGTTTCACCTCGCGTCTCCTCTGAACCGACGTTCGAAGGGCCGCACAACATGATTGGTCATGCAGATTCAAATCCATTCGATTCATTTCGACGCCGACGCCAAGTTGTTGGAGTTCGTGAAAGCCAAGTTGGAGAAGCTTCAAACCTTCAACAACGAGCTGCAACATTGTGAGGTGTTTTTGCGCATTGAAAAAAGCGACAGCCGCGACAACAAACTGGTGGAAGTCAAGGCCCATTTGCCGGGGCACGATCTGTTCGCCAAACGACACGCGTCGAGCTTCGAGGCGGCCATGGACGAAGTGCACGAAGCACTGCGCAGGCAGGTCGTGAAAGCCCACGCTTGAGGCTGCCTTTTTGACGGCAAAAAAACCTTGCGCACAGGGCATGCATCACGTGGATTTCTTTCATACATTTGCCCTCCTGAAAAATGGGAGGGCTTTTTTTTGCCCTGTTCTTTGAAATGTTGCCGGTGTAGCTCAGAGGCCAGAGCAGCTGATTTGTAATCAGCTGGCCGGGGGTTCGAATCCCTCCACCGGCTCACGTCACCAACCTCGCACGGTTGGAATTTATCAGGGGGTACGCCGGAGTTGGAGAGCCGGGGCAGACTGTAAATCTGTTGTCTATGACTGAATAGGTTCGAATCCTATTACCCCCACCATCAATCGTGCAAGCGGAAGTAGCTCAGTTGGTAGAGCATCAGCCTTCCAAGCTGAATGTCGCGAGTTCGAATCTCGTCTTCCGCTCCGTCAGCCGATGTAGCTCAGGGGTAGAGCGCTTCCTTGGTAAGGAAGAGGTCACGGGTTCAATTCCCGTCATTGGCTCTTCAAGAGAAATTTATTCAATCAATTAATCTTTCCAGACCATGGCAAAGGAAACTTTTGACCGGTCCAAGCCCCACGTCAACATTGGCACCATCGGCCACGTTGACCACGGCAAGACCACCCTCACCGCTGCAATCACCAAAGTGATGGCAGACGCAGGTTTCAGCGAGGCTCGCTCGTTTGACCAAATCGACAACGCTCCCGAAGAGAAGGAGCGCGGCATTACAATCAACTCTTCACACGTCGAGTACCAGACCGACAAGCGTCACTACGCGCACGTCGACTGCCCAGGTCACGCCGACTACGTGAAGAACATGGTGACTGGTGCTGCCCAGATGGACGGCGCCATCCTCGTGGTTGCGGCCACCGACGGCCCCATGCCACAAACCCGTGAGCACATCCTCTTGGGCCGCCAGGTTGGCGTGCCACGCATTGTGGTGTTCATGAACAAAGTGGACATGGTGGACGACGCCGAGCTCCTCGAGCTCGTCGAAATGGAAATCCGTGAGCTCCTCTCGTTCTACGAGTACGACGGAGACAACGGTCCTGTGGTCCAGGGTTCTGCCTTGGGTGCATTGAACGGCGAGCCCAAGTGGGTCGAGACCGTGATGAACCTCATGCAGGAAGTCGACTCTTGGATTGAGATTCCACCCCGTGACAACGAGAAGCCTTTCTTGATGTCCATCGAGGACGTGTTCACCATCACCGGCCGCGGCACTGTGGCGACTGGTCGTATCGAAACTGGTGTGATCAACACCGGCGACGAAGTGGACATCATCGGCATGGCTGCTGAAAAGCAAAAGACCACCATCACTGGTGTGGAGATGTTCCGCAAGATCTTGGATCGCGGTGAAGCAGGTGACAACGTTGGTTTGTTGCTCCGCGGCATCGACAAGAAGGACATCCGTCGTGGCATGGTGATCGCTGCTCCAAACAGCATCACGCCTCACACCCATTTCAAGGGTGAGGTCTACATCCTCAAGAAAGAAGAAGGTGGCCGTCACACCCCATTCCACAACAATTACCGCCCACAGTTCTACTTCCGCACAACGGACGTGACTGGCGAGATTTCTTTGGAAGCGGGTCGTGAGATGGTCATGCCTGGTGACAACGTCACCATTGACGTGCAGCTCATCGCACCGATTGCAATGGACAAGGGTCTGCGTTTCGCCATCCGTGAGGGTGGACGTACCGTGGGTGCTGGCCAGGTGACTGAAATCCTCGACTGATTCGAGGGGTTTCTGACCCATCCAAATCTTAGGAAGAAGGTTCCCTTTCGGGGGTTCCTTCTTCCTCCATCTACGGGCGTAGCTCAATTGGTAGAGTAGTGGTCTCCAAAACCATTGGTTGCAGGTTCGAGCCCTGCCGCCCGTGCTAAAAACTGACAACATGTCTTCGTTTACTGAATACTTGCAGGCTTCTGTTCAAGAACTCCAGACCAAGGTCACTTGGCCTTCCTGGCGTGAATTGCAGGAATCTGCAGTCTTGGTTTTTGTGGCCAGCCTGTTGATTGCCTTCATCGTGTCCGCCATGGACTGGGTGTTTGGTGTCAACGCCGCAGACGCTCTTTGGAGCGGTGTGGTGGGCGTGATTTACCAATTGCTCTAAGGGCCCGCAGCCTCTCTCATCATGAGTGAAATCGACAAGAAGTGGTACGTCGTCCGCGCAGTGAGCGGTCAGGAGAAGCGCGTTCAAGAAACCGTGGAAACTGAAATCGCTGCGGCGGGATTGCAGGACTATGTGGGGCAGGTGCTGATTCCCATGGAAAAAGTCTTCACCATTCGCAACGGCAAGAAGGTCTCGAAGGAGCGCAACCTGTTCCCAGGTTACGTGTACATTGAGGCATCGTTGGTCGGCGAGGTGCCACACATCATTCGAAACGTCACCAACGTGATTGGATTTCTTGGCGCTGAGAAGCGTGGAGAACCCCTTCCGTTGCGTCAAAGCGAGGTCAACCGCATCCTGGGTGTGGTCGACGACCTGGCTGACACCGATGAGGAAATCAACATCCCATATGTGGTCGGAGAACTGGTGAAAGTGACGGACGGTCCTTTCAACGGTTTCCACGGCAACATCGAGGAGGTGAATGAAGAAAAGAAGAAACTGAAGGTGATGGTCAAAATCTTCGGGCGCAAGACGCCTGTGGAGCTTGGCTACCTCCAGGTTGAAAAAGAAAGCTAATCAACGGAACAGACAGCCGAAGCTCTCCGCAATGTCCCTAAATGCTTCCCTTTGCGCGGGTGGAGGACTGTTCAAATACATGATCAATGGCTAAAGAAGTAGCTGGACTAATCAAGCTGCAAATACGCGGTGGTGCCGCCAACCCGTCACCCCCTGTGGGACCCGCTTTGGGTGCCAAGGGTGTGAACATCATGGAGTTCTGCAAGCAGTTTAATGCTCGAACTCAAGATAAAGCGGGGAAGGTGCTTCCTGTGGTCATCACGGTCTATGGCGACAAGTCTTTTGACTTTGTCATCAAGACCCCACCGGCCGCAGTGCAATTGATGGAGGCCGCCAAGCTCAAGAAGGGTTCTTCGGAATCCAACCGGAGCAAGGTGGGCAAAGTCACTTGGGACCAAGTACGCGTGATTGCAGAAGACAAGATGCCCGACTTGAACTGCTTCTCTGTCGAATCCGCAATGCGGATGGTGGCGGGGACTGCACGTAGCATGGGCATCAACGTCATCGGAGAAGCCCCCTTCTAAGTCACAAACCGCGCAACATGGGACGACTAACTAAGAACCAGAAAGCGGTCGCTGGAAAAATCGACTCGGAAAAGCTGTACAGCTTGGCTGAAGCCTCTGCCCTCGTGAAAGAGACTTCGACCACCAAGTTCGATGCAACAGTAGACCTCGCTGTGCGCCTTGGCGTAGACCCCCGGAAAGCGAACCAAATGGTTCGTGGAACGGTGAGCCTCCCTCACGGGACAGGCAAAAACGTACGTGTGCTGGTGCTTTGCACGCCTGACAAAGAGCAGGAAGCGAAGGACGCCGGTGCCGACCACGTTGGGTTGGACGACTACGTGACGAAGATCAAAGGCGGATGGACCGATGTGGATGTAATCATTACCACTCCCCAGGTCATGGGCAAGGTGGGTGCGTTGGGCCGAGTTCTCGGACCACGTGGCCTCATGCCCAACCCGAAATCGGGCACTGTGACCATGGAAGTTGGAAAGGCTGTGACAGATGTGAAGGCAGGTAAAATTGACTTCAAGGTGGACAAGTTTGGCATCGTGCATGCCTCCGTCGGCAAAGTGTCTTTCGACGCGGCGAAGATTGAGGAGAATGCCGCTGAGCTCATCAACACCCTGATGCGTTTGAAGCCCTCCAGTGCCAAAGGAACCTACATGAAGAGCATTTCGATGAGCTCCACGCAGGGTCCTGGAATCAAAATCGAACAGAAGACGGCAACGGCCTGATTCGCAAATTGACTCATCATGACTCGAACTGAAAAAGATCAATTGATCGACGAGCTTGTGCAGATGCTTGCGGAGAAGAACGTCGTGTACTTGACAGATGCCAGTGGACTGGACTCTGAATCCACGACAAGCCTCCGCCGTGAATGTTACAAGAAGGACATCCGTGTGCGCGTGGTGAAAAACACCCTGCTGCGCAAGGCGATGGAGCGCATCGAGGACCGGGATTACTCGGAACTCTACGACGTGCTCAAAGGCCAAACGGCCCTTCTCGTCGGCGACGTCGGAAACGCCCCAGCACGCGTGCTGAAGGAATTCCGCAAGAAGCACGACATGCCGGTTTTGAAAGGCGCATATGTCGAAGAAGCCACGTACCTGGGCGACAACAACTTGGAGGCGTTGACCGCCATCAAGTCGAAGGAGGAGGTCATTGCAGACGTCATTGCGTTGCTGCAATCTCCTGCGAAGAACGTCATCGGTGCGTTGAACTCTGGTGGAAACACCCTATCTGGTCTGGTCAAGGCGCTGCAAGAACGCAGCTGAGCTTGACACCTCAATACAATCTTTGAAAACAATCCAATCCAATCATTATGGCTGATTTGAAAGCTATGGCTGAAGAGTTGGTGAACCTCACTGTGAAGGAGGTGAACGAACTCGCTGAAATCCTCAAGGAGGAGTACGGTATCGAACCCGCTGCTGCTGCTGTTGCAGTTGCTGGACCTGCCGCTGGTGGCGGCGAAGGTGGCGGTGAAGCGAAGACCGAATTTGACGTGATCTTGAAGGCCGCTGGCGGCTCCAAGCTCGCAGTGGTCAAGCTCGTGAAAGAGCTCACCGGACTCGGCTTGAAGGAAGCCAAGGAAATCGTTGACGGCGCACCTTCTCCAATCAAGGAGGGCATTCCAAAGGACGAGGCTGAGGCCTTGAAGACCCAACTCGAGGAAGCAGGCGCTGAGGTTGAGCTCAAGTAAGCACAACCCCGAGCTTTAAAGGCACGGGCGGGGAGAAGGTCCCCGCCCTTGTCTGCTTTTTGAAAGTCTCGTTTTCAACGGCTTTCAACATTCAACCTTCACCCTCTGTTTGACCTTTGATAAGACCAAACGACCATGACCCTGGCCAACCCCAACTCCAACCCCCTGCGCACCAACTTTGGCAGCGTGGCTCTTCCCCTGGAGCACCCTGATTTCTTGGACATTCAACTCCGTTCCTTCCAGGAATTTTTCCAACTGGAAACGAACCCGGAAAACCGGATGACGGAGGGACTGTTCAAGGTGTTCAGTGAGAACTTCCCCATCACGGACACCCGCAATCAGTTCGTTCTCGAGTTTCTCGATTACTTCATCGATCCTCCCCGCTACAGCATTCAAGAATGTTTGGAGCGGGGTTTGACCTACAGCGTTCCGTTGAAGGCCAAGCTGAAGTTGTACTGCACCGATCCTGAACACGAGGACTTCGAGACCATCGTCCAGGACGTGTATTTGGGAACCATCCCCTACATGACCCCCCAGGGCTCATTCGTGGTGAACGGCGCGGAGCGTGTCATCGTAAACCAGCTTCACCGTTCGCCAGGTGTGTTCTTCGGCCAAAGCCGCCACGCCAACGGCACCAAGTTGCACTCGGCGCGAATCATTCCATTCAAAGGGTCTTGGATTGAATTCGCCACCGACATCAACGGCGTGATGTACGCGTACATCGACCGGAAGAAGAAGTTGCCTGTGACCACGTTGCTTCGCAGCATTGGGTACGAGACAGACCGCGACATTTTGGGCATTTTCAACTTGGCCGACGAGGTCAAGGTGACCAAAGCAGGCCTGAAGCGTGCGCTCGGCCGTCCACTTGCCGCCCGTGTGTTGAAGACGTGGGTCGAGGACTTCGTGGAGGAGGACACCGGAGAGGTGGTCTCCATCGAGCGCACCGAGGTGATCCTCGAGCGTGAGACCGTGCTCGAGAAGGAGCACATCGAGCAGATTTTGGACTCAGGGTCCAAGACCATCATCCTCCACAAGGAAGGCGTGAACCAGGGCGACTTCGCCATCATCTACAACACGCTCCACAAGGACAGCTCCAACTCGGAGAAGGAAGCGGTGGAATACATCTACCGTCAACTGCGGAATGCGGAGCCACCAGATTTGGAGACTGCGCGCGGCGTGATCGACAAGCTGTTCTTCTCTGAGCAACGCTACGATTTGGGTGAAGTGGGACGTTTCCGCATCAACCGCAAGTTGGGCATTGAGGGAGAGGAGGCTCGCACCTTGACCAAGGACGACATCATCCGCATCATCAAGACCCTGCTGGACTTGGTGAACAGCAACACGGACGTGGACGACATCGACCACCTCAGCAACCGTCGCATTCGCACGGTCGGTGAGCAGTTGTACTCTCAGTTTGGTGTGGGCCTGGCTCGGATGGCGCGGACCATCCGTGAGCGCATGAACGTGCGCGACAACGAGGTCTTCACCCCGACCGACTTGATCAACGCCAAGACGTTGAGCTCCGTGATCAACAGCTTTTTCGGAACGAACCAGCTGTCTCAATTCATGGACCAAACCAACCCGCTGAGTGAGGTGACACACAAGCGTCGCATCTCCGCGTTGGGTCCAGGTGGATTGAGCCGCGAGCGCGCAGGCTTTGAGGTGCGTGATGTGCACTACACGCACTACGGTCGTCTTTGCACCATCGAGACCCCAGAAGGTCCGAACATTGGATTGATCTCAAGCTTGTGTGTGTACGCCAAGGTGAACCGTTTGGGCTTCATCGAAACCCCTTACCGCAAGGTCGAGGGAGGCAAGGCGGCCACCAACGAGGACGGCATTGTGTACTTGTCTGCCGAAGAGGAGGACAGCGCATTGATCGCCCAGGCGAACGCCCCGATCAAAAACGACGGTGCGTTCGAAAACGAAGCTGTGAAGGCACGCTTGGAAGGCGACTTCCCGATTGTGAAGCCGGAAGAGCTTCAGTACATGGACGTGGCGCCCAACCAGATCGCCTCCATCGCGGCCTCGTTGATTCCATTCTTGGAGCACGACGACGCCAACCGTGCTTTGATGGGCTCGAACATGATGCGTCAGGCGGTGCCGTTGATGCGTCCAAACTCACCCATCGTGGGCACAGGCGTGGAGGCGCCAGTGGCGCGCGACTCTCGCGTGTTGTTGCGTTCAGAGCGCAACGGTGTGGTGGAGTACGTCGATGCCAACGAGATTCACGTGCGTCATGACATGGACGACAACGACTTGCTCGTGTCGTTCGAATCGGACCTGCGCGTGTACAACCTCACCAAGTTCTCACGGACCAACCAAGGCACGTGCATGAACCTCAAGCCCATGGTGGCGAAAGGTGAGAAGGTGACGGCCGGCCAAATTTTGGTGGAAGGTTACTCCACACAGAAAGGTGAACTCGCCCTCGGTCAAAACATGAAGGTGGCCTTCATGCCATGGCAGGGCTACAACTTTGAGGACGCGATTGTGATTTCTGAGCGCGTGGTGCGCGAGGATGTCTTCACGTCATTGCACGTGGACGAGTACGTCTTGGAAGTGCGCGACACCAAGCGCGGTGTGGAGGAACTCACCAACGACATTCCAAATGTCAGTGAGGAAGCCACCAAGGACCTCGACGAGCACGGACTGATTCGCATCGGTGCGGAAGTGACAGAGGGGGACATCCTCATCGGAAAAATCACACCCAAAGGGGAGTCTGACCCCAGCCCTGAAGAGAAGCTCTTGCGTGCCATCTTCGGCGACAAGGCAGGAGACGTCAAGGACGCCTCCTTGAAAATGCCTCCTTCAGGCCAAGGTGTGGTCATCGACAAGAGGCTCTTCAGCCGCGCTGTCAAGGACCGCAAGTCCAAGGCGAGCGACAAGGCCATCTTGGAATCGATCGACAAGGACTTCGACAAGGAGGCCGCGGCGTTGAAGAAGTTGCTCGTGGAGAAGTTGATGAAGATCGTGGGTGGCAAGGTCAGCCAGGGTGTCTTCAACTACTACAAAGAAGAGCAGGTCAAGAAAGGCGTCAAGTTCACCCAGAAGGTGCTCTCAAGCTTGGACTTCTTGATCATCAACGGCGACGGCTGGATCCGCGATGCAGGCAACAGCGCATTGGCTGCCCGCCTCATTCACAACTACAACCTCAAGTACAACGACCTCTTGGGCGTGTACAAGCGCAAGAAATTCCAAGTGACTGTCGGTGACGAGTTGCCAGCAGGCATCGTCAAACTCGCGAAGGTCTACGTGGCCAAGAAGCGCAAGCTGAAAGTGGGTGACAAGATGGCCGGACGTCACGGGAACAAGGGCATCGTGGCCCGCATTGTGCGCCAGGAGGACATGCCATTCTTGGAGGACGGCACCCCGGTCGACATCGTGTTGAACCCATTGGGTGTCCCTTCTCGTATGAACCTCGGTCAGATTTACGAAACCGTGTTGGGTTGGGCCGGAGAGAAGTTGGGTCGCAAGTTTGCCACCCCCATTTTCGACGGCGCCCCCATCAGCGAAATCTGTGCGCTGACTGAAGAAGCCGGTGTGCCNGANTTTGGNGTGACCCACTTGTACGACGGCGGCACGGGCGAGCGTTTNGACCAGCCTGCCACNGTGGGTGTGATCTACATGATCAAGCTCAGCCACATGGTNGACGACAAGATGCACGCACGGAGCATTGGTCCATACTCGTTGATCACCCAGCAGCCTCTCGGAGGTAAGGCCCAGTTCGGTGGCCAGCGCTTCGGTGAGATGGAGGTGTGGGCTTTGGAAGCCTTCGGTGCGGCCAACATCCTCCAAGAAATTCTCACGGTCAAGTCCGACGACGTCCAAGGACGTGCACGGGCTTACGAGTCCATTGTGAAGGGCGATGTGATGCCAACGCCTGGCATCCCAGAATCGTTCAACGTGTTGATGCACGAATTGCGCGGCCTCGGTTTGACTGTTTCACTCGATTGATCCCTCAACCATGTTCCAACAAAACAACCCCCAGCAGTTGAGCAGCGACTTCAACACCATCACCATCTCCTTGGCTTCTCCAGAGCGCATTCTGGAAGCCTCACACGGAGAGGTGCTGAAGCCTGAGACGATCAACTACCGCACCTACAAGCCTGAACGCGACGGTTTGTTCTGCGAACGAATTTTCGGTCCTGTCAAGGATTACGAATGCCACTGCGGCAAGTACAAGCGCATTCGCTACAAGGGCATTGTGTGCGACCGTTGCGGTGTGGAAGTCACCGAGAAGAAGGTGCGTCGTGAGCGCATGGGCCACATCAACTTGGTGGTGCCCGTGGTGCACATTTGGTACTTCAAGAGCTTGCCCAACAAGATTGGTTACTTGCTCGGCATTCCTTCCAAGAAGCTCGACCAAATCATCTACTATGAGCGTTACGTGGTGATCAACCAGGGCATCGCTGAGGTGCCGGAGGGCGACAAGAAAGACGCGTACACCTTGCTCACCGAGGACGAGTACCTCGACATCGTGGATGCGTTGCCGAAGGAAAACCAATACCTCGACGACAAGGACCCCAACAAGTTTGTGGCCAAGATGGGTGCCGACGCGGTGCACGACTTGCTCGCGAACTTGGATTTGGACGAATTGAGCTTCTCACTTCGTCACGAAGCCAACACCGAGACGTCTCAGCAGCGCAAAAGCGAAAAGCTCAAGCGTTTGCAAGTGGTGGAGTCCTTGCGCGACGCCAACAGCCGCATTGAAAACTCTCCGGAGTGGATGGTGGTGAAGGTCGTGCCAGTGATTCCGCCAGAGTTGCGCCCCTTGGTGCCGCTTGACGGTGGCCGCTTTGCGACTTCTGACTTGAACGACTTGTACCGCCGCGTGATCATCCGCAACAACCGCTTGAAGCGTTTGGTGGAGATCAAGGCACCTGAGGTGATTTTGCGCAACGAGAAGCGCATGCTTCAGGAAGCGGTGGACAGCTTGTTTGACAACAGTCGCAAGTCCAGTGCAGTGAAGACGGAGAGCAACCGTCCTTTGAAGTCCTTGAGCGACAGCTTGAAAGGAAAGCAGGGACGCTTCCGTCAGAACCTGTTGGGCAAGCGTGTGGACTACTCCGCACGTTCGGTCATCGTCGTGGGACCTGACCTCAAGCTCCACGAGTGTGGCATGCCCAAAAACATGGCTGCGGAATTGTACAAGCCGTTCATCATCCGCAAGATGATCGAGCGCGGCGTGGTCAAGACCGTGAAAAGCGCCAAGAAGATTGTGGACGCGAAGGAGCCTGTGGTGTGGGACATTTTGGAGAACGTGATGAAGGGACACCCTGTACTCCTCAACCGTGCACCAACCCTGCACCGCCTCGGCATCCAGGCCTTCCAGCCCAAGCTGATTGAAGGCAAGGCGCTCCAGTTGCACCCTCTGGCTTGCACGGCCTTCAACGCCGACTTTGACGGGGACCAAATGGCGGTTCACCTGCCTTTGGGCTCTGCAGCCATTTTGGAGGCGCAGCTGTTGATGCTTGGTTCGCACAACATTTTGAACCCTGCGAATGGTGCGCCGATTGCGGTTCCTTCACAGGACATGGTGTTGGGCTTGTACTACATCACAAAAGAGCGCAAGAGCTCCAAGGACCACGTGGTCAAAGGGGAAGGCATGGTGTGCTACTCTCCTGAGGAGGTGCGCATCGCCCACCAAGAAGGCCGTTTGGACTTGCACGCCAGCATCACCATGCGCTACGTGGACATCCACGGAGAAGCGTCGATGATCGAGACCACTTGCGGCCGTGTGATGTTCAACGAGCACGTCCCCCAGGAAGCAGGCTTCATCAATGAACTGTTGACCAAGAAGTCGCTCCGCGGCATCATCTCTCACGTCTTGAACAGCGTGGGTGTGCCTCGCACAGCGCAGTTCTTGGATGACATCAAGGAACTCGGATTCACCATGGCCTTCAAGGGAGGTTTGTCGTTCAACTTGAACGACGTCATCATCCCGCCCGAGAAGGAGAAGTTGGTGGCCAAAGCCACAGCCCAAGTGGGCGAGGTGATGGACAACTACAACATGGGTCTGATCACCAACAACGAGCGTTACAACCAGATTATCGACATCTGGACACACACCAACTCTCGTTTGACCAACATCTTGATGGATCGCTTGGAAAGCGACAAGCAAGGCTTCAACTCGATTTACATGATGATGCACTCAGGTGCACGTGGATCGAAGGAGCAAATCCGTCAGTTGTCCGGCATGCGTGGTTTGATGGCCAAGCCTCAGAAGTCGTCTGCGACGGGAGGTCAGGACATCATCGAGAACCCCATCCTGTCGAACTTCAAGGAGGGCTTGTCCATCCTCGAGTACTTCATTTCGACACACGGTGCGCGGAAAGGTCTTGCGGACACGGCATTGAAAACGGCCGATGCGGGTTACTTGACCCGTCGTTTGGTGGACGTCGCCCAAGACGTCATCATCACCGAAGAGGACTGCCACACCTTGCGTGGATTGACCGTGACTCCATTGCGTCAAAACGACGAAATCGTGGAAGGCATTGGCGACCGCATCGAAGGCCGTACGGCGTTGGAAGACGTGTTGCACCCCACCTCGGAGGAGGTGATGGTCGCAGGCGGTGAACTGATCACCCCTGCCATGGCCAAAGCCATCGAGGAAGCGGGTGTGCAGGAAGTCGAAGTTCGCTCGGTCTTGACCTGCGAGTCTCGTCAAGGGGTTTGCGCCAAGTGCTACGGCAAGAACCTCGCCACCAACCGTCCTGTGCAGACAGGGGAGGCTGTGGGAGTGATTGCGGCGCAGTCCATCGGGGAACCTGGAACGCAGTTGACGCTGCGTACGTTCCACGTGGGTGGTACTGCATCGAAGATCTCGGACGAGAACCAAATCCGCACCAAGCACGAAGGTGTTGTGGAAATCGACGAGTTGCGCACTGTGGACCGCACCAACGCCGAAGGCGAGAAGGAAGTGGTCGTCGTGTCGCGTTCTTCTGAATTCAAGGTCATGGACCCCGCCACCAACGTGGCGCTGAGCACCACGGTGCTTCCATATGGCTCTGTGTTGTTCGTCAAGGACGGCAAGAAGATCAAGAAGGACACGGCGGTGTGCGAGTGGGATCCTTACAACAACGTCATCATTTCGGAAGAAGAAGGCATAGTGGCCTTTGAGAGCATCGAAGAAGGAGTGACCTACCGTGAGGAGCTCGACGAGCAAACCGGTTTCCGTGAGATCGTGATCACCGAGACACGCGACAAGAAGAAGAACCCAGCAGTCCTCATCATGGGCAAGAAGAAGGAAGTGCTCCGCACGTACTCTCTGCCTGTGGGCGCTCACCTCGCGGTGAAGGAAGGGGACAAGGTGGGCAAAGGCCTCATCTTGTGCAAGATTCCACGTGTTGCGGGCAAGTCCGGTGACATCACCGGGGGTCTCCCCAGGGTGACCGAATTGTTCGAAGCTCGGAACCCATCCAACCCTGCGGTGGTGTCCGAAGTGGACGGCATCGTGAGCTACGGCAAGATCAAGCGAGGCAACCGCGAAGTCATCGTGGAGGCGCGCACAGGAGACAAGTTCAAATACATGGTGCCGTTGTCAAAGCACATCTTGGTGCAGGACAACGACTTCGTGAAGGCAGGAATGCCTTTGTCTGACGGTGCAGTGACGCCCAACGACATCTTGAACATCATGGGCCCCACTGCTGTGCAGGAGTACATCGTGAATGAAATCCAGGATGTCTACCGCTTGCAAGGTGTGAAGATCAACGACAAGCACTTCGAGGTCATCGTCCGCCAGATGATGAAGAAGGTGGTCATCGAAGACGGTGGCGACACCCAATTCCTCGAGAAGCAAATCGTGGAGAAGGCCGACTTCTTGAACGAAAACGACCGCATGTTTGGCATGGTGGTGGTGACCGACGCAGGAGGATCTGACCAACTCAAAGTGGGACAAATGGTGTCTGCCCGTCGTTTGCGCGACGAGAACAGCTCGCTGACCCGCCGCGACCTTGCCAAGGTGGAAAGCCGCGACGCCATTCCAGCGACGTCTCGTCCGCTCTTGCAGGGCATCACGCGCGCCAGCTTGCAGACCAAGTCCTTCATCTCTGCGGCTTCCTTCCAGGAAACCACGAAGGTGTTGAACGAGGCGGCTGTGAGCGGCAAGCAGGACCACCTGCTGGGCTTGAAGGAGAACGTGATTGTGGGCCACTTGATCCCAGCGGGAACAGGCACACGCAAGTTTTCCGACCTGAAGGTGGGATCACGCGAAGAATTCGACGCCCTCGTCGAGCACGCATCTTCTCAGGAAGACTGATTCCAGCCAATCCGAACATGAAAAGGCACCTCCATGGAGGTGCCTTTTTTCTTGCCCGGTGTTGGGAAGACGGGACGTTCTCTGCCGTCACTGTTGTTCGATGGCGCGGGCAGCAGCTGTGGCAGGGTCCTCGCCGGACGACGAAGCGTCGGGTTTGTCGGTGCCACAGAAGCCGAACAGGCAGTTCTCCTTGATGACGCGGTCCACAAAGTCAGGCACCATGTTGACCCAAGCGTCGTCCCCACGTTTGATGCTTTCAAGCGCGGTCCTGCTGAAGATGGACAACACCTCGGGGTCGTAATCCTCGATGTCCAGGATGCGCTTGTTGAACACGAGGTAGTCGTAAAGTGGCTTGAGTCGAGGGTGGATCGGCGTGGTCTCTGACGTCCAAAGGGCTTCAGATTCTTCATCCTTCCATGGGTAGAGGAGGATGCGCAGGTCTCGGGAGAAGAGAATGCCAAACGCTTCGAGGATGCCCCCGTTGAGGTTGCGATAGTACTTCTCGTTGAAGATTTCCACCATCGTGGCCGCGCCCATGATGACGCCCATGCGCTTTTTGGTGTGGCGAGAGAAGAACTCCACCAGCTTGTAGTACTTCTTGTAGTTGCTGATGAGGACCGTTTGTCCAATGCTGCAGAGGACGTCCGCACGGTCAAGGAAGTCTTGCTCGTCGATGTTGCCCTCGGCACTGAGGTTGTTCAACGTGATTTCGAACAGCACCTGAATGTTCTCGGGGTCGACCTTGTTTTCTTGCTTGAACATCGCCAGTCCCTTGGCGATCATGTCGATGTTCACTTTGGTCACGGGGCGGAAGCTTCCGCGGATGGCCAAAATGTTCTTCTTGTACAGCACGTCGGCGGCCTGGCGGTTGCGGCCGTCGGGGGAGAAAATCACGGCATCGGTCATGCCTTGCTTGACAAGCTGAAGCGACAAAAGGCGGTTGTCGACGTCGGCGAAGGCTGGGCCGTTCATTTGCACCATGTCGATTTCCAACTGGTCTCGGTCGAGGTTGTCGTACAAGCTCTGAAGGACCTCCTTGGGGCGCTTGTAGAAGTAGAAGGCCCCGTAGATGAGGTTCACGCCGAGCATGCCCGCCGTTTGCTGTTGAAGCAAGGCGTCTTGCTCGTGAAAGCGGGCGTGCAGGATGATCTCGCTGGGCTCGCTTTCGGCGGACGTTTGGAACCGGATGCCAAACCAACCGTGACCCTGAATGGTCTTGTGGTAGTTGATCGTGGCCACGGTGTCGGCGAACGCGAAGTATTGCTTCGTGGGGTGGTCCTCCCGCGTGATGCGCTCTTCAATCAGGTTGTACTCGTGGTCGAGCATCTTGTCGATGCGTGCCTCGCACACGTAGCGCCCTTTCGCTTCCTTGCCGTAGATCGCGTCGCTGAAATCTTTGTCGTACGCCGAGATGGTCTTGGCGATCGTGCCGGACGCCCCGCCCGCGCGGAAGAAATGACGCACCACCTCTTGGCCTGCGCCGATCTCTGCGAACGTGCCGTAGAGGTCCGGATTGAGGTTGATCCGAAGGGCCTTTTGTTTGGCTGAGAGGATGACGCGTTCCAAGTCCACGGCGTAGAGATCGAGGTTTGTATCAAAGGTAAGGATACCTTCGCGCCATGGCCATTGGAGAAGCGGAGAGATTGAAACGCCTCGTGTTCTTGGGAACTGGGACGTCCCAGGGGGTGCCGATCATTGGATGCTCGTGCCAGGTGTGCCGCTCCGACGACCCGCGCGACCAGCGGCTTCGCACTTCTGTGATGATGGAAAGCGACGCCACCCGCTTGGTGGTGGACACCGGTCCAGATTTCAGGATGCAAATGCTGCGAGAGGGGGTGACGAAGTTGGACGGGGTGGTGTACACCCACGAACACAAAGACCACCTCGCCGGCATGGACGACGTGCGGCCGTTCAATTACATGCAGAAGGCCACCATGCCTTTGCACGCGTCCGCGCGGGTGGAGGAAGCCTTGCGCCGGGATTTTCACTACGCGTTTGAAGAGGGCCGACACGGTGGGGTGCCCAACGTGAAGATTTTGCCCATCGAAGACCATGGGACGGTTCAAGTCGGGCAACTCTCGTTGGAGGCGGTGCCGGTGACCCACGGCAAATTGCCCATCCATGGGTTCGTGGCTGGGGATTTGGCCTACATCACAGACGCCAGCGCGTTGCCGGAATCGACCATGGCGAGGCTCCAAGGCGTGAAGGTGTTGATTTTGAATGCCCTGAGGCCTAAGCCCCATTACAGCCACTTCAACTTGGAGGAAGCGCTGGAGGTGGCCGCGCAAGTGGGGGCCAAACAAACGTGGTTCACCCACCTCAGCCATCTGATGGGCACCCATTCATCTCGTGACGCGGCCTTGCCCACAGGGGTGAATTTGGCCCACGATGGATTGGTGTTGACCCGAGAAGGAGAAAGGTGGGTGACGTCGACTTCGGCGTGGTGGAACACAAAGCGATCTTGACCCCATGATTTGGATGAAGCGGATTGGGCGGCTGCCCAAGTGGATGTTGACCGTCTTGGCGTGGAAATTGACCGTGCTCGCTTGCCTGTTGGGCGGGTACCGGGGCAAAGTCGTGCGCGCCAACTTCAAGCGGGCGTTTCCAGGGGCTTCAGGGTGGACGCGCGCGGTGTGGTTTGTGACGTTTCAGCGCCACTTCATGCAGCTGTTGGTCGAGTCGGCCAAGCTCTTCACCATGTCCCAAAAGGACGTGGAGTCCGGCATGCCTCACCACAACGTCGAGGTGGTCCAAGCCTTGCACGACCAAGGGAAACACGTGTTGGTGGCCGGCGGCCACATGAACAACTGGGAGTGGAGCGCCGTGACGTTGAATCAGGCATTGCCCCACCGATCCATGGCCCTGTACAAAAAGCTCAGCGACCCCAGGGCGGACAAGTTGATGCGGTCTTCCCGCCAACGGTTTGGGCTGGAAATGGTGCCGACCAAAGAAGGGCGTGCTTGGATGAATGTCGCCCAGCACGGGGATCCTGTGGCGGTGGTCATGGGGTTTGACCAAAGTCCGGCCGACCCCTCCAAATCTTGGTGGACCACGTTCCTTGGCACAGAAACGGCGGTGTTCTATGGATTGGAACAATGGTCCAAGCTGTACGACATGGCCGTGGTGTACGCCAGCATTCGACGCCATGGGTCCTGGCAATATTCGTTGACGTACGAATTGGTCTGCGACGGCGAAGAGAGGTTGGAAGAGGGGGAATTGCTGGATCGATGCTTGGCCAAGCTGGAGCGGGAGATTGCCATGGACCCTCCTCGCTGGTTGTGGTCACACAAGCGATGGAAGCACAACCGACCTGAGAAAAGTGCCGTCCATCCAAGGCGTCACCGTCCAGAACCTCGAACTTAACCGCATGCATCCCATGCAAGGAAAAGCGCCACTGGCCGAGCGGATGAGGCCCACCACGCTCGACGGTTACGTCGGACAAGCCCACTTGGTCGGGGACGGGGCCGTGCTGCGTCAGGCCATGCGGGCAGGGACGTTGCCCAGCATGATTCTGTGGGGACCACCTGGCGTGGGCAAAACCACGCTGGCGCGGCTGATTGCCCAGGAGTCGGGAAGGCCGTTCCACAGCTTGAGCGCCATCCACAGCGGGGTCAAGGACGTGCGCAACGTGTTGGATTCCGTGAAGCGTGACGGCATGTTTGCGGGGCGGGCCTTGTTGTTCATCGACGAGATTCACCGGTTTTCAAAGTCCCAGCAGGACAGTTTGCTCGGTGCGGTGGAGGCGGGAACCGTCACGCTGTTGGGCGCCACGACGGAGAACCCTTCGTTCGAAGTCATTCCGGCTTTGCGGAGCCGCTGTCAAACCTACGTGCTTGAGCCACTCTCGGCAGAAGTGCTCCAGGGCCTCATGGCACGTGCGCTGAGTGGAGATGCCGACATGGCGGCGAAGGCGGTCAAGTTGGAGGAAACAGAAGCCTTGCTGAGGGCGAGCGGTGGCGACGCCAGAAGGCTGTTGAACACCCTGGAATTGGTCGTGGACAGCCTGGCGCCCGACGCCGATGGCCACCGCGTCGTCACCAACGACAAGGTGCTGGAGACCATTCAGAACACGCCATCCAACTACGACAAGGGGGGCGAGCAGCACTACGACGTGGTGAGCGCGTTCATCAAGAGCATTCGGGCCAGCGACCCCAATGCCGCCGTGTATTATTTGGCACGCATGGTGGAAGGCGGAGAGGACCCCAAGTTCATCGCACGTCGCCTCTTGATTTCAGCCTCCGAAGACATCGGCAACGCCAACCCCACGGCGTTGGTGCTGGCCAACAACACCTTCGCGGCGGTGGAGCGGATCGGTTGGCCAGAAGCGCGCATCGTGTTGTCGCAGTGCGCCGTGTATTTGGCCACCAGCCCCAAGAGCAACGCTTCGTACAAGGCGATTGGGCAAGCTCAACATTGGATCCAAACCCACGGCGAAGCCGCTGTGCCCTTGGCGCTGAGGAACACCCCGACCAGGCTCATGAAGGACTTGGGTTACGGCAAGGGTTACGCCTACGATCACGAAGCGTCGGGGCAATTCAGCGGCCAGGAATGCCTGCCGAAGGGCATGGAAGGAACGGTGTTTTACGAACCGGGCAACAACCCCCGAGAGCAGGCGACACGCGAGTGGTTGCGCCAGCTGTGGAAGTCGAAGTACGGGTACTGATCTGGCCTCTGAGATTCACCAGCCGGCGTCGGTGCGCTGGAGGGTGCCCATGTTGAAGTGCTCCGTTTTAAGCAGTCGGCCCGCGGGATCGTAGTGGTACACGGGACCGTCCAATTCCCCTTGGACGTACTCGCCTTCTTTGGAGATTTGAACGCCGCGCATCACGCGTCGTTGCAACGTTTCTCCGAGTTGTGGGTCTTTGAAATCTTCCAACACGAACCCGCCCTGATCGTGCCATTCTCGGAAAGGGCCGTCCAGTTGCTTGTCTTTGTAGGTGTACTCGGACGCGGGGCGCTCCTCGCCGTGCCATTCGGTGAACGTGCCGTTGACCCGGATGGTCTCGAGCAGTTGGCCGTCTCGGTACCTGTGGATGTGCTGGAGCCGACCATCTTCGAGGTAGAATTTCCAGCTGCCTTCCTCCACGCCGTTCAGGTAGGCGCCCTCGCTCAGACGTTGCCCGCCGCCGTAAAAGGCCTTGAAGGGGCCGTCCAAGGTCCCGTTGCGGTAGGTCACTTCTTGGCGAGGAAGCCCGTTGTCGTGCCAGGCTGTCCACGTTCCATCCAACTCGCCGTCCACATAGGTGGCGCGCTCAAAGACTTGCCCCGAAGGAAGAAAGCGTTCTTCCAATCCCTCTTTCACTCCGCGGTCGTAATTCAACTGGGTGGTCATGTTCCCAGCCCCGTCGAACAGCGTCCAAGACCCGTGCCGCACGGGTGGGGTGGGCCTCGACGCTTGGACGTCACCACGGACCCGGATGTCCTGATGCAGGTAGCCTCCCGTGGCGGCCATGCGGCCATCGCGGGTGAACATCTGCACGGTGGATTCAAGCGGGTTTTCGCCGTGTTGGAGGTGCGTGATGGCCGTGCCGTCTTCCCGGAAATACCACCATTCTCCAATCGGGCGTCCATGGTCGAACTCGCCGAGGTAGTACAATTCCCCACCGCCGTACACGCGGATCCACACGCCATGCCTCAGATCATTGGCATCCGAGGTGCTGTGGTCCACGCCATAGGCCCCCGACGGCCTAGCGTTCTCTGCGTTGAGCGGTCGGTCGTGCACGTCAGGCTGGGCAAGCGCGTGACCAGTCAGCCAGAGGAAACACCAAGCAGCTGTCACACTGAGGTTGGGTCGTGGAGGAATCATGGAACAAAGATGCACCTCCCCGTGGACCGAGGGCGGGGCTTTGGGTACTTTTGCTATCCCAAAACCTGGATTCATGAAAGTGACTGTTGTGGGTGCCGGAAACGTAGGCGCCACTTGTGCAAATGTGCTGGCCACCCGAGAAGTGGCCAACGAAGTTGTGTTGTTGGACATCAAGGATGGCTTTGCCGAGGGCAAGGCGCTTGACATTTGGGAGACCGCGCCCATCAACCTGTACGACACTCGCACAGTGGGGTCGACCAACGACTATTCCAAAACTGCAGGCTCTGACGTGGTGGTCATCACCAGCGGACTTCCTCGGAAGCCCGGGATGAGCCGCGACGATTTGATCGCGACCAACGCAGGCATTGTGAAGACCGTGACGGAGAACGTCATGAAGCACAGCCCTGACGCCATTTTGGTGATCGTGTCCAACCCCTTGGACGTGATGACCTACTGCGCGTACTTGAACGCCAACATCGACAGCAAGCGCGTGTTTGGCATGGCGGGCATCCTCGACACTGCACGTTACCGCGCCTTCCTTGCGGAGGAGTTGAATGTGAGCCCCAAAGACATTCAAGCGGTGTTGATGGGCGGCCACGGCGACACCATGGTGCCACTTCCACGCTACACCACGGTGGGCGGCATCCCTGTGACTGAGATGATCGACGCCGACAAGCTCGACGCGATTGTGGAGCGCACCAAAAAGGGGGGAGGTGAGATTGTCAACTTGTTGGGCACTTCAGCGTGGTACGCACCTGGCGCGGCCGCAGCCCAAATGGTGGAAGCAATCGTGCGCGACCAGCGCCGTGTCTTCCCTTGCTGCGCGTGGTTGCAGGGCGAGTACGGCGTGAACGACTTGTACCTCGGCGTCCCCGTGATTCTCGGCAAGAACGGCATCGAGAAAATCATCGAGCTTGACTTGAACGACGACGAAAAGGAATTGCTCCGCACCAGCGAGGCCGCGGTGCGCGACGTCAAAGGCGTGTTGGACCGCCTCAGCCTCTGAGTCAGTCTGGCAACTTGATCCATGTCAAAGGAGCGCCTTCGGGGGCTCCTTTGTCGTTGGTCCAAACCAGGATGTACGCCCCGGCCTCCCAACCACGGGTGTCGAGACCTCCTGACGCCATTCCGGCCACAGACTGGCGGTGAACCCGTTGACCATGGATGCTCCAGACTTGGAGTTCTCCTGTGCCGACGCGTCCTGCGCTCCATTGAATCGCCTCTTGTCCGGGGTTGGGCATGACGAGGGGGTTGAAGGCATCTTGCACGGCGGTTTCGGCAAGTGTCTCCGTGGACCCCTCACTCCCCTCGAAGGCAAGCAATCCGCCGTTTTGGATGCCGATCAACCCATCCAAGAGGCCGTCTTGATTCAGGTCGGCGAAGGCCGCGGCCGCTCGAAATCCTGGTTGGAGGTTGAAGACGTTGTCGTTGACCTCCACCAAGTCGGCGTCCCAATCTCCAGTGAAAACCCCGAAGTCCTGAACGCGGCCCACTTCGTTGGCCACGAAGACCCGAAGGCCCTCCTCGGTTTCTGTCAACGCTGGAACGCAATACCCGTTGATGCCAAGCAAGTTGTCCACGAGCAGGCCGCCCCAGGTTTCCCCGTGGATGGGGGAGGTGTACACCGACCAGGCGCCAAGGGCGTCTTGCTCCACCAAGGTGAGCGTCCCGTTTTTCTCTCCGACCACCATGTCCAAGTCGCCGTCCCCGTCCATGTCCAAAAGTTGGGGGGTGGCGAATTGCCCGACGTCGATGGCGTTGCCAGTGTTGACGTCGGGAATGGACAACGCGGCGAGCACATAGCTGGGCCATGCGCCTTCTTCGGCGACGTTGTCAAACCGGTGGAGGAGCCCGAGTTCATCGCCCACGATGACGTCGATGTCGCCATCGCCGTCCAGATCTCCAAAAGCAGGATAGGCACTCTCGATCTGGAAGGTGGACAACGGAATCCAATCGTCGTTCACCTTGTCGAAGCGAGGCTGATTCGCGGAACCGACGTTGCGGTACGACGCCACAAAGGCTGGGGTTTGGTCGATGCCCTCGTGCCGCTCCTTGTTGGCGACAGCCAAGTCGAGCAGGCCGTCGCCGTCAAAATCCGTCAGTACCGGGTAAGCCCCACGCCCCATGTCGATCATGTCGCGTTGGAGGTAGGCGCTGTCTTGAAACGCCCACAGCGGCGCGTCCTCCGAACCGGTGTTTTTGAACCAGTGCACCCCTGCATCGTCGTTGGTTTCGAGGGGGGTGTTGGGGGAGAAGAGCAAATCTTTGGTGCCGTCGAGGTCCACGTCGAGGTGGAACGCGGCAGGAAACCGCGGCAGGTTGACCGCTTGGTCGCCCCACAAGTTGGCGGGGAATTCCGTGTCGAGAAACACGGCGCTGTCCAACCCTGCGCTTGAGGATTCCATCACCACCCCAATGGTGGAAGGGTAGGTCACGTCGCTGACCAACAAATCCTTGGGGCCGCCTGCTTCGAGTTGAAGGGAAGTCAGCGCGCCTCCTGCGTGAAGTCCCGTCCGATTCACCTCGGGTGCGACGATGCCCGGATCTGCCACGTTGAAGGAACACTCGAAATCGTCGCCGATGAACAGGGCGTTGTTTTCGGCCGCCTCTTCCAACATGCCGTAGCAGCGGTTGGTGCAGACGAGTTCAAGGCCGCAAGGCGATTGTCCTTGAAAGCGGTACAGCGTGGTGGCTGTCTCCGTGAACGTGATGATGTCGAGGTCTCCGTCGTCGTCGTGGTCCATGATGGCAGGCAAATCCATGCCAATGCAGATGACGGGCAGCTCGCTCGCCCCGCT